>DATNNY010000001.1:0-5766 GCA_035601635.1 Pyrinomonadaceae bacterium
GTTGGGATCGATCATTTTCTCTGCGTGACGAACCAGAATGACTGTAGTGATAGGCCGCCGGAAGGTGGCAAAGTAGGCGAAGACGATGACGGCGCCCAGCACCGCGAACAACATCGAAAAAACCAGAACGGTTTTGAAGCCTGATTTGGGCTCTGGGGTTTCGTCAGTCATGAGCGAACTCGATCCTCCGGAACTGAGCAATGAATGGCCGCATACAATATCATTCGATGGAATTTAATTCGAGTTTAAATCGGAGAGGGCGCTTTCTATTTCGAGTGATTGGCTCTTCGAGGTAGTGAGGTCAATACCGGGAGCGGTAGCGACCGGGTTTCGTCCATGCGATCTCGTGCCATGTGAAGCGTAAGACCCGGTCGCTACCGCTCCCGGTACTGACCTCATCGCCCTGAGCCGCCAAGGGCTACGAGTATTTAAAATATGAACCCAATCACAGACGAAAGTCTGTGCCACTAAAGGCCGGATGCAAACAGAAACGGAAGGTGCTAACCTATTGTCATAACGAAAGACCAACGGTAATCGATGTGAGCGCGTGCAATCGCGCCGCCCCTGCGTGAGGTGAAATTCTTTGGCTCAAGAGCAAAACAGAACTGATTTATCTGAAATTATCGCTGAAAACTTCGGCGCCAACGCGACCTATGTCGAGGGCTTACTGGCGCGTTGGCGCGGTGATCCGGCGCAGGTTGATGAATCATGGCGGACTTATTTTGAAGAGCTCGTCGAAGCCAATGGCGCGTCTCTATTTCCGGGAGAAGGCCGCACGACGATCCTGCCCCAGGCTGAAGGGAGCGGTTCCAAAGCTAAGTCCGATGGCCGCCGAGACGGAACAGCTGTCGCGCCCGCGCAGGCTGCTACGCCGAAGGTTGCCGAAACAGCGGCGACGTCCGAAACAAACAAGCAAGTAACTCCCATTCGCGGCGCCGCTCTGAAAATCGTCGAGAACATGGAGGCCAGCCTTTCAGTTCCGACGGCAACTTCGCAGCGTCGCATTCCGGTTAAATTGCTCGACGAGAACCGCCGCATTATTAACCGCCACCTGGAAGAAAATGATCGCCGCAAGGGTTCTTATACGCACCTGATCGCCTACGCCATCCTGCGCGCGATCGATCAGTTCCCCCAGCTCAACGACGGCTTTGAAGTGATCGACGAACAGCCATCGCGGGTCAGGCGCGAATCGGTAAACCTGGGCATCGCGATCGATTTGGAAAAGAAAGATGGGTCGCGCACTCTGCTGGTTCCCAACATCAAGAACGCAAATAAACTTCGCTTCTCGGAATTTCTGGCCGCTTATGACGACGTGGTCGCTCGCGCGCGCACAGGCAAGTTGCAGGTAGCAGATTTTCAGGGCACCACTCTCTCGCTCACAAATCCCGGAACGATTGGCACCGTCGCTTCTACTCCGCGTTTGATGCCTGGACAATCACTTATCGTCGCCACCGGTGCGATCGAATATCCAGCCGAGTATCAATCGATGGCGCCCGCAATTCTGCCGCAACTGGGCATCAGTAAAGCCATCACGATTAGCAGCACTTACGATCATCGGATCATTCAGGGGGCCGAATCCGGCTCATTCCTTGCTCGCGTGCACGAGTTACTCCTGGGCGAGAACAAGTTCTATGACGAGATCTTTTCCGATCTCGGAATTCCGCACGCGCCTCTGCGCTGGAATGTCGATCGGAATCCGCTCTTTCTGGGCGTCGATCAGATGCACGAGCAATCGATTCGCCAGGCGCGCGTCATGGAACTGATCAATGCTTACCGGGTGCGCGGCCATTTGATCGCCGACATCGATCCATTGCATGCGATGCCGCTGCTTTATCATCCCGAGCTGGATATCGAAACCTACCATCTAACTATCTGGGACCTCGATCGCTCGTTCTATACAGCCGGCCTTGCTGGTACTGAGACGGCCACGCTGCGCGAGATCCTCGACATTCTGCAGCGCGCCTACTGTGGCAAAGTCGGCACCGAATACCGGCACATTCAGAGCAAGGAAGAAAAGCTTTGGCTGCGTGAGCAGATTCGGCGCGAGTTCGTCCAACCCGAGCCAATCGACGTCGAAGTCAAGAAACGGATCCTCTGGAAACTGATTTCCGCCGAACAGTTCGAACGCTTTTTGAACACGAAGTTTCTGGGCCAGAAGCGTTTTTCAATCGAAGGCTGCGAGACGATCATCCCTCTGCTCGATCAGTTGATCGAGAGCGCCGGCGACCTGGGTGTCGAGGACATCAAGCTGGGCATGGCGCATCGCGGCCGCTTGAATGTACTGGCAAACGTCGTCGGACATTTTTGCGAACGCATCTTCACTGCTTTTGAAGGCTCAGTGCATCCATCGTTTCCGGCGGACGAAGGCGACGTGAAATACCATCAGGGGGCTACGGGTGAACGCGAGACGGCCAGTGGACGAAAAGTTCGACTCACTCTGTCACCAAATCCCAGTCATCTTGAGGCCGTCGATCCGGTGGTCGAAGGAATGACCCGCGCGACGCAGGACGCGATGACCGAAAGTGATCTGGCGCGCGAGGACGCGATGAATCATGCTCTGCCGGTGCTGCTGCATGGAGACGCCGCGTTCGCCGGGCAAGGGATCGTGATGGAGACGCTGCAGCTCGCGCAGTTGCGCGGCTATCGCACGGGCGGCACCATTCACATCATCATCAACAATCAGATTGGCTTCACCACTTCGCCGGAAGCGGGCCGCTCATCGATCTATTCCACCGACGTCGCGCGCATGACCCAGTCGCCCATCTTTCACATCAACGGAGACGATCCCGAAGCTGCCTATCGCACTCTGCGCATCGCACTCGGCTATCGGCAACAATACAAGAAGGACGTAGTGCTTGACGTGGTTGGATTTCGCCGCCTGGGGCACAACGAAACTGACGAGCCGAGCTATACCCAACCGCTGATGTATCAGCGCGTGAAGGCCCATACGGGTGTGCGAACCTTGTATGCGAAGCGGCTCGTGCGCGAAGGCGTGATTGACGAAGCCGGCGTGAATCAACTGATCGAAGAACGCATTCGTCGTTACGAAGACGCTTTAGCGCGCGCCAAAGAGATCGCCGCCACTCAGAAGATCGCAGACACTCACCTTCCCGCCGTAATAGAACTGGATGGCTCAGAGGTGATCGACACTGCGGTCGAGGTGGATTTGATTAAGCACATCGCTCGTCAGATTTCAGTCGTGCCTGAAGGATTCAATCTGAATCCAAAGATGGTGAGTCAACTGGCACGGCGAGCGAAGATGGGCGAAGGCGCTTTGCCGATCGACTGGGCCTTCGCTGAAGCTATTGCTTTTGGGTCGCTGGCTCTGGAGGGCACAAGAGTCCGCTTAAGTGGACAGGATTCGGGCCGTGGCACCTTCAGCCAACGTCACGCCGTTCTCTACGACACACAGACGGGGCAGGCCTGGGCGCCGCTGGCTGAATTGCGTTCGGCGGACACACCGCGAGGGCGATTTGAAGTTTTCGACAGTTCCCTTTCTGAAGCCGGCGTACTCGGCTTTGAATACGGCTATTCGGTAGTTAACGCCGAGGCGCTGGTGATGTGGGAAGCGCAGTTTGGCGATTTCAATAATGTCGCCCAGTCGATCATCGATCAGTACGTGGCCGCGAGCGAGGACAAGTGGCAACAGACTTCGCGTCTGACGATGCTCCTGCCGCACGGCTATGAAGGCCAGGGGCCTGAGCATTCCAGTGCGAGACTCGAACGTTTTCTGCAGCTTTGCGCTGAGAATAATCTCCAGGTGTGTTATCCAACTTCGCCGGCCCAGTACTTTCACTTGCTGCGGCGGCAGATTCGAACAGGGTTTGAGCGGCCTTTGATCGTTATGACCCCAAAGAGCCTGCTGCGTCTGCCCGCGGCCGGATCCTCGCTGGAAGATCTGACGAGCGGGGGCTTTCGTCCCCTGATCAATGACGCGGAGATCACCGAAGCCGACCGTATCGAGCGAATCGTTCTCTGTAGCGGCAAAGTCTTTTACGATTTGAAACAAGCACAGGGCAGTAGCCCGACCAACCGGGGTCCCCGCGCGGGCAGCCCGCGTGGGGTGGTCGATAGGGAGGGCTCAGCTAACCCGGAAGATCGCGTCGCCATCATCCGCTGTGAACAGTTCTATCCTTTCCCACAGAAATCTCTGACCGAAATACTCACCGGTTATCCGAATGCGGAAGAACTGGTGTGGTGTCAGGAAGAGCCGAAGAACATGGGTGGTTGGACGTTCATGGAGTCGCGTCTGGAAAATTTGCTGCCACGCTGTGAGCGGCCGCGCTATGTAGGACGCGCAGCATCAGCCAGTCCAGCCACGGGCAGTTACTCGATTCACACCCGGGAGCAGCAGCGTTTGGTGCAGGAAGCGTTGACGGTTGACTAGCCGCGCGGGAGGAGCGCGAACAAACATCAATGGGTTCACAATCTTCTCAACACCAGCGCGATGATTGCTGAAAACACCGCTCCGAACAGAGCAAAGCCAATCGACACGCCAAGAAAAGCCTTCACCACGCTGGTCTCGCCTTCCTGTTGCATCATCTTCGGACCAACCGTAGCGAGCAGAACAGCAAAGTAAGCGCTGGTCAGAATCGCGTAAGTCACAGCAATCTTGATCCCGCTTACCAATCCATCGTCATACGTCAGAGTTCCACCGTTCGTTCTTCGTTTCTCCCTAATCCCGAGCGCCAATCCGGTAATCGCCGTCACGTTGAAGATCGCGACATCGGCTATTTGAGCAGGTTGTGATTCAAGGTGCAGAACGAAATGCTTTAGGGCCACCCAAGAGGCGATGACTACGGTTACAACGAATCCGTATTTGAGTGCTATTCTCACTATTCATCCTCCGGGCCATCGCGCACGGTGTTTAGAACCTGCTCTAACGGCTTTCCGTAAATCCGCTCAAACAAGCGATGCTTGAATTCATCTTCAGTCAAATCTTTCGGCAAAGAAGCGATCACAATCGCACGCGCCGCGTCGAACATTCTTGAGCCCATAATTAGGCGTTCCGCGCCAGAACGCGCCATCATCATCTCGTGAAACCTCTTTTCGACCTCTGGTGTCGTATCCTTCATCCCCGCAGTCCTTATACACCCCCCTGGAACTGCCTGCCAGCGAGAAGGGTTTGATCGCAAACATCGGATAGATAGCTTTACCTCAACCCTCTATTATCACCTCATCAAATCTGAATGAGGTGAAGTAACATGTTGCAGGTATCAACTAACGTGACAATGGTTATGAATAATCCCGAGCTTTGGAACGCAGTGCTCGCCCGCGATGCTTCGCGAGACGGCAGCTTTGTCTTTGCCGTGCGCTCGACGGGAATTTACTGCCGGCCGTCCTGCCCTGCGCGCAGGCCGCGACGCGCACAGGTCCGTTTCTTTCAAGTACCCGAGGCGGCCGAACAGGCCGGCTTTCGCGCCTGTCGCCGTTGCCATCCACGCCGCGTTCAGGCAGATGATCCGCAGGTCGAGCTGGTGCGCCGCATTTGTCATGCGATCGATGAGCATGACCAAGAGCCGGTTACTCTTAATGCGCTCAGCACCGAAACCGGAGTCAGCCCGCATCATTTGCAACGTACATTCAAGAGCGTGATGGGCATCACCCCCCGGCAGTACGCCGAAGCTCGCCGGCTGAACCAGTTCAAATCAAAAGTTAAGGAAGGTTCCTCAGTGACTGAGGCGATGTACGACGCCGGCTACGGATCGAGTCGTGGTCTTTACGAGAAGTCATCGGCGCAACTGGGCATGACGCCTGCGACTTACG
>DATNNY010000002.1:0-3575 GCA_035601635.1 Pyrinomonadaceae bacterium
CCAGCCAAAACGAACCAGCACGATTACCAAAAGGACCAACACCACGAGCGTTGCTACCTGAAATGCGGAACCCGGAGGAAGCGCGCGGATGACCTGCGGCAGTTGAAGCCCGATGAGCATGAAGAGAATTCCGTTGAGAATGAATAAGACCATTTCCCAGACAGGGACCGCTTGCAGTCGCATGCGTCCGCTCAAGACATGCGGGGCGCGCCAGCCGTAATACATGCCGGCAATCACCACTGCCAGGATGCCGGACACGTGCAGCTTTTCGCCGCTGAAATAGGCAATGTACGGGGTAAGCAGCGAAAACATTGTCTGCACTGGCGGATCGTCCAGGCGCTTCTGCACTTGCGTTGCCAGCCAGCCCACCGCGAGACCGACACACACGCCGCCCACGGCCACAAAAAGAAACTGCAAGCTTGCATGCCCCAGCGAAAAGCTCCCCGTCATTACGGCGGCAACAGCGAAACGAAAGGAGATAAAGGAGGTCGCGTCGTTGACCAGGCTTTCCCCTTCCAGAATCACAATGATTTTGCGCGGCACCCGCAAATTTTGCGTAAATGATAGTGCAGCCACTGCGTCCGGCGGCGAGATAAGGGCACCGAAAACAAAACCAACAGCCAAAGGTAATCCCGTCAGTGCGGGGAAAAGGGAGGCAGTCGCCGCCATCGTTATCAGGACCAAAACGGTGGCCATGAGGAGAATGGGCCGAAGGTTTGTTCGAAAATCTCTCCATGACGTATAGACGGCCGCGGGATAAAGCAGAGGCGGCAGAAACAAATTAAATACTAACGCCGGCTCGAGGTGAATTTCCGGAAGGCCGGGAATGAGTGCCAGGATCACACCACCAATGGTCAGCAGAATTGGATGGGGAATTCGGGTTCTTCGGGCAACAATCGCCAGCAAGGCGACCACAACGAGACAAATCAGGATTAGTTCGGTTTCGCCAAGATGCTCCGAATGCGGCCAGAATCGCCGTATTAAATCAGACGCCCAAACACCAACAATGTGATTGGTATTTCCCAGGTCAGACATCAAGGGTGAGAGAATAGTCTCAAATTAGAAATTCGAGGTTAACAAGTAGAACACGATTACGTTCGTTCGAAAATCCTGACACCTTGCCGTATATCATTAATCACCAACAATGAAACATGGCGCAGCGTTTAAATCACTGTGTTAGTTAGAAATGAGCTACAAATGAGTGACACAACCGAGACGGAGCGGTTTGTCGACGTCGCCAGTTTGCCGCCGAATTACGAATTGGCACCGGAATAGGACGTGTGCGTCGCCTCGATTATGCGGCCGGCTGCACAAGAGAGAATCAAGAAATTGATGGGCGATTGCATGGCCGCGATCCTCTGCACCGCATCAACTAGGACACGACGCGACGGAGACAGCTTTCTTCAAAGACCATTGTAAACAAGCGGAGTTCGAGCACCTTGCGCTAAGCTTGGTTAGCGAATTGGGATTTCGCCACTAGAAGATCCGATTCGTAGTTTCTGCCGGGTGCCTCTCGAAAGAGAGAGCAGTCATCTCCTCTTACGAAGCACCGCGAAATCCCACTGACTCGCCATGGCAGCCTGGCGGTCCAGCGGGGACGTTAAATCATGAAAAGAATTACTCTATTGGCCTTAGCGGGTGTGGCTTTTTTCGATCTTGCCCAACCAACATGGGCAGGTCCTCACGGAGGCAGCGGCGGTTTTAGTGGTGGTGGCCACTTTGGCGGGGGAGGCCGCGTCGGCGGCTTTGTCGGTGGCGGCTCTCGTGCCGGGCCAGCTTTTTACGGTGGCGGCCTTCGAGCAGCGCCGGCTTTCAGGGGTGCATACTTTACCGGCAGAAGTGTCAGCAGGCCAAGTGCCGCGCCTCGATACTATTATGGTCGACCTGGAATGGCAGCTGTGAGGTCCAGCGGATTCACAGCGTCGGGCAACCGACCAACACCTCAGATTGCCGGCATGACTTCCCCGATTAGGAGCCAACAAAATCGCAGGGCGTTGCCGACGAGGCAGAATACGCCACTCGCAAACTCGCAAGTTACTCCGACAAATCGGCAGCCGAATCGTACAGGGTCAATGGCAGATCGGAATAGACTCTCTGCTCCGGGGACGTCAACGACAGCAAACCGTCAGTCGTTCGCCAAAAACCACGCGACCGAGCGGCATACCGCGAACAACTGGCATCGCGATTGGGACAGGCATCACTCCCACTTCCATAACAACCGTGTGTTCGTCTTTATTGGCGGTTCCTGGTGGGGACTCTACCCGGGGGATTACTATTCTGGCTACGCTTCCAGTTACCCGTACGACTATGACAACAGTTACCCTTATGACTATTACACTGGAAACCCAGATAGTGACTACGATTCGTATCCATCCGACTATTATGACCAGTCAGGCTATGCTGGTTCACAGCAATCTGGGGCCAACACTACGGTAAGCGCTATCCAGGCGGAGCTTGGGAAGCTAGGTTACTATAACGGCGCGATCGACGGAGTGCTCGGCGACGAGACACAAGCCGCTCTTGCACGTTATCAGCAAGACCAGGACATAAGCGTTACGGGGACCGTTGATGCAGCGACGCTTCAATCGCTGGGAATCAGATGATGAGAAAATAAGCGGACTGCAGAACCTGTCGTCGCAGCTGGAATGGCATTTGTCGGTACACCGCTGGAACTGGCGATCGTGGTGTGCCAGGCTGGAGACATCGGATCGACACTGGCCCGAAGCGATCTAATTTAGTAATCTGTCTTTCAACTCAAAGGGAGGAATCAAATGGTAGCGCCCAAATCCCAAGAAAACGAAATTTCCCGCGATCGTCTCGCGGAATTGTTGAACGAAGATCTGTCCCGCGAGTATCAGGCGATCATCGCCTATGTGGTCTATTCTCAGGTGCTCAAAGGCGCGGAATACATGGACATCGCCGCTCAGCTTGAGATCCACGCCAGGCAGGAGCTCGATCATGCCCTGATTCTCTCGCGACAGATCGACTATCTGGGCAAGATGCCAGCGGTCACGCCCAAGCCGGTCCGCACATCGAAGAATGCCAGGGACATGCTCCGTTACGATCTCGATAATGAAAACGAAACCATTCGCAATTATCGCGATCGCATCCCGCAATGCGAGGCGCTTGGAGAATATGCGATGGCGGAACAGATTCGCGAGATTCTGGTCCAGGAGCAGGACCATCAGATTGATTTAGCCACCGCTCTCGGTGAAGAAGTTCCAGACGTTGGCAGTGGCCCCAAGGGACGTGCGCTGCGCAAGCGTCGCTAATGCTAGGCTGTCAACGATTCCCTTGCCGCACGGAATTCCTACTTCATCGCGAATGTTCGAGCGGCTTTTCGTCCCGCTTTCCGATCGTTACCACCTTGTCGCGCCGGACTATCCTGGCTCGGGACACAGCGATCGGCCGTACATGGCGACCGCAAGTTCATGAAGCTCTTGTCGGTTAATGTAGGACTGCCGCGCGAAGTTGAATGGAACGGAAGAATGATTCGCACGTCCATTTTCAAGTCGCCCGTGGCGGGTCGGGTGCGCGTTACGAAGCTCAACATGGACGGCGATCAGCAGTCTGAT
>DATNNY010000003.1:0-17590 GCA_035601635.1 Pyrinomonadaceae bacterium
AGCAGCGCGATCTTCGTTACTCTGCTGATTCGTGGTTCGGCCAGTCGCACAGCGATCAGCATCAGGGTCACCGCGATTACCGGAATATGCGCCAGCAACGACAGCTTAAAAAACTTTGGAAAGTATTCGCTGTAGAGCGCAAACGCTCTCCGGTAAAGGGCGCCCAGTCCGTCAGCGTTCGCGCGCATGGCGTTGGCAAAAGCGACTGCGCTTTGGGGCCGGGCGGCCGGATCCTTTTCCAAAGCAGACATGATCAGCCGCGATACTCGCTTGGGCAACTTTCCATCGTGTTCTCGTAAAGGTGTCGGCTGACTTTCGTTATGCGCCTGCATGACTGTCGTCGTTTGGCCGGTGAACGGCGGCGCACCCGAAAGCATCTGGTACGCAATGATGCCCAGGCTATAAATGTCTGAGCGCGCGTCCAGGTTTTCGCCGCGACATTGTTCCGGCGACATGTACAGGGGCGTTCCCAGAATTGCGCCGACCCGCGTTAAGCCTGACGTCGCTGCGGTCGAAGAGGCGTCCGTAGTTTGATGCCGGGCCCCGTCTGGCCCAACCGTATAGCGCGCGTCGTCTGCGAACAAGCGTGTCTGGTTGCCCTCCTGGCCGGCCTGGGTCGATTGAGCGTCAGGTGGGCTCACTCGGGTCGCCCGCCCTTCATCTTTTGTTAGACGTGTCGCTTGTGCGTCGGCGTCAACATCCGGAGCCGTCTGAATTAATGTTTCGGACTCCAGATTAATCAGCGGCCCGAGCGGAGCGTGCGTTCTCTCCAAGTCAGAAGCGTCCGCGGCCGCCGTTGCCGCCCCTGGCGAGTCCGACAGGTGAATGGTGGGTGTATCGTTCGCGTTCTGGCCAACTGGCGCTGCATCCGGTGGGGTATTGCCTACTTCGCCAAGCTTCGCGATCCCAAAATCGAGCACCTTGATGCGATAACCGCCGAGGCCGTTTGGCTCGAGCCAGATGTTGTCGGGTTTCAGATCGCGGTGGACGATGCCTTGCTGATGGGCTTCGTGAACCGCGGCACAAACCTGTTCGAGAATGTCCACGACCCAGTAAAGCGGCAGGCGGGTCTCTTCGGCGAGTACGTCGCTGAGCGTGCAACCGTCGAGATATTCCATTACCAGATAGGCCACGTTCTCTTTGCCGGCCCGCGCAAAACCAAAGTCCGTCACATCGACTACGTTCGGATGTCTCAGGCGGCCGGCGGCCCGCGCTTCACGCTTGAACCGTTCGACGAACTCTTCGTTGCGCATGAACCGGGGTGTAATCAACTTCAGGGCGACATACCGTTCCGTGCCGAGATGCGTAGCCAGATAGACTGCGCCCATGCCGCCCTGCCCAATCAGGCGTTCAAGACGGTACTTTTCGTCCAGAGTTTGACCGACGTAAGGATCGATGCTGTCCATAATTTCTTGATTGGGCGTTTAGAGTCGGGCTACTGCCCGACTTTGCTGTTTTCCGGCGGGCGGTAGCCCGCCTCTAAACAGTCGCGAGACCTAAGCTAATCCCAACGAGCTTCGTGCCAGTTTCGCGGTCGCAGCTTCTCATCAGTCCAAAAATTCTTAAACAGCTCGACGTGCGATCCGTCAGTGTCCGCAGGTAGCAGCACGGCTACGACATCATAACGGTAAGGTGCACTCATCAGACCGAGCATGCGTCGATAGCCACGGGCAGCGCGCGCAATCTGTCTGCGCTTGTGCAGGTCAACGTTGGCCTGGGGTGGGTTGAATTCATCAGACGCCCGGGTCTTCACTTCTATAAAGCACAGCGTCGGGCCATCATAAGCCACGACGTCAATCTCGGCATTGACCAGAACGTCCCGCCGGTTGCGGCCAATCGGAATGCTGAAGTTAGCCGCCACGATCCGGTATCCCGCGCGCTCGAGACGTTCGATGGCCATCTCTTCGCCGCGACGTCCCAACTCAAAATGCCGAGTCCGCGAGGGCTTCCGCTCAGAGATCACGCGATCCGGCGTCTGGTCCTTATTTCTGCTCCAGGTAGTGAACCTCATGCTTCTGGTTGTGCTTGGCCGCGCGTCGTCGGAACGCGAATCGACCGGTGCGCATCACGAACGAACCGGCTAACTCTATTCCCCGGCAGCAGCAGTTTCTTTCCGTGGGGTCTTCTTCGGCGTGCTCTCGACCGCCGCGACGACCGGCTTAACCGCGCCCTTGTTTCGTCTGGGTCGCCGACGCCCGAAAGTTCCGCGATGGATCTTACCGCGCCGCGAACGCTGATCACCTTTGCCCATAATTGATGCTCCTTACGACTTATTCTCTTTCTCCCTCTCACTCTGGGAGAGGGTTGGGGGAGAGGGCCCGTCGGCGTCATGCTTCGCACCCTTCCCTAACCCCTCCCAAAGGGAGCGGAAGAAACCCTGCATGTTTTATTGAAAGACTAAAGTCGTGCCGCGTCTCATTTCTTCATTAACTCCAGCACCGCCGTCGTCATTGCTTTGATCCCGGTGCGCAGGGTTGGTTCCGGCAGTGGCTCAAACAAACTCGAGTGCAGCGAAGGCAGAGGCTTGCCGGATTTCGCGGCCGCTGCGACTTTCGACGGCTCGACCGCGCCCAACCAGAACATGAAAGCCGGAATCTGATGATCGAGACTGAAATAGCCAAAGTCTTCACTGACCATCAGGGGTTGGGCCTTAATGACTTTGTCCTTTCCAACTGTCCTTCCAATCGCGGCGGCTATCCGTTCGCTCAGTTCCGGATCGTTATACGTTGCGGGCGAGCCTTCGCTTTCGATCACCTTGAGTATCGGCGCGCGATCTTCCGGCACTCCGGCGGCCAGGGCCATTCCCTTCGCGATGCGCTCAATGGACGCCAGAATCTGCAGGCGCACTTCTTCTTTGTACGTGCGAATGGTGAGCTGCAGCTTTACTTCGTCGGGAATGATATTGCGCTTCGTGCCGCCGTGAATCGATCCGACGGTTATTACCGCCGGGTCGAGAGCAGATTTCTCGCGACTGACAATTGTTTGCAGCGCCAGGACGATTTGCGAGGCGAGGACCACCGGATCTTTGGTGGCTTCTGGTCTGGCGCCATGGCCACCCAGCCCACGAATCACCAGGTCCACGGAGGTCGCGCTGGCCATTGCATAGCCGGGATAGAAGGTGATTTTACCAGCTTCTACGTCCGAGCTGTCGTGCAGCGCGAGTACAAAGTCCGGCTTGGGAAAGCGCGTGTACAAACCATCGGCGATCATGGCCCGGGCGCCGTTGACTGTTTCTTCCGCGGGCTGTCCGATCATCACCAGCGTACCGTGCCATTGATCCTTTAAGGCCACCAGCATCTTTGCCGTGCCCAGAAAGTTGGTCATGTGAATGTCGTGACCACAGGCGTGCATGACACTGACTTCCTGACCCGCATCGTCCTTAGCTTTCACCGTGCTGGCGTAGGGCAGACCGGTCTTCTCCTCCACCGGCAGCGCGTCGAGTTCCGTGCGCACCAGCACCGTCGGGCCCGCGCCGTTTTTCATTACGGCTACGACGCCATAACTGGTCAACTCTGTTTGGGCATACTTGCCGACGCGTTCGGTGACCGTGAAGCCGAGGGCGCGAAGCTGCGACGCCACAAAGACCGCAGTCTTTTCTTCGTGATGCGAAAGTTCAGGCGCGGCATGTAGCATCTTGTAAGTGCTGACGAGTTGCACGATCTCTCGATCGAGCATGCTATCGATCGTCTGCTGCGCTGCAGCCGTGGTGGCAAGAAGAACGCCGAGCAGGGTTGCGAGCAAAGTCAGTTTCTTCATGGTTCTCCCGGTTGAAGCGGTGGACTGAGTGAGCACGATACCCCACACGCCGTTTCCTCGACAAGTGGCGCTGCAGATCAAGTGGGGTAAAAGTGTGTTGCTAGTCTCCGGGGCATTAGCCCGACCGTCAGGGAGGGCTCCGGGATGCATTAATTTGAGCCCTCCCTGACGGTCGGGCTAGCGCCCCGGAATATGACCCGATTGCCAGCAACACGCAAATTACCCAACTACCCGAGGATGGGCGACATAGGGCGAGAAGATTTGCGAAGGAGTAAGCAATGGTCAGCGTGATTTGGGGCTTGGTTCAGAGTGACGGATAATGCCACAAGCCGAGCACGATAATTGTGAGTCGATGGTGACGTATATTCGTTCGACGGAGTCGCCTAATGTCACGAGACAAGAGAGAATCAGTCATGCAAACCGCTTGCTAGACCTGCTCTCTCAGCGATAAGAGCGCGGGTAGCGGGTTTCGTAACTTAATGGTTGAATCGAAGTTGGAATGTAATCGCCGCGCCGGTCCACTCGATGGTCAGAATGCCAATATCATGAACCTAACCAAACGCGTCACAATCTTGACCGCAGTTCTCTTTGTTGCTTCCACTAGTGTTTACCTTCATGAGCAGCAAAACTCAAAAGACGCAGAGGTCCCGGGCTTAATTGCCGAACTCTACACTAATTCCTGGCCAGGCCCGGAGAATAATTGTGAATCCCCTATGTGCTGGCACTTCAAGTTTACCGAACCAATGAAAAAGATTCTTGAGATAGGCTCTCCGGCTCAAGAGTTATTGTTAGAGAAAGTTGATGATCCTAAAATCAGCGACCAGGTAATCATACTACTCGGAGGCGTCGGTGATGAACGTACGGTTGCTCCGATTATCAGGTCAATGATTGCCGAAGATAAAATTGCATTCACCCCGAATGCGGAGCGCATAAATCTAAGCGCAAATCTGGCTCTGACAAACGTCACAGTTGCTGAGGTTATTTGGCATCATGGTGGTGGCCCCGAGGTGCGAAAGCGTCCTGAAAATCCCAAAGAGTGTTGGGCACAGTGGTGGAAGAAGAATGAGGCGACATTCACTGTCAAGGGCATAAAGCAAAGCCGCCGCTACTCGAATTATCCAAACTATGGTATTTACCGGCAGCAATAACGGGCGTTGAGTGGTTATGCGCGCTCTAACAATTCATTCGAGCGGAGCGCGAATAGCGTGGCTTTGATCCCGCGTGGGCTGGGATGATTTTATGAGTAGTACGCGCCCGGTTAATTCCAATATTCGGCCGTTCGGATAAATATGTTCATGAAGACTGTAATAGCTCTTGTCATCTTTATCTGCGGCATTACCGCACCGGGACAGATAAGGTCTTACGAATCTCCGAATAAAAACTACCGGGCGTTAATTGTTCCGGTTGGCGCCCGGGGTTACGAAAATCACGAGAGTCGTTTGGAGATTCGCGGTCCTTCCGGAGTGCTGGTGCGACGCAGAGACTTTGCGTCGCGAGATCACAACCATGGTGAAGGCGTAGACCATGCCGAGTGGACTTCAGACGGGCAATTCTTCGTCTTCACTACAAGTAGCTCTGGCGGGCACCAACCATGGCATGTAGCCACATACTTCTACAGTGTCAAAAGTAATCGCCTCTACAGTCTTGATTCTCTCGTTGGTGTTATCACATCGGACTTTACCTTGAGGGGCGATATGCTATTGACGACTCGTATGGGAGCAACTGCTGACGACAAGAAACCCATAACGATCCGCTTGAAGAGTTGGTGCTGATAAGGCTGTCTCGTCAAACATTGTTGGGTCGGGGCGCGGTGAGCTTTTTTCTCAACCGTTTTGGTTAAATTGAAGGTTGAATATAATCGCGGCGCCCGGTCAACTGCTGTTTGGGTCGCTCCTCGGTACAGAACCGGGAGCGGTAGCGACCGGGTTAGAGACTCAACACTCGGATGCAGGTTGGAGCAATATTTTCATCGCGAATAGAATCCGAGTCGGGCGTCTAATTTCTCGACCCACTTAACCGAATGGCTGGACCCCGCCGCTTCTGCTCCGGTTTTTTACCGGCGGCTCTGTTCGCAACGGCACAACCCAACAAATTGTTGGAGCGGATCGCGTGTTCGTAACTTGATTGAATCGAAGGTTGGTAGTAGTCACCGCGCCGGGTCACACGTTATCTTGCTTGTGACATTCAATGAGTATGAAGCGAGTCCGTCTCATTCTTACGCAAGCCATTTGCTTATTGATTTTTCTCTTTTCGGCCAGCGCATCGCGCCCGGCGAGAGAAACTCTCCAGTGGGGACAGCCTGTCGGCGGCGTGCAAATGTCTCTCACGTCGACTGATTCAAATCTCCAGGTCGCGTTGCGAAATATCGGTGACCGGGACGTGACTTTGAATCTGGGTGCCATGATGGCGAATGGCAAGGTACAACTCCCAAACAATATCAGCTTGAATTTTACCGACGCGCAAGGCAAAACGCGCCGGTTCAAATTCGCGGATGAGAGATACCCAGGCGTTGCAGGTCGACTTGATGATTACATTGTACCGCTGCGCGCCGGCTCGACATATACACTTCAATTCACACTCGACCAGTTTTGGTGTGATGAAACCAGGGAGTTCTCCATAAAGTTACTACCTGGCAAGAATTATGTGACAGTTCGCTTTGAAGGGACCGGCGCGAAACTCGTCAACCTGGACATGCCCGCTATCAAATTCATGAATTCTTGGCTTGGCAGAGTGGAATCGAATACTCTGTTGCTTGAGCGCTAGTTTTACAGCAATCGAGGGATAGCGCTTCTCAACTGGCTTTGCCCGGCGCGGTTGCGTGACTACCCAGCGCCAACGCCCTACAAAACACGAGGTGAAATATGGCCGCCATTGATCACTTAATACTTCATGTCAGCGAGATAGCATCAAGCGTAGATTTCTACGTCAACGTTTTGGGCTTCGAATTGGAGGGCGAGGATGGGCCGTTCACAGTAATCAGAGTCAGCGAAGACTTCACTCTGCAGTTGGCGCCATGGGGCACTGGCGGAAACGAACATCTGGCCTTCGCTCTGTCCCGCGAGGCGTTTGATGAAGCATTCTCGCTGGTCAAGGAAAAAGGAATCCCTTATGGCGACTCGTTTCATTCAGTCGGTAATAACTCGGGTCCTGGCGTTGAGTCTGGCGCCAGAGGCCCAGCCCCAACTCTCTATATGAATGATCCAAATAATCACCTGATCGAAATTCGCACCTATGATTGACGGACACGTCGGCCTGTTACAGAACCGGGAGCGGTAGCGACCGGGTCAAACACTCAAGATGCTTTAAGAGGGACACGCCCTAGCGTTGACAGCATTCAAAACGAGTTCTGATTTGTACGACCCACTCAGTTGGATGTCTGGATCCCGTCGCTACCGCTCCGGGTTCTGTATCGCTGACACTGCTCGAGGTAGCGACCGGGTTGAGCACTCAATATGCCTTGAGAGTGACACGCCCTAGCATTGACAGCATTCAAAGCGAGTTCTGATTTGTACGACCCACTCAGTTGGATGTCTGGATCCCGTCGCTACCGCTCCGGGTTCTGTACCCGCTTTCACACCGCCGGATAATCAGGGGCAAAAGCAGAGAGCCCAATGCGCGGCGCGGCCAGCATCAATCCGATAATCGTCTTGGCATCTTCAATCTCGCCGTCAGTAATCATTTGCAAAGCACGTTCAAGAGGCAAGCGGACGACTTCGAGTATTTCATCGTCTTCCAAACGCTGGGCCGTGGCGGTGAGATCGGTGGCGAGGTACAACCACATCTTCTCTTCACAAAATCCCGGCGAGACAAAAAACTCGGAAAGCTTTTCCATCCTGCCGGCGACCAGACCGAGTTCTTCTTCGAGTTCGCGGGCCGCACCTTCTTCGGGACGCTCCTTGTCGTTCAGGGTACCGGCCGGAAGTTCGAGCAGATAGCGCACGGCGGGATGGCGATACTGACGCACCAGACAGATCGTGCCATCGTCGAACGCCGGAAGGATAACAGCGCTGCCCGGGTGGTGCACGACTTCGCGCGTATAAGTCTTTTCATCCTCGCGGACGGTGTCTATCGTGACGCTGAAAACACGCCCTTCGAAAACTGTTTTGGAATCGAGAAACTCAGGTGTTCGTGATTCAGACATGTTTGGACGAATAGTGTAATTTGAAGTGCTTGCGTCAGCAACGTCATAAGCTTAAATAGGTGCGAGCCGAAATTAACCGCAGAGGACGCGAAGGTCTTCGCAAAGGAACGCAGAGGAAAGGCCTTTGTGTCCCTCTACGAAATCCTCTGCGCCCTCTGCGGTTTAGCATCGAACGAACAACAACGAGTCCAGCCCATTACGGACAAGACGTTCGCGCCCTTCCCGCCTCTAACGCCTCCTGGATCGCGCCAATCAGATAAAGCGATCCGGTAACGCAAACCAAGCCATCAGCGGGAGTCACCTCTCTCGCAAGCCGCAATGCCTCCGGGACAGAAGACGCGAGCCGAATTTTGGCTCTGTCGAAGCTCACCGGCAGAACCGACATCAACATTTCAACGGTGGCAGCCCTGGGGTTGTTGAGTCTAGTGAGAATCAGTTCATCAGCTTTGGGAAACAGTGTTGCAGCCATCTCAGACAGCGCTTTGTCCTTCATCGCAGCGAAGATCATCGTGATTGGTTGGGTCACGAACTCGTCCAGATAATCTTGCAGAGCGTGCGCCGCCGCAGGATTGTGGGCGCCGTCAAAAAGATATCCTGGCCGGCCTTCCCACATCTCCAGGCGTCCCGGGTGATTCGCTGATTCAATCCCGCGGTCGATCGCTGCCCGCGTGATCGAAAAGCCGCGTTCGCGCAGAGCTTCCGCCAGAGCAATCGCCGTCGAGACATTCACGATTTGATGCCGTCCGCGCAAACCGATCGAAATATTCTCGTACGAGTCGGGAAGCGTGGGTCCGGTGAATCTGGGTGCGACGCCGGACCGCTCGGATTGGCGAACGATCAGCTCAAGAACGACTTCGGCCTGTGGCGCTACGATGGCAGTTACGCCCGGATGGATAATCGCCGCTTTCTCTGCGGCGATTTCCGCCAGAGTGTTTCCCAGATATTCTTCGTGATCCATTGACACAGGCGTTATCGCAACAATCTCCGCCCCCGCGGCCGTGGTTGAATCAAGCCGTCCACCCAAGCCGGTTTCCAGAATCGCCACTTCAACTCTCGCTTCGCAAAACGCGAACAAGGCAATCGCAGTAACGTGCTCAAAGAAGGTTGGCAGCGTTTTCAGATGGCCTTGCTTGATCAATTTCTCGACCGTGGTTTTGACTTGCAAAGTGAATTTTGCAAAGTCTGATTCGGAAATTGGCGCACCGTTTATCTTGATACGCTCGGTAATTGAAATCAGGTGCGGTGAAGTGAAGAGGCCGGTCCGAATAAAGGCGGCGCGGCAGATCGAATCCAGCACGACTGCGGTTGAGCCTTTTCCGTTAGTGCCGGCAATTTGGACTGAGGGGAATTCTTTGTGCGGATCTCCGAGTGCGTTGAGGAGTGCTTCCGTATTCCGAAGCCCGAGTTTCATGGTCAGAGTCTCGTGACCGAGACTCAACAGATAGGCGAGGGCTTCATCGAACGACATGTCTTGGCGGCAGAGACTTTTTAGTCTGTGATGATGTCTTACTCCCCGATTCGATTATCACAGACTGAAGTCTGTGCCACCTGGAGGCGTCAAGTTGAGACTTGAAACTTCAGCCCGGAAAGTTGCGCCGTGCTCTCGGTGGTGATGTCGGGATTCATCATGAAGTTCAGCGCTTTGATGATGTATGCACGCATCTCGCGGCGGTCGACAATGGCGTCGATCATGCCGTGACTCAAGAGAAATTCGGATCGTTGAAAGTCCTTCGGCAGCTTCTGGCGAATCGTCTGTTCGATCACGCGCGGGCCGGCAAAGCCTACCAGGGCTTTCGGTTCGGCGATGATCAAGTCACCCAGCATGGCAAAGCTCGCGGTGACGCCGCCCGTGGTTGGATCAGTCAGCACGGAAATAAAGGGCAGATGCCGTTCTTCCAGGGCGGCGAGCGCGGCCGAAATCTTGGCCATCTGCATCAGTGACAGTGTGCCTTCCTGCATGCGCGCTCCGCCAGACGCTGCAAAAATGATCACCGCGCCGCGTTCTTCGATCGCGTGCTCGATCAGGCGGGTGAGCTTCTCGCCTACGGCTGAGCCCATCGAGCCGCCGATGAAATTCATATCCATCGCGCCGCCAAAGACGCGATGGCCGCCAACTTTCCCGCGCGCGGTAATCACCGCCTCAGGCAGTCCGGTTGCGCTTTGCGCCTGGGCGATTCTCTTGGAGTACGGCTTGCTGTCGACAAATTCAAGCGGGTCAGTCGAGACAACTTCGGCGTCCAGCTCTTCGCAGTGAGCATCGTCAAACAACTGCTCGAGCCGTTCGTAAGCGCCGAGGCGAAAGTGATGACCGCAGTGCACGCAAACCTGGAGCGCCTCTTCCAGTTCCTTCTTGTAGAGGTGCTCGCCGCATTCTTCGCAGCGCACAAAGACATTTTCAGTCCGGACGACTCGTTCTGAGTCGCGCACCGGCTCGATCTTGCCTTTCTTTTTGCGAAACCAGGGCATATATCAAAAAATCGAAGTCAGAAGTCAGAGACCAGAAGTCAGTGTCTAACTTGGATAGAAACTCATGATTTAGAGTTGATGGGAAAAAGGGTAGCACAAAAGGCGCGGGTTACAGAACCGGGATTGGTAACGAACGGGTCGAGAGTAAGGAGTCCGCGAAGCGGACGAATCGAAAATAGCCCAGCAGTTCACTGCTGGGTAGCAATTGAAATATGATTCAAAGCCCGTGAAGCGGGCGACAGACATTATTGAATCGGAGAGTTCCTATCTGAGTCTTTCAGCCGTCCGCTTCACGGACTTGATTGTGGAGGGACAGGTGATCCCAGCGATGAATCGCTGGGCTATTTTCGATCTATACATGGTCCGCTAGGCGGACCGATCAACGCGTCCTTCGAAAGTCTTGAGCAGGGTTTGCTGACGCTTCTCAAATGATTCCCGTAACACCATGAAGCAAGGGTGAGCCTCAAAGGGGTCGTTAAGGGCTGCAGCTTGGGTAAAGCGCACGCGCCCATTTCTGAAGATATCGACTCTTTCGGGTGTAACATACTTGTAGACGTTCATAGTTCCTAACCCGGCTATCCTACCAGAACACCACTCGGATTCAGTTTCATCCTATGAAGTGTTCAGTGCAGTCCCAATCCACCGTTTTCAGATCCGCGTTAGCGAGCAAGATAGCCGAACGCATGGTTGAGATCCTCATCTTCGAATCATCTGCGACGCATATCGAAGCACATTCGTCAGTTCCGGGGATACCGTATTGCCAGCAGCGCTCGACATAGATGTAGTAACCTGCGATCTGAGATGTTTCTCGCTCTCGCAAGGTCACCGATTGATTTCGGATGCCAAACTTCAACCAGGTGTCTGTTGCGGGATCGTCCCAATTTGAGTCTTCCGAACGCGGATGTACTCGCACTTGCATTTCACTTCCGAGAGGAACTGCCCTGACTGCTCCGACCGCCAGGATGAGTTCTTGCCCGCGGAGCACGGACATTCCAATCCCTCCCGACCCAGTCCTTGTGACGTAGAGATGGTCGCCGGGTCGGGCCGCTAGTCTGACTCCGTCTCCAATTCCGAAAGACACGTTTCTGACAGTGGAGTTGGTTTGTTCAGCAGCTACGATGACAAGACGATCATTCCAAAATCTGATCTTTGGATTGAGACCGACCAGACGTTGTCTGCCATGGCCGCTGTAATCGGCGCCAAGCAATACAATATCCGAATCACTGAAGCCCTCTTTACTGAACTCAGCTTTGTACTCAAATGTGCCGATAAGGGGAATCATGTTGCTCTAAAACTCAATTCCTTTTTGCGCCCGGATACCCGCTTGAAACGGATGCTTCACCTCAGTCATCTCCGTCACCAGGTCCGCTGCTTCGATCAATTCCTTCGGTGCATCGCGGCCGGTGACCACGATGTGCAGTGAAGGTTGGCGTTCGCGAGCGGCGCGGATTTCTTCCAGCACTTCCGAGACGGGCAGCATGTCGTAGCTCAAAACGTAAACCAGTTCGTCAAAGACGAGCATGTCGTAGTCGCCACTGCGAAGTTTCTCTACGCAGAGGTCCCAGGTCGCGCGCGCGGTCTGGCGGTCCTGTTCCGGGTTCTTTGTGTCCCAGGTAAAGCCGTCGCCCATGGTGTGGACTTCGATGCCCAGCTTTTCGGCGGAGAGGTGTTCGCCATAGCGATCGTTGCGCGACTTCATAAACTGAATCATGCAGCAGTTCAGGTTCTGGCCGGCAGCGCGCATCATCAGGCCCAGGGCGCAGGTAGTTTTGCCTTTGCCGTTACCGGTGTGGACCATTAGGAGGCCGCGCGTCTGCTCCTGATAGTCTTCCCGTCGCCATTTGTATTTCTTTTCTTTGGAAACCATCCGAGTGATAACTAACGAAGCTTTCAAACGCAAAGGACGCAAAGGTTTTCGCAGAGGGACGCAGAGGAAAAACTCTTTGCGTTACTCTGCGTGAGCCTTTGCGCCCTTGCGGTTAATGATCGTCCGTTGTGAAGCCCTCCCTCACGGTCGGGCTACTGCCCCGTATCAGCGACGGTCGCGGCCGGCGGGCAACACCGGCCTCTAAACGGACTATTTGAGCGCGTCTTCGGTTACGTCTTTCAAACCGTTCGCCCGTTCGACGGCGTCGCGCAGCAGCGGCACGACCTGTCCTTCGATCTCGTCCCAGTCACCCTTCAGCGTGCAGCCGGCGGCGTTGCGATGGCCGCCGCCGCCAAACTGTTCGGCGATTTTCGCGACGTTGACGTCGCCTTTCGAGCGCAGGCTGGTGCGATAGACGCCCGGGGCGTATTCCTTGAAAAGCGCGCTGGCTTCGACTTCGCCCACCGAGAGAGGATAGTTAACAAAGCCGTCAGCGTCTTCGTCCGAGGCCCTGGTGCCGTTCTGCATCTCCAGAGTCTGGCGCATCCAGGCGACATGACCACTCTCGTCGCGTCTGGCCGTCGCCAGCACCTGACTCAGCAACTCGATTTTGGACCAGTTATAGCTACCGAAGATCGCCTCCGCACTCTTGGCGGGTTTGACGCCGATGCGCACCAGCTCAGACGCAATCTTGAACGTGCGTTCGGTAGTGTTTGAATAATGAAAAGACCCGGTATCGGTCAGCAGTGCGGTATAGACGCACTCGGCGATCTCTTTCGTCACCCGAACGCCAGTCGCTTTGCAGAGGTTGTAGATCATCTCGCCGACGGCTGAAGCGGTTGAGTCGATCCAGTTGACCGTGCCGAAAAGTTCAGTCGTCGAATGATGGTCGATGTTGACCACGAATTGCTTTTCCAGATCGACCAGACCGGGACGGTCGATGTCCGAGCATTCGATGACGAACACGCCATCGTATGCCCGGTCCACAGCCGGCGTTACTCGGATACTGCTGGCGCCCGGAAGATTTTGATAGGAGGGTGGCGCTGAGTCGCGCATGACGACTTCGACGTCTTTGCCGAGCGCGCGCAGGAGCCAGAATAGACCGAGCGAGGAACCAAGACTGTCGCCATCGGGGCGAATATGGGAAGTAATCGCAAAGCGATCCTTGTTTTCAATTAGTTCAACTACTTGGCTAAGCATTGCAAGATTGCGGATTTCGAATTGCGAAGTTCGGATCGAACCGCGAATTCAATTCGCAATTCGCAATCCGAAATTCGCATTTCATTCCGCATCCTTCGTCCTTTCACTAACGGGTTCAATCTTCTCGAGAATGGAACTGACGCGTTCCGCTTTCTCTTCCACCGTGTCGCGAACAAAATGAAGCGCCGGGGTGTGCCGCAGGTTCAGCGCAAATCCGAGCTGCTTGCGGACATATGGCGCTGCGTGTTGCAAAGCGCGCAGGGCCGTCAGGTGTTCCTTCTCGTCGCCCTGAACCGTGACATAAACGCTGGCGTCACGGAGGTCGTCAGCCACGCGAACTTCCGTCACCGTGACCAGGGTCAAGCGCGGGTCTTCTAATTCGTAACCCACGATCTGCGCAATCTCTTCGCGCAAGGTTTCAGCGATGCGCTCTGGGCGATGCATGACAATGAAAGTAAGCAGTAGGCAGTAAGCAGTAGGCAGGAAACGCTAAGAAGTCCTGCCGTCTGGCGCCTGCGGTCTGCATCCTAAAGTTCCGTAGCGGCCACCTTCTCGATCACATAGGCTTCGATCTGGTCGCCAACTTTGATGTCGTTGAAGTTTTCCAGTCCAATGCCGCATTCAAAGCCTTCGCGAACTTCGGAGGCGTCGTCCTTGAAGCGGCGCAGGGAAACGATGTTACCTTCCCACGACACTACACTATCGCGAATCAAACGGGCGCGGGCGTTGCGTCTTATTATTCCATCGATAACCATGCAGCCGGCCACGGCCCCAATCTTCGGCACTCGGAAGACTTCGCGCACGTCTGCCTTGCCCAGGATTTTCTCGCGCTCGATCTTGTCGAGCATACCAATCATCGCGGCCTTAATTTCCTCTTCGACCTTATAGATGATCGAGTGCAGGCGGATGTCCACACCTTCCTGTTTCGCCAGATCGCCGGTGCGTGACTCGGGACGAACGTTAAAGCCGATGATCACTACGGCGGTTGACGCAGATCCTGCTTGAGTTGCGGATGCGAGCAGCACATCCGATTCGGTGATCGCGCCGACGCCCGAGCGCACTACCTTCACTTTTACGCGCTCGCTGGACATCTTCTGCAGCGTCGACTTGAGCACCTCAACCGAGCCCTGCACGTCGGCCTTGAGGACCACGAGCAGTTCCTTAACTTCAGTTTCGCCCAGCGCCTCGATGCCGCGCTTGGTTGACTTGATGAGCGTCCGTTGCCGTTCGGCTGCTTGCCGGTGACCAGAGATTTGCTGGGCCCGCGTTACGTCGGCGACTACCTGAAAACTCTCGCCCGCTTGCGGGACGCCTTGTAGTCCCAAAACTTCGACCGGAGTTGCGGGACCCGCCTCGGTTACCGCTTCGCCGCGATCATTGAACATCGCGCGTACCTTGCCGAAGATCTGGCCGACGATGAATGGATCGCCGATGTGCAAAGTGCCCTGTTGGACCAGAGCGGTCGCCACTGAGCCACGGCCGCGATCGAGTTTGGCTTCAAGCACCACGCCGGATGCCAGGCGCGTCGTACTGGCGCGCAAATTCAGAATGTCCGAAGTCAGTAGAATAGTTTCGAGCAAAGTCTCGATGTTCTCTCGCTTTTTGGCCGAGACCTGGACCATCTCGGTCTCGCCGCCCCACTCAACCGGATTGAGTCCCTGGACAGACAGTTCCTGTTTGACTCGATCAGGATTCGCGTCGGGCTTATCGACTTTGTTGATGGCCACCACGATGGGAACACCGGCGGCGCGCGAATGTTCGATGGCTTCAATTGTTTGCGGCATGACCCCGTCGTCGGCGGCGACCACCAGCACGACCACGTCGGTGGCTTTCGCCCCGCGGGCTCGCATCAGCGTAAAGGCCTCGTGGCCGGGAGTGTCGAGGAATACCACGCGACGCTTTTCAGCCGGATTATCAGGACTGGGAACTTCCACGCTGTAGGCGCCGATGTGCTGGGTGATACCACCGGCTTCGCCGCCGGCCACGTTCGTGGTTCGGATCGCGTCGAGCAGGGAAGTCTTGCCGTGATCGACGTGACCCATGACGGTGACCACGGGAGCGCGGGGCACTTCCACATCGTCGGCATCGGTCGCGACCAGTTCTTCGAACTCTTCCTCGGCAATCATTTCTTCGAAGGGCACAAAAGTGACTTCGTAACCGAATCTCTGGCCGAGTTCGGCAGCTACTTCATCCTCCAGGGCCTGATTGATGGTCGCAAATACTCCACGCTGGAGCAGCAGGGCGACCACATCCTTCGGTTTGATTCCGAGCTTCTCGGCAAACTCTTTGACCGTCGAGCCTTCTACTAAACGCACGGGCTTCAATTCGCCCTCGCCGGAAGTGCTATCCATCCGTCCGGCAATTCGCTGTTCCAGCGTGAGCGCCTGCGGCGGTGGAATGAAGTCCCGATCGAATCTTCCGCCCTTTCCTTCACCGGGCCGTTTGCCGCTGCGCGACGATCCGCGGCGCGATCTGCGCCGGCCTGCATCGGGCGGCGGAATGTAAGTGGTCTGCGGGGTTGCTGTTTCTCCTGGAGTGCCGGCGTATTCAACTCGTCCGCGAGGTGCTCGTTCACGGCCGCGTTCCCGCACGGCGGTGGCTGCCGCCGCAGGCGGCGCGGGTGCTGGCGGCGCGGGAGCGCGCTCTCCGTGACGAATGCCGGCATTCAGGGCCGCGGCGGTCGGGCGCAGCACGCGAACCTGACGCGAAGGGGGCATCGGCGTTGGTGCGGAGTCGACTTGATCGGGCGCAGTAGAAGCAGCCTCGGCGGTCAACGGCTCGGGAGCGGCGTCAGGCTCAGTTATTTCGGGCACGTAAGCAGGTGTCTCAGGCTCGGCCGGCTTTTCAGCGCGCAGAGCTGGAGACAGTTTGCGAACCACCCGACTAGAAGGAGTTTGAATAATGATGGCGGGTTCTTCGGCCGCGACGGTCTCGGGTTCAGCGGCCGCGATTGGGGCGGGGATCTCTTCGCCAAGCTCCGAAGCCGCCTCTTCTATGACTGGACGGGCCGCCTTCTTAACGATCTTGACCGTTCGTTTGACCGCGGCGTCCTTCTTGGGAAAGTATTTGTCGCGTATCTTCTCGGCGAGCTCTTTCGAGATTGAGTTTGAAGGCACACTGACATCCACACCCTCGCGCCGCACCTCTTCAATCAGGCGCTTGGTGTCGATCTTTAGATCTTTAGCGAGATCGTATATGCGAACTTTGGAAGTGACTGCTGACATGCGCTCCTTGCTGCTTGCGAAAAGTGGTTGCCTTCGCCCACCTTTCGCAGGAGCACTCTGAGAGCGCCCTGCTACCGCAGGTGTCGGAGGCGACGCGGGCGAGCCCATGCACGCGCGCTACTGTTGATTGGCCGCATCATCGGAAGCATCTCATTGCTTCTCGTCCTTCAAGCTCTCGTCCGCAGCGGCCTTTTCGTCGGGTGACGATTCGAGAGCGGAACTTGTTTCATCGGCAAACTCTGCCTCGCCCTCCGGGGACGTGCCAGCATCTTCTTCCAGGTCGGCGGCTTCCAGAGGAGCCACTGCCACGGAAGTAAAATCAGGGGCAGGCGTGATCACGTCCGGGCGCAGATCGCGTCCGGCATCCTGCAACACCAATTCATCCACGGTCATGGGATCCGCTTCGGTAAGCGCAACCGGATCGGCTGAGTACTCAGCTCGCATATCCTGCTCGGCTGAGAAAGGAACGCCGAGCTTTACTGCTTCGTCATAGCCTTCAGCAGTGGGGTCCTCCGACGGCTCCGCATTTTCGGCATCGGTTTCAGCAGCTTCTGCTGTGGCTGCCACGGAGTTGCTGTCCACTTCGGCTTCAGTCTCTCCGGACCCGTCTGCTTCCGTAGCCGCCTGCTGCTGACTGCGCTCGCGAATCTCGATCACTGATCGCGCGGCGTCGAGAATTTTCTCAGCTTCATCGAGACTTATGTCGAGAAACTCGACCAAATCATCGACGCTGGTCTGAACCAGCCCGTCAATATCCGTGACGCCATGCTCGCCGAGGGCGTCCGCTTGTTGCGTCGAGACAACCTGGATTGCGGCCAGCGGCACCGGCGCTCCTGAGGCGATCATCGCGCCCATCTGCTCGGCAACTTCCTTCTTCAATTCTTCTTCGCTGCGGATGTCGATGTTCCAACCCACCAGCTTGGTCGCCAGACGCAC
>DATNNY010000004.1:0-5912 GCA_035601635.1 Pyrinomonadaceae bacterium
CCGTGCGCACACCCCAATACGCGTTTCAGCGGTTCTCTACGACGACGGGACTGAAGAAGGTGATGCTGACGTGCGTAAAAATATTCATGATGCGAGAGATCATGAAAGAGAGAGACGAATCCGTGAGTCTAAGAAAGAGAAAGGGAATTGAGACATGCGAAGAACCATCCGCCTATCAATCTCCTTAAGTCTGCTCATGATGGCAGCTTTGTTAACTATGCCATCGAACACTTTCTCAGAATCGCCGACATTATGCGGCACTGCATCCTCTTTAACTCGTCAGTCAGATACTTCCGGGGACTGTACCGCTGCGTCACCAACGCATTGTGGAAACTGCACCTGGAGTTCATGGACTCACTATTGGACAATAACGTGGGGCGACGGCAGCACGGAGAACTTCAATGTCGAGGCACATGGAGATTGCACTCCACCTCCTACGATCTTTAGTAATGAGGGTAAGTGCCAGCCGAACTTTAAGAATCCAACTTTCACTTACTCAACTCAGAATCATTTCACGACAACTACTGCACACATTGAAAGCGTGGACGCGGTCGCGGACTCAAACTGGAACTGCTCGCAGACCGGTTCCGTACATCAAGAAAGCCACTCGAATACTTGTGATCCATTCACTGGCGCAGGCACATCTGCGGACTGCCAAGCCGCAGGAGGGTATTGGCTTACCAGTACGAGCACTTGCTCCGACAGCCCGCCGACAACCTCAGGCGACTGTTGGGCGCTGGGTTATTCTTTCTACGGCGGTACTTGTTACCCGAATGGTTGTCCGGCAGAGGCCGGATCGTCTTTGGATTGTGAGCAAGCTGCGCAAATCTGGTGCTCGCGCAAGTGTAGGTGCGTCACCAGCCAAGGTACATGCGATATGAGTCCGATTATAGTTGATGTCTCGGGCGATGGCTTTGACCTGACGAATACATTAAGCGGCGTTGATTTTGATCTCGACTCGGATAGCGCGAAAGAAAGATTGGCATGGACCACAGCAGGCTCAGACGACGCCTGGCTGGTCTTGGATCGCAACGGCGACGGCTTGATCGACAACGGCACTGAGCTGTTCGGCGATGTCACGCCGCAGCCGCCCTCGGCCACCCCGAATGGATTCGTCGCCCTGGCTGAATACGACAAACCGGCGAGGGGCGGCAACGGCGACGGAGTGATCGACCAGAACGATGCCATGTTCTCTTCATTGCGTCTGTGGCAGGACACAAATCACAACGGCATTTCCGAGCCGGCTGAGTTGCACACCTTGCCTTCGCTCAACGTTGAATCGATTTCGCTCGATTACAAAGAGTCGAAGCGGACCGATCAATACGGCAATCAATTTCGCTATCGCGCGAAAGCGGACGATGCAAAGCATTCGCATGTCGGACGATGGGCCTGGGATGTGTTCCTGGTTAGCGGAAACTGACGTCTGACTAATTGAGAGGTGCCGAGCGCCAAAACACCCACAAACTCTTTCAAGTCTGTGGGTGTTTTGCTTTTCGTTGGCCGAAGAGTTTAGCGATTCGGCTTGGGCGTACGTCGACTTTAATTCGCAGTCAGAATGGCCCCGGGATAGCTGTCTCCCAGTTTTCCCGGATCGCCCTCAGCCAGAGTATTCACCAGTTCCTGATGAAAATAGTCATGCCGGGCGGCGACCGGCGGGGCCACGCGTTTGTCGTACATTTGCCGGGAACGATCTATGTCTTCTCTCAAGCGATCGTAGATGTCGCTGCGGGTGCGGCCTTCCTTTACCTTGGGCTCGTTGTAAAGCTTGATTTCAGAAACCAGCAGGCGAGCAAAGCGCCGGGCGTCATTGTGCAGGCGGCGCTCATCCTCACCAACCTCAATCGGCAGGTCCGGCTCACTCACCCCGTAACGGCGAGCGCCGCCCAGCGGGGACGCGTATTGCGAAGCATAGCTCGGGGCGGCCGGAGCAGACTGCGGCGCTTCAGTTTCTGGTTCGGTGATTTGCTCAGTGGCGAACTGTGGCGCCACCGGCTCAGGCTGAGCCGCTGAAATGTTTTCAGTTTCCGCGGCAGCGGTCGCCTCCGGCGCTGGCGCGGCCACTTCTTCGTGAACAACCTCCGGCTCGGCGGCGGCAGGGGCTTCTTCAACTGAGGGCTCCGGGGCTGCGGCCGACACTGACTCCGGCTCGGCTGTGACGGATCCTTCTTCGACGGATGGTTCGGCAACGTCTTCGATCGGCTGCGTTTCGATCTCTGGTGTGTAGACCGGTTCCTGTTCCTCAGCCGGCTCGGCTGCAACCGGTGCCGGCGAAGTTTCCGCCTTGGGTTCAGCAGTCGGAGCGACCACCTGAGGTTCAGCTTGCTTCGCAGTTGCTGGGCGCGTCGCTGCCGCCAGATTGACTGCCATCGCGGCAACTCTCGTCAGTAACTCGAGCGCGTCGACATTCACTGCGTTCGTATCGCCCGAGGTTGAATCGGCGTAAAGCACTGCCACAACTTTTCCGCGCACGACCAAAGGCACTGCCGCTACGGTCTGCGGATCGCCGCCCAACTGATCAATCAGGAGACTGTCTTCCGCATTCGTTCCGGGAGTGCCGCTCCACACTGAAAGGGAATGCGCCGCCCGGCCCACGAGCGTGTCCGCGCTCAGCGGCAAAGAGACGCCGCCTATCATTTCGACATTAGTAGGATCGCTGGATTCACATTCGCGCCAGCCTATTGCCTGTTCATTCCTAATCACAAACAGGGCGCCTCGTTCAGCAAACTGGACGGCGGCGGTCAGCAATGAACCCAGAATATCAGCATGCGTTTGCTGCCGTTCTATATCTTCGACCGCGCGCTTGATGGTGGAAATCTGACCTGAAGCTGGAACAGTGTCCGGCGCCGCGCCGCTCAACTTTTGCGCCCGCGCTGTCTGCAAATGAGCGAAGATGGCAGCTGAAAGGGGCGAGGCGTCCAGGGATTCGCCGGTCGAGCTCTCGCGCACACGATTCAATGCCTCGTCGAAATCACTCTGCAGGCGATTAAGCTGTTCATCAATTGCGGCCAGACGCTTGCCGAGATAGCTCTCGATGGCCTGCTGCAAGCTGTTTTCTAATTCTTCGCTCAAGGGACTTAGTGTCCTCCGATCAAATTATTGCCGGCTGAGGCTAAACTGTGGCACAGACCTCAGTCTGTGATTTCGCAGGACTCGAGCCACAGAGTGAAGTCTGTGCCACCAAATTTGATTATGGAGGTCGCTGTGAAAGCTAGTCAAGAACTCTTTTCTGCGAAGGCAGGGCCCAATTTAACGGAAAGGGTTAATTTTGTTCAGGCCGGTAGGCCCTTCCGCGCAATCGTCTCCATCACGCCGCAGAAACGATCGAGTTCCGGCAGCGTGGTATAAAGGTTGGGCGTAATCCGCAGGCCCTGGAACTCCTCATGGACAATCGGCGTGGTGAATATTCGGTGCTGGCTAAACAGATAACTGCCAATCTTAGCTGAATCCACGCCTTCGATTTGCACATTGGCGATGGCGCACATCTGCTGCGGATCCAGCGAAGTATTAAAGCGAACTTTGGGAATGTCTTTGAGTTTGTCCATCCAGTAGCGTGAAAGAAAACGCAGGCGCGCTTCTTTGCGTTTACCGCCAACGCCGTGGTGAAACAATAACGCTTCGCCGATGGCCAGCTTCGGGGCCGCTGAATGCGTCCCAATTTCTTCGAACTTGCGAATGTCCGCCTTTTGCTTTTCCTCGGCAGCGAACAACGGCCACACTTTCGCGATCTTGTCGCGCTTGATATAAAGCAATCCCGTACCCTTTGGCGCATACAGCCATTTGTGAAGTGACGTCCCGAAGTAGTCACAGTCCAGGTCAGCTCGTTTGAAATAGAACTGAGCGAATGAGTGCGCGCCATCGACGATCGTTTCGACGCCCCGCGCCCGGGCCATTTCGCAGACAGCTTTGACCGGCGTGATCTGCCCGGTGATGTTGATCTGATGGGCTATCTGGATCAACTTCGTTCGCGGGGTAATGGCTCTTTCAAAAGCCCCGGTGATCTCCTGAATGTTTTTGGGTGGAATCGGAATCTTTATCAGGTTCAGCTTGATGCCTTCGCGTTGCTCGCGCTGCCGAATCGTCGTGAGCATGCGGCCATAGTCCTGAGTGGTCGTCAGAATTTCATCCCCTGATTTCAGATCCATGCCGAGGAGCAGTGTTTCCAGGGACTCAGAGGCATTGCGGGTGATCGCGATCTCTTCCCGATCACAACCAAAAAGTTCGGCCAGGCCGGTGCGAATCGTTTCAGATTGCGGCTCGAGGATCTGCCACATGGTGTAAGCCGTCGCATCTTCCTGCTGCCAGATGTAACGCACCAATGCTTCAGTGACTATTCGCGGACTGGGCGAAACCCCGCCGTTGTTCAGATTGATCATGCCGCGCGTGACCGTGAAGGCTTGCTGAATCTCAAACCAGAAATCTTCATCCATGGCAGCCTGTTCCGGCGTGAGATCCGCGACCGTCTTTGTTGCCGCATGAATCTTCTGCAGCAGAGCTCCGACCGTGGATGACGAGATAGCGGCAAGACCCAGACCTTTGCCGGTAAGTGACAGGAAGTTGCGGCGATCAAGTTCGGTTGGCTTCATATTGAGTCGCGCTCCCAAGCGGCACAGACTTTGACGTCTGTGATCTCAAGCATCGTCACGCTAACGTTAAAAGAATCACAGACTGAACGAAACTGTGAATGCGTTAATACGGCCCTGTTTTCCGCAAACCCGCGGAGCGGGTGAAAGCATAGAGCCTGGGGTGAAGCGCAGCGAAACCCCAGGTTAACGAACGGGAAGAAACCGAGCGCGCGAAGCGTGCGATAGTCCAAACCTCCGATTTACTCGATGAAACGGCGGTCGCCCACTCGCGGGCTCTCCCCGCGTATTCGACGATCCTGGGGTTCCGCTCCGCTCCACCCCAGGCTTTATGCTATCGCCTCGCTTCGCGGGCTTAACCAAATTTTCAATGCTCTGATCACATCTACTCAAGTCTGCGCCGTTCATCCCGGCATCTCGACTTCATAACCCGCGTCAATCCATGCTTTGGTTCCGCCGGTCACATTGAGTAGGTCTTTGAAGCTGTGTTTCTGCAGGATGCTGGTCCCGGCCGAAGAGCGATAACCACCGGCGCAGATGACAGCCGTGGGCGCGTTTGGATTCAGCTTCAAGGCCGGCAGTAGTTCGGGAAGTTTTGCCAATGGCGCGCTAGCCGCCCGTGGGGCGTGTCCGCTCTCGTACTCAGCGGGCCGCCGCACATCGACAATCTGCAGCTCGGGTCGCGTTGCAATCAATTTTTTCAGCTCAGCCACATTGATCTGCGGCACCACGTCGAGTTCGAGACCCGCTTCCTTCCATGCTTCGATTCCGCCTGGCAGATAGCCTTGAATATTTTCCAGGCCGACTCTTGCTAAACGAAGCTGGGCCTCGCCAACTTTTTCATCTGAGGCAGCCACGATCACAATCGGCGCGGCCATTGAAATCAACGAGCCGGCCCACGATGCAAACTGTCCGCCGAGCCCGATGTTAAGCGCGCCGGGAACATGTCCTGCGCCGAAGTCTGCCGCCTCGCGGACGTCGAGAATTATCACGCCCGCTCGCGCAAGTTTGGCGACTTCCGCAACCGGCAGCGCCGTCGCCGTCGGCAATCCGATCAGGAAGTCAGCCCCAGTGCGATTAATCTCAGCGTCTTTTGAAAAGTAAGCCGGCGCTTCAGGGAGGTCCGTGGTCAGCAACTTGATGAATTGTTCTTTGGTCATCGGTTGCAGCGCATAGTTGAACTTACGCTGATGGCCGATGGTCGAAGACGTCTCGGTCGAAAGATTTTTTCCGCACATCGAGCCGGCGCCATGGGCCGGGAAGACCTCGACCGCGTCATCCAGCCGCAGAAGTTTTTCGTGCAGGCTGTCGTACATCATTCCGGCCATCGTC
>DATNNY010000005.1:0-13593 GCA_035601635.1 Pyrinomonadaceae bacterium
CCAGACGGCCTGGATGCGCTTTGACGATCATCAGGGCACCGAAAAATTCTGGCTGGTGTTTTCCGGAATGCCGGTCAAGGAACTGGAAGCCGTTTCGGACAAAGTTATCGATCGCGATCAGGGTGAAGTAAAAGACCCGGCACAAGCGCGCGCCGTGCGGGACTTCCTGCAAACGCATTCATCGCCAAAACCCGAAGTCACGAAAGACTCGGCCAAGAAGCAGACCGCAGTAAAGGGCAAAGGCGACGTGCTGGTGAATAGTATTGAGTTGGAGCATCATTGAACCTGGAGCGCGGGCATCCCTGCCCGCATTGAGCGCCAAGCGCGAAACGAATTTGATTAGGACGGCTTTGAAAATGAAGAGACTCGGGACCCGACACTTCAAACTCATATTGGTTCTCGCAACCACGGGACTGCTGCTTGGCTCTTGGCACCGAACCGCGCGCGCACAGCAAGATCGCCAGTTGCTGCAAACCGGTTCAGCGAATCAGAGTGCGAAGCGAATCGCCCTGGTGATCGGCAACGGTGCTTATACCAAAGCTCCTCCACTGAAAAATCCTCCCAACGATGGTCGCGACATGGCCGCGACACTCAGGACTCTGGGCTTCGATGTGACCAGCGGCATCAATGTCAACCAACGCGACCTGAAACGCTTGATTCGCGAGTTCGGCCAGAAACTAAAGGGCGGAGGCTCGGGCCTGTTCTATTACGCCGGCCATGGTGTCCAGTCAAAAGGGCGCAACTATCTAATCCCAATCGACGCCGATATTCAGAGCGAAGCCGAAGTCGAAGATTCTGGCGTTGACGCGAGTCTCATCCTGAACTATATGGACGACGCCCGGAACGGCTTGAACATCGTGATCCTCGATGCCTGTCGCAATAATCCGTTTGCGCGAAGTTTTAGATCGGCGAGCGACGGCCTGGCGCAGGTCGATGCGCCCACCGGAACTCTGATCGCTTATGCAACGGCGCCGGGACACGTGGCGTCTGATGGGACGGACCAGAATGGTCTTTATACTTCCGAATTGTTGAAACAAATGCAGACGCCAGGTCTGTCGATCACCGACGTGTTCATGCGCGTGCGCGCGGAAGTAATGAAGCAGACTGGCAGTAAGCAGGTGCCGTGGGAGGCTTCGTCGCTGGTTGGATCTTTTTATTTCAGCGGTGGTCCGACAAACTCAACTGCGCCTGGTACAAACGAAGCGAAAGTAGAGGCAGGTGCGTTCGAACTGAGTTATTGGGAAACAATTAAGAACAGCACCAGCGCGGACGATTTCAAAGCTTATCTTGAGCACTATCCCACAGGACAATTCGCATCACTGGCGAAAAATAGAATTAGAAACCTCGAGATAGCAACGAAACCGGCTGAGATCGAACCGGCAACGAGAAATACCGGAGGGGCGGAAATTGCTTTCTGGGAATCTGTTAGGAACAGCACGAGCCCGGAAGACTTCCGTGCCTATTTGAAAAGGTATACAAATGGCGAATTTGCCGAACTGGCGAAAAGCAGATTGAAGCCGTTGGAGGATGCTTTGGCGGAAAAAGAGAAGCAGCAACAGGTCAAGCGGGCCGCCGACGCGGAGTACGCCAGAACTCACAAATCTTTCACAGGCCGGATGGGTACCAATGAGGACACGGGCAAGAACTATTGGCCTGCGACGCTTTTCGTTTCCCCGGAAAAAATAAGTCTATTCGCCGGTATAGAATGGGTCCACTCTTGTTCGTCGTTTAAGAAAGCAAGAGTCGAAGGTGATTACATCCGCGAGATTTCGGGTGGTATAACGCTTAGATTTAGGGCAGCCTCGCCAGCCGAGGCCGCCAGCGCTCTCGAAGCAATCCAGACTGCTTGTAAAAGTAAATAGAGTAACACGATTGCAGTTCGAGAATTCTGTAGCAGGCGATAATGATTAAAATGGCAACCCGCTTAATTATCTTTGCATTCCTTTGTGTAGGCTTACTGTCGCCGGCCTTCACCTCAACTGCTACCGCTCAATCTGAAGAGCCGAACTCGCGCCAGATCGTCCTCGATCGCTTCAACAAAGCGCGACCGGCAGATGTAACTGCGGGGGTCGGCGGCGCTCGCATCGGCGCGGGAGTCAAGCCCCCGGTCTATCGACGGACCGGCCCAGTTCGTGTGGCGGGTGGGCGAAAATCAGCGAGCGCAGCTTCTGAAGAAATCGGAGTCACCGTCTGGCGTTTGCGGCCTTCACAAGCCGGAGACACGGGCGGACGCCTGCGCGTGCGCGATGGCCTGAAAGAATCCGAATGGACGCCCGAGAGAATTGAGGCTGATACGCCCCTGAATATTGGCGATCATGTGCGACTGACTATTGAATCTCCGCGGCCCGGCTTTCTCTACATCATCGATCGCGAACAATACGCGGACGGTAGCTTCGGTGAACCGATGATGATCTTTCCCACACTCCATACGCGCGGTGGGGACAATCGCGTGGCGCCGGGAAAGTTGATCGACATTCCGGCACAGGAAGATCAATACAGCTACTTCACAGCCCAACCTACGGGAAATCGCCGCGATCAAATCGCCGAAGTGCTGACCATCATCCTGGTGTCACAGCCTCTGCCGGTCCAAATCGGCGATCAGCCTTTGAAGATCACAAGTACACAGGTTGCCAGTTGGGAAAAGATTTGGGGCGGCACGGCCGAGCGGCTTGAATTAGTCGATGGCGCCGGACGCACCTGGACCAATGAAGAAAAATTAGCAGGCGCCGCGAAAAGCCGGCAGTTGACGCAAGCCGGACCACCGCCGCAAACCGTCTATCGAGTAGCGCGCAAAGCCGGCGGACCGCTTTTGGTTACCGTGCCGCTGCGTTATGCGCGCTAAGAGGAGCGCGGGCGTCCTGCCCGCCTGAGCGCGCCAGCGCGAACATCTTTCCCAAATTGAAATCAAATTGTTTGAGCGTGCTGCGCACGCTGTGCGGGCAGGGATGCCCGCGCTCCGCTCACTTCCACTCACCGACCAGCACGAACGGCGCCCAGTAAAATGGCGCGCTGTATTTCCTGGCTGAGATCATTGAGAGCTGCGCATTCCGCATCGCACCCGGGGCCGAACTTCCGGAACCAAGGAAGCGCTTGTAAAAATCAGTCATCAGATCGGCGGTTGATTTGTCGGCGACGGACCAAAGGGTGACTCCCACTGTCGGCGCGCCCGCGTACATAAAGGCTCGCGTCAAGCCGATCACGCCTTCGCCGCGTTTCTCTTTTCCCAGTCCCGTCTCGCAGGCCGAGAGCATTACCAGCGCAGGGTTCATTCGCAAATTGAAAATCTCGTCAGTGCGCAGAAAGCCGTCGTTGGACTTGTTACCGACCAGCGACAAGACGACACCAGTGAACTGCGGTCTCTGGGCATCCAGCAAACCGTGAGTGGCGATATGAATCACGCGATAGTTGTTCATGTCGCGGTTGTGCACATTGTCTTCGCTGGCGTTCAAATCCATCCAGAGATCGGCTTGGCCGCCGCCCGTCCTGGCAGTTTTCGCAATCTCTTCGGCCTCTGTGCGTGTGCCTGTCAGACGCGCCAGCTGCAATCCCACCGCCGGAGCAGATGAATCTGTCACGTCGTTGATGGCGCTCTCGAGTCCCAAACCCAGGCCCCGAGCTTCGCCGGAAGCCTGCGCCGCGCTGTTGCCTTTCAAACGCGGATCATTCGAGTTGAAGATCGGATCGGCTATGAGCAAGATGTTCTTGCCCGCACGAGAGCCCTCCCTCACGGTCGGGCTACTGCCCCTCTGTTGCCGGATTGCCGCCACCACTGAACCTGACGGTGCGTAGACAATTTCGTTCGTCTTGATCAGATAACTCAGCGAGGAATAATCCGCGCCATCGGGAGTCTTAACCAGCGCCTCGAAGGGAACATAATTTAGCGCGCCGTCGGCGATCACGAGCAAACGCTTATCACCAATCACGCTCGTGGCCGGTTCGACCGCTGCCTTGTAGAGAGCATTTGCCGCCGCGACAAAGGCCGTAAGGTTTTCCGAAGGACCCTGGGCCAGGCCCAGACCACGTTGCTGATCAGCCACCACGTCGATACCGACGATCCGGCGCTGCAACTTCGGCGGAATCAACTGCGCGCGAAAATCCGTGGCCAGCTTTTCCAAATTTGATCTGGGTGAGAGTTTGAAGACCGACACGCTCGATCCAGTCACTGCGAACAAATAGCAGCTGTCACTTCCCAAACTGTATTCCAGCAGCACCGTGCCATCATCAAGGACTCTCTGCTGTACGTCACTGAGCGACTGTGGCTGCGCCCCGGTCAGCGCGGCATAACGCGGACTGGCGGTGCGAATTTGATTTTCGATATCGTCATACTCGATCTGCAGCTTGTCGAGATCGGCGTCCAACTGCGATGGCTTCTCTTTCTGCTCGGCCCCCAGACTGACGCCGGTAAGCTGCGCGGCTATCTCCTGCTGGCGATCCAGGTTGTCTTGTTTGCGCTTGAGCAAATCGGCCGGCACGCCTTCACTGATTTGCCCATTCGTCTCACCCAGCAGGTCCAAAAGCGAACGAGCGCGTCCTGCTTCCGTGATCCGGAAAGACTCCGCAGCGTATTCCAGCGCTTTGCCACTCAACGCTCCGCCCGCGGACGAATTCAATAAGGCCATCTCGGCAAAGGCGCTGGCCGCCTCGTCATAGACGTCTTTGGTCGTCGCCAGAAAGGTCGATCGAGATTCGTCGGCGCGCAGACTGCCGGCCCGAATAGTTTCGATGGTCTTCAGCGCATCGCGATATGCATCCAGCGCGTCCTCTCTCGACTTCGTTGCTTTGCTGTCCTGCGCCGCCTGCAGCCAAAGACTGCGGCCCAAACCGCGTTTCGCCGGCCACATTAGATCGAGACGCTCGTCTTTTTGCGCGCCGGCCGCGGCGTCGGTAAACATTTTCGCCGCGTCTTTATAACGCCCTTCACGCAGCGCCACATCGCCGAGGCTGGTGCGCGCGGCCGCGCGAAAGCGGCGTGTCTGGCCAGCCTTGGCGACTCCGGACAGCGAACTGTTGCTGGCATCCAAAGCGTTTTGGAAATGCTTGCGAGCTGTCTCCATCTCATTATTCGCGAAGGCGATCCGGCCGGTGCCCAGTTCGTAGGTCATGTAAATGATCGCCGCGCGATAGTCATCGAGCTCTTTCTTGATTTCCAGTAACCCACTGGCGCCGGAAGTCGTGGGAGCAGAGACGCTGGGCCTGCCGGTGGGGATGCTGGAAATAATACTTGGCAGTCCGAAGCGGCTCTTGGTTTTCTGGGCCATCGTCTCGGGCTTCTTCGCGCTCATCATCAAATAAGCAGAGCTCGCTTCTGACATGCGGCCCAGACGGTAATTCGTGTCGCCAATCTTGGCCAGCATCAGATTCGCGTTAAAGCCGTTGTCAGAGAGACTGGTCGCGGTCTCCGCCGCGGCGCCGGCGGTGGATCCGCCGCGCCCGGCGAGAGTGTTTGCCGCCGTCCCGCTCTTTTCATCCTGGCCCCGCGCCACCACGAATGCCTGGTAAGCTTTCTGATAATGATCGAGGGCAACCTTGTATTGACCCTGGATCATGTACAGATCACCAAAGCCGTCCTCAGTGGCAGCGATGCCGCGTGAATTGTTTGTTTGAGTATAAAGATTGAGCGCGGTCTCGAGATAGCCGAGTGCCTGATCGGCATGACCCTGCTTCAGCAGCGATCGGCCGCGGGAAAGCGAGGTGGACGCGTCGTTTTGCGGTTCGGCGGTGATTGCAATAGATGCATTTTGAACTCTGACACCAAAGAAAAAGAAGCCAACCATTAACAGCACCAAGAACCCGATCACTGCAATCCACTTACGACGCGCCATATTTGAAACCTCACGGAAGTTATTCATGCCGCTGAGAGCCAGACTTTTTCGAAAGCTCTTTCACAGAAAGGAGATAGCCGGGGCGAGAGAGCACTGTCGCATTCTCACCTTGCGACCGTGGGGAGACAGTTACGGACACCGATCGATAAATGCCTGCTTCGATCGGTTTTGTTGGTTTGTATTGAATTGTGTATTCAGCACGAACCAGATCAAATATTGCATTAATTGTTGGCTTCAATTCAGCGGGTGACTTGGGGAAGAACGCTGCGCCACCCGTTTCTGAAGCAAGTACTCTTAACAGCTCTGCAGATCGCTTTGGCTGGTCCTCGTTTAGTCTTCCACCCCTATCATCGGCGCTGAGGCTGATCACAAAAATCTGGAGATCGACACTTCGCAACAGCGCCAACACCTGCTGCAGGCTGTAATAACTAGCCCGATCGTCGCCGTCGGTTAGCAGCAACAGGACCCGGCGAACGTTTGTCTCCGGAAACTTATACCCTGCAACGCGCTGTGCGGCAAGGTAGACTGCGTCCAACACTGCCGATTGCCCGCCCTCTATGTAAAGGTGATCCACGGCGTCAGTTAACCGTCTTTTATTTGAGGTGAAATCTTGCACGGTTTCGATTTTGTCGCTGGAGATGAACCGGATCAGCAATGTTGGGTTGTCTGGTAGAATTCTTTCAATAATCTGCTTGGATGCCGCGATCACCAAAGGAAAAATCGGTCGTAGACTTCCTGACGTATCGATAGCAACGCCATAGAACGTAGGCGTATTGCCTTTCAAAGCAATCGAGACCGTCTGAGTTGCGCCGTCCTCGGTCACATGAAAATCTTCGCTCATCAAGTCGGTAATGGGCACCCCATGTGAATCGACTGCCATCACATTCAGCCGAACAGTACCATCGGCCGCGATGGGTATGGTCGGTTTATAGATCAGGTTATAGAGATCCTGTGCAAGGTTTGGATCGAGTGTTTGGAGAATCTTGTATTCTGCGACTGCGGATTGTTCGTTTTCGCGGTCAGCATAAATCGCACCCAAGTTGTAGTGTGTTAGCTGTGCTTTGGGATTAAGACGAATCGATTCATTGTAAGCTTCGATGGCTTTCTTGTAGTCGCCACGTCCGCGATAGGCCGTTCCAAGTTTTTCGTATATCACTGCGGAATCCGGCTTGTAACGAATGGCTTGCTTGTAAGCATCCGCCGCCTTCTTAACGTCACCCAGCTCATAATATGCGTCACCTAAATAAGAGTACGCGTCGGCATGATCAGGCTTTAGCTTAATTGCTTGTGTGAATGCTTTGACTGCCTCTTCGAACTTCTCTGCCTTAAATAGCGCCGCACCTTGTTCGTAATACGTTGCCGCATCCTGGCCTTGCGGATTGTCTGCGACCGCAGTTTTTAGCAGGACGACCGTGGGGACAAACGCCACCGCCACTAATGCAACCTGGAAAAGAGTTCGTTTAATGCGCATTAACCCGTTCCTCGGTGGGCGGACTCACTTATGAACCAGATCCAAAACCGTCACCAAAACCGGCGCTCGGGTTGCAACGTTCATGCGAATCACCGCCGGCTGCGGCGCGCTCTGATCAAGACCGAGCCCGCGCGTGGTTGCGACCTGTTCCTTTTCAGTTTGCGGCTGCCCGTAAGTGTGACTGGCGACCACCTTTACTTCACCTCTGGTCGCGTCCTGAAGTTGGGCCCACACTTCTGGAACCGGACGCCAGGGACACCTGTCTTTATTCGCCGAGCAAAAATTCACCAGGTCGCCGCCGGTCGGAACCAGCGGCAGTGGTTTACGCGTTACCACCACGTAGAGCCTCTCGGTCGCCGGGTTGTTATCGAAGACGAACCAGTGGTAACGCTCGTCGGACTCCTGGCTCGACGGCACCTCCATCGGCACGTGCGCTTCGATCCAATTCTCTCCCTGGTCCAGTCGGGGGTCGGGATAAATCATCTCCGGTTGACCAGCACCTTCGGTATGAAACACGTAGAGGTAGCCGTCGACACTTGGTTCAAGCGAGATCCGAACACGATCGCCGCTATGAAATTCGTGTCCCGGCTCGACGCGCACGCTGCGGCCACTGGAGTCGCGCATGAAGAGCGTATAACCAAGGCCGATGGCCTGCATCGGGCCGCCCACTGTCGCACTATTCTGATTGGAATAATTCTTCGTGTTCGCGTTAGCCATTTGCGACCCGTTCGCGTTCTTTGACGACGTCGAAGATGCGCCGCTGTTTGTGTTACGCGGCGGCCGCCGTACACGCCTGGAGTTCTGATTGGTCGTCTTCGGCCGTGTGCTGAGAAACGCGCCGCGCACATCCTCGTCAGGCTCCTGCGCATTGACGATCCAAAGTCCGCAGGTGAAGGTGACAATCACCAATATCATGATGAGATTTCTTGATTTCATTAAGATCCTCCGACGGAAAAAACCGATCTTATTTGTGTTCAACGCGAACCATGAATATGACGGGAGATCCTTCAGCATTTTGCGGAACTTTGACTGAAACGAACGGCTTTGCGCCGCTTTTGATGACTTCGGCTCCAACCGAGTTCGCCTTCGCCTGCTCACGAACAGTGGCCAGTTGTTTTTGCTCATCCTGCGTGAGTTCATGTAACGCCGGGCTGTTGAGAAACTCGGGCGCGGACATCGGTTTGGTTGAGAAGATTATGGTGAACTCGTCCGTTCCAGCTGTCTGGTCAAGCGTGATCCAGTTTTCGTCCTTGCCTGAATCCGCGGGAAAGGCAAAGTCCTGGCCGCTCTTAACTTCATTTGTCCTGACGCCGAACGCGGTGGCGGGTTTGGCTGTCAGAAACGTCGTCGGCGCATTTTTTTGGCCGGGTCCGATGATATAGAGATAGCCATTATCACTCGGCGAGAAATGGAACTTGAATTTCTGCCCTGAACTCATCGAAAGCAGTTCCGCGGCGCGCACGGCGTCTGCCTTGTTCGCAGTGTTCAGCTCAACCCAGTAGCGGCCAATTTCATGCCCTCCCGCGGCCAGGTCGGCCCCACCGACTCCGTTAACTCCTTTGGCCGGATCGGTGGCTGCAGCATTGCCGTTCGCTTTCGATCCCATAAAGTGAATCACAGCGTAACCGCCGGCGCCCAACACGAGCAGCAGTACCATGATACCCGCCGCGACAAAAGGAAGAGATGAGCGCCGAGCTGTAGTGGCGGATGCCGGAACGAGAGGCTGAGCAGACGAACGCGGCGCGGCTCCGCCAATTTGACTGGACACCATCATTGTCGGCTGGGAAACGCCTGCATCGACTGGCCCAACTTTTTTTGGAGCAGCCATTACGGTCGGCATGGTCGACGCCTGGCTGCCCATATTTTCTGATTGAACTACGTTGTGCGGAGTGGACGATCCTTCGATACCCGTCGACCTGGCTTCAGCGACCATTGTTGGCGCGGTCTGTTCGGCGGCAGTCAGAGGGCCTCGAGCTAAACCAGAATCTGATGTGGCAGATCCGCCTGAGCCTACTGAGACATATGACTTTGACGCGATTCCTTCAGCCGTCAAAACACTCCTCAACTCACTCTCCAGTTCGCCGGCAGTCGCCTGGCGCTGGCTGCGATCCTTGGCGATAGCGCGGGCGATGGCTCGGCTAAACGCTGCCGGAACGCCGGGGTCAATCTCATGCAGCGGCGGCGGCGTGATACTTACGTGTTGGCGCCGCAATTCAGAAAGCGTGATGCCGTCGAATGGCCGCTTGGCCGCAATCAATTCATAGAACACCACACCCAGGCTATAAATATCCGCGCGTCCATCAATCTCAGAATTGCCGTCGGGAGGTAACTCGCCCCACTGCTCAGGCGACATGTAATAAGGAGTGCCGAGCATCTGTCCGGCGATCGTCAAATTGGTATTGCCCGTCTTCTCGGCGCCGGCAACTTCGCGCAACTTGGCAATTCCCAGGTCAAGCAGCTTTACGACCGATTCGCCTCCGGTGCTTGCGCGGCCGATCATTATGTTTTCAGGTTTAAGATCGCGATGAACGACGCCCATGGCATGGGCCGCGTTGAGCACACCCATGATCGGATCGAGCACGGCCACTGCATCAGCCGGTGAGAACCTTCCGCGCTTCCGCATCTCCGCGTCAAGGGTATTGCCTTCGACATACTCCATGACGAGGTAGATTGTCCCATCGGCTGAGGTACGCAGATCGTAAACTGTGACCGCGTTGGGATGGCGAAAGCGCCGGGCTGCCTGGCCCTCGCGTTGAAAGCGGCGCAACCATTCAGTGTTGCTGCGCATTTCCGGCGGCAGCACCTTGATGGCGACACGATCGCCGAGCAGAATGTGCCGGGCACGATAAACCGCGCCCATTCCGCCTTTTCCCAATAAAGCTTCGATTTGGTACTGGCCGTCCAGGACCTTGCCAGTCAGCGCCGAAGGATCTTCTTCCAGCACCTCGCCGTCTGCAGGGCAGAAGCTCAGGCTGTCATCAAATTTTTCGTTACAAGAGGAGCAGTACTTCATGCGGGGATTAGTTTACAACAGGGAGGGGATTCTCCGGTATAGGACCATAGGACAATTAGGACTTATTAGTTTTTTAAGAACATGACCCCCAGGACATACAGCATAAAGTCAGCGCAGAAGTGGGCCACCATCGCCGACTCCAGACCTCGTTTCCAATAGAGATATCCGAATGGGATCGCTGCTATCCCATTCAAAGCCAGTGCGACCACGACAACCTCAGGTGTAATCTGCATGACGCGCGACGCCGCCGGTAGATGACCCAATCCGAACAGAACTGCGGCCGCAACGTTCGCGATCCAGAACGTCGCCGGCGCCAGCCGGGCTTTCTGCTTCTGAAAAATTCTGACACCCAGCCATGCAAACAGAGTCAACAGAAACAGACGCGTCAAAACTTCTTCGTCGATGCCACCGTAAAAACAGGTGAGTACTCTTTTCCATATCGGCACATGGGCGGCACGTACAAAGGGCAGGCCGGGCATGTGCGGAGCGACGGAAAGAATGATAAGGGTGACGATCACGCCCACTGCGATTCCCGCTGGTGCACCCGCTTTGAATGAATCAGCAGCCCTGACTGGAGACTCTTCGTGATAAAGCCAACGCTCGAGCAGCGGTGCGCCCAGGCCGATCTTTTTACCCAGCAAGAGACCAGTGCCGATAACCACACCTAACAGCAGAAGATTTTGAGCGACGCCAATTAGGACGAGCAGGGGTAGAGGTATCGGGATTGGGGGCGAGGCCTGAATCAGGGGACGGAAAACTTCCAGCACGAACGGAATCCCAGCGGCCCCGCCGAGAAGCGATGCAATCAGAAGAAACCAGAGGACCCGCCAAGGGAATCTTTGCGACTGGTGAATAGGTGCGGGTGCCGTTTGAATTTTACCGACCTTTCATTAGCACCGCGGCTTTACTCCGGTGATCAGCGATTTGTTTCGGGGAGTGAAAACCATCTCAAACGGTTTCCAATTGTACTCGGGCACGAAGGTCGCCGCGCAAAAGCGACGATGTTAGTGACAGAATCGCAAAGCCTCAGCACTTCAAAGTAATTCTGTCAGTAAATCCGTTCGGCATACTCGGCCACCATTCGGTCGCTGCTGAAAAGCGGCACGAGAGTCTGCATGGATCGCTTCATCATCGCGACCCAGCGGCGCGGAATGCCCTGATCGTCACGCTCGTAGTAGCGCGGCGCAACCTCCTCGACGAGCATCCGGTACATTGATTCAGCCTCACGCCGATCGGCTTCTTGCGGGGTCAGCTCGCTCAGGTCTCCAATCGCAAATCCGTTATCGCCATCGTAACCCTCGAGCCACCAGCCATCAAGCACCGAAAAATTCAGTCCGCCATTGATCGCCACTTTTTGTCCGCTGGTGCCCGAAGCTTCCATCGGCCGGCGCGGCACGTTCATCCAGACATCGACTGACTGCACCAACTGTCGTGCCGTTTCCTGATCATAGTCTTCGATGAACGCAACTCGGTCGCGCAGCGAAGTGTGTTTTTGCCATTCGATCAGTTTCTGCAGTATTCGCTTCGCTTCCTGATCCTGCGGGTGAGCTTTGCCGGCGAAGACAAATTGAATTGGCCGTTCGGCATCGTTGATCAGGCGGGTCAAACCTTCCGGGTCGCTCAGCAAAAGATCCCAACGCTTGTACCCGGCGACGCGCCGGGCAAAACCGATTGTCAATATCTGCGGATCGAACATGGTGCGCGCGGCTTCAATATAGTCTTCGCTTTCACCGCGAGCCAGGCGCGCGTCAAACGAATGGTCGCGCACATAAGCCACCATTCGCTGCTTCAGCAGCAAATGCGCTTGCCATAATTCTTCGTCGGCAATCGTCTCAACTCCGTAGGCCCAAACACCTGCGTCCCGCGCCCTCTCGATCCAATCTTCGCCGACGCTTTGTTCATAGAGCCGGCGCAGCAACGGCGCGATCCACGTCGAAGGATGCACGCCATTCGTGACCGAGGCGATCGGAACTTCGGCCAGTTTGCGCGCCGGCCACATCTGCTGCCAAAGTTCGCGCGAGACTTCTCCGTGTTTTCGACTGACGCCGTTTGTCGAACGAGACATACGCAGAGCCAGCGGCGTCAATCCAAACGACTCCTGAGAGTCGCCGTTGACTCGGCCTAATTTCAAGAATTCTGCGCGTGATAATCCGAGTGCGGTTTCAGGCCAGTCACCAAAACATTTCCGCACCAGGGCAGCATCGAACTCATCATGACCGGCCGCGACGGGCGTGTGGGTAGTGAAGACGCAGCGCTCGCGCACGCGGGCGGCGGCGTCAGCAAACGTGACGCCTTCGCGTTCGATTAACTGCCGCGAAAGTTCGAGCGTGAGAAACGCCGAATGCCCCTCGTTCAGGTGGTACACGCCGGGATCGAACCCAAGTTTTTGCAGCAAACGCGCGCCGCCGATTCCCAGCATCATCTCCTGCACCAGACGCGTTTCGCGATCGCCGCCGTACAGATGTCCCGTAACCAGCCGGTCAGTCGGTTCATTCTCAGCGACATTGGTATCCAGAAGATAAAGCTGTACGCGACCCACGTCGGCCCGCCACACACGCGCGCGCACAACTCGCTCGCGCATGGCGACTTCAATCAGCAGCGGCTTTCCTTCCGCGTCGTCTATGCTGTGCAGAGCCAACTCGTCTGAGTGGTTCTCTCGGTAGGTTTCTTCCTGCCATCCATCACGCTGCAGGCGCTGGCGGAAATAACCGAAGCGATAGAACAAACCGATCGCTACCAAAGGCAGGTTTAGATCGCTCGCTGACTTCAGATGATCGCCGGCCAGGATTCCCAACCCACCCGAATAAAGCGGCAGCGAATTATGTATGCCGAACTCAGCACAAAAATACGCGACCGGAGTGTTGCGAGAAATCCGTGGAGCCAGTTGCAGCTTTGACCACGGCTGCGGATCGCTCAGGTAATCGCCAAACCGAGCAGACAAGCGTTGGATCCGATCAGCAAACACCGGATCGGCGGCGACCTGCGCCAGTCTCAGATCGGAAACCTGCGCCAACAGAACGCGTGGGTTTTGCTCGCACTGTTGCCAAAGGCCCGGATCGAGATCGCGAAACACCTCATTACCATCGGGCGCCCAGCTCCACCAGTAATTCCAGGACAATGGTTGCAGCGGTTCGAGCGGCGGCGGCAGCGGTCGAGATGAGTTGGCAGATTTACTATCGTTGTCGATCTCAGTAGACATTCGTTGGCTTCAACAGACAGATTCGCAAATGAGCTTTAGAGCATAAAGAAAGCGGCAGCGCCGCCAAGAGAGAAGGAGTGATTTAGCA
>DATNNY010000006.1:0-4984 GCA_035601635.1 Pyrinomonadaceae bacterium
GCGATCGACCGGCGCTACAATCCCGTCGATCTGTTTACGCTGGAACAACTTTCGACCAGCGTTAATATTCAGCCCGCGAAAGGCGCGTTAAAATTGCGCGCCCGGGAAATCCGGACGGAAATAACTCCAGCGGCGCTGACGCTGCATATTACTTATGAATTCGTGCGCGGATAGCGAACTCAGTACCGGGAGCGGTAGCGACCGGGTCGCGGGCGCCCGATCTCGATCGCGCGATACGTTGTGACCCGGTCGCTACTCCGCTCCCGGTACTGACACTACCTCTATCCTTCTGATAGAATCCGCGCTCTGCCAACACCAGCCTGAAAATTTCCGGGAGGCCCTAACGTGCGTAAGACAAACTTTGCATTAGCAACTCTGCTGATCCTTGCCGCTGCCGCGATCGGATTGGGCCAAAGACCTGAAGGGTCAGGTTACCTGATGCCGCCGAAAGAAATCGTCGACGCATTCGATGCGCGGCCTTTGCCGCAGGCGATTCTCAGTCCGTCAAAGCTGGTCATGGCCCTGACATTTCGCAAGGCCTATCCGACGATTGCCGAGCTCTCGCAGCCGATCTTGCGCCTGGCTGGCGCTCGCATTAATCCGCGGAACAATGGCCCGCAACGCGCTTCGGAAATTTATGCGATCACTTTGAAGAAGATCGCTGATGGCAGCGAAGTGAAGGTGTTGGTGCCGCCGCAAGCGAACCTCTTGAACGTGCGCTTCTCGCCTGACGGCTCTCATCTTTCGTTCCAGAACCGGAGAGACGACCGGATCGAATTGTGGGTGGCCGATACGGCGACTGGCCGCGCGAAGTTAGTGAGCGGCAACGAGCGTCTTAATGCCACGGGCGGTGATCCCTGTGACTGGCTGCATGACAACGCGACTTTGATTTGCGAGCTGGTGCCGGCCGCCCGCAGCGCGGCGCCGCAAGAGCCGGCGGTGCCGACGGGGCCGAATATTCAGGAAACCAGCGGCAAAGCCGCTCCGGCGGCGACCTATGAAGACATGATCAAGACCGCGCATGACGAAGCGCTGTTCGAACATTTTTTCACCAGTCAGCTCGCTGCCATCAACATTGTCTCAGGGAACAAGACGTTGATTGGACGTCCGGCAATTTTCGAAAGCTTCACGCCCTCACCCAGTGGCGAATACCTCCTGGTCGCAAAGGTAAAACGTCCGTTTTCGCACCTGATTCCGATGAACGGATTTCCGGAAGACGTCGAGATCTGGACTCGTCGCGGTGAAGTCGCGCGCAAAATCGCCGATGTGCCTTCCCGCGAAGGTGTGCCGCTTACCGGAGTACAAACCGGTCCGCGTGGATATCGTTGGCGACAGGATCAGCCGGCCACAGCCCTGTGGACGGAAGCGCTCGACGGCGGTGACATGAAGAACAAAGTTCCATTCCGCGACAAGGTAATGAGTGTCGCGGCGCCATTCAAAGACGCGCCACTTGAAGTCGCCAGGACCGAATGGCGCTTTAACAATATTTCGTTTACCGAAAAAGGCGTTGCGCTCTTGAGCGAGTCCGACCGATCAACGCGAAGAACGCGCACCTGGATCATCGAGGCGGGAACCGCGCCACGTAAATTATGGGATCGCCGGCAGGATGCCGCCTATGAAAATCCCGGCAGTCCGGTCATCCGCCGGGACAGCGGCGCGGGCGGTTTTGGCGGCGGAGGCTTCGCCGGCGGCGGCGGTGGTGGTGCGATCGTGCAGACTGGAGATTTCATCTACCTCACCGGAGCAGGTTCGTCACCGGAAGGAGATCGCCCGTTCCTGGATCGACTAAATCTGAAAACACTGGCGACTGAACGACTGTTCCGCAGCGACGCGAAGGCCTATGAAACAGTGATCGCGCCACTTGATGACGAGGCTAAGACGATTCTTACACGTTACGAGACGCCGGCCGATCCACCGAACTATTACATGCGCGATCTGCCTGGCGGTTCACCACGTGCGGTAACTGAATTCAAGGATCCGCAGCCACAATTACGCAGCGCCAAACATCAGTTCATCACCTATCAGCGCAAGGACGGGGTAAAACTGTCCGGGACTCTTTATCTTCCGCCCGGCTACAAACCGGGCCAGCGTTTGCCCTTGATCATGTGGGCTTATCCGCGTGAATTCGGGGATCCAGATTCGGCCAGCCAGATTACCGGCTCGCCCAATCGCTTTACCATCATCAGCGGTTATTCGCATCTGTTTCTGCTGTTGTCCGGTTACGCGATTCTTGATAACCCGACGATGCCGATCGTTGGACCCGGCGAAACTGCAAATGATCATTACGTCGAACAACTGGTGGCCAGCGCCGAAGCAGCAATCGATAAAGTGGTCGAGATGGGTGTGGGCGATCGTGATCGGATCGGCGTCGGCGGTCACAGCTATGGCGCCTTCATGACAGCGAATCTGTTGGCTCACTCACGTTTGTTCCGGGCCGGCTTTGCCGAGAGCGGCGCCTATAATCGTTCGCTGACGCCGTTTGGTTTTCAAAGTGAGCGCCGAACCTTTTGGGAGGTGCCCGATCTCTACGCGAAGATGTCGCCATTCTGGTACGCCCAGGACGTCAAGGATCCGATCCTGTTGATGCACGGAGAAGCGGACGACAACTCGGGAACATTTCCGATTCAGTCAGAACGTTTCTACATGGCGCTCAAGGGCCAGGGTGCGACGGTGCGTTATGTGACGCTGCCGTTTGAAGCGCACGGCTACGCGGGCCGCGAAACGCTGTTGCACATCCTGGCGGAGCGGATTAATTGGTTCGATAAATTTGTGAAGAACGCGCCGCCGCGCCGAATAGAGAAGACGGCGGAGAATCAGTAACGGGTATTTTGCGAGGCAGCGGCCATGATCATTAGGACAATTAAATAACAAATTAGCAGTGTCGCTCCACCGATCACCGCAACTATTGCCCAGGTTTTTGCTTTTTTCGACGCTGCCATCGCGCCGGCGAAGTCCCCTGCTGCAACTTTTTGGTTGACCTGCGCAGCGTTAATGATCGATACGATTGCTAATGGCCAACAGCAGAATAGCGCCACGACAGCCCAGACGAGGTTGTTCGGGATCTGTGGTGCGTGCTGTTGAGGCGGCGGCAGTGAGTAGCCGGGTGGCGGATGCGATCCCCCGAGATTACCCGACGGGGTGTAGGATGCGGTGCCGGGTTTAAATCCAGCTTCTGTGCCGATAGTCCCGGGCGAATCGCGCTTCCGCAAATCCTGCGAATCCAACGCATTGGTTTTTATCGCCTCTGGTTCAGTAGCTGACGAAGCCGCCCCGCGCAGCAAATCATCAATCTCTGCGGCGACCGTGGCAAGCAGCTCGCGCCGTCTTCTGAGCCGATCGAGCAGCGTGCATGTATCCTGAACCATTCCCGGATCATTCAATCCCCGTTTGAGCTGGAACACCAAATTTGTCTGTTGCTCGAAAGTTAGATCCACCTCCGTATCCACCAACGTCGTAAGCTTTCCTAAGTAGCTGATAGGTACCTCAGGAGGCGCCGGCAGAGGATCCGGCAACGGCGGCGGCGGCGGAATCGTCGTCATGGCTCTCGCTAACTGCAAAGCCGTTTTGCGATTCTGCACGCGATAATCTACGAATTGAATCTGTGACAGGGCTGGCGGCAGAAGACCTGCGGACACGCGGTCCGATACCAGGATCGGCAGAATAGGCTTACCGAGATCTGCCGCGTATTTGTATTCGCTCTTGCAAGCGGCGGAGTTCAAGGACTCAGGGTCCAGTACGAACACGAAAAGATCACACCCGCGGATCTTTCCGAGAATTGCATTCCACCAGGACTGACCGCCGCTTAGGTCCTCATCGAACCAAGCCGTTTCACCGAGTTGAGCAAGATCTTGCTCCAACGATTCAACAATGGCGCGACTCTTGCGGTTATAACTGATAAAAACATTAGCCATAGGTTTACGTTTCAGTATGGGACTGCCAGGTCTTGCAGATTGGTTGACTCATGGTGTGAGAACGCTGGAAGCGGCGCCAACCTAGATGGCTGATTTAGCGACTGATCGGATTTGTGAACTGTTCACATGTGTCATCGCTGACGGAACCGGTCGAAACCGCTCTCGTCAGGACGCTCTTATATATCAGACCGGCAATTAATTCAATACGTTTGCAACCGGTCTATCTAAGAGGCCCGGGCCTCTAGTTATTTGTTTGGTGAGAGTCCTTGCTGAAGTTTGGTGTGCGCGTGCTCGGAGTTACGGTCAGGCGCGTTCGCATACGCTGTTGCCACTTGCTTCCCACGCCTTCTTCAGCTTCGATCTTGGCCATCACGTCATGCAGCGTCTCACCGCCGAACTGCCGCATCTTCAAATAGAGTAAAGCCGGAACGATCGCCATTAACGGCAGCACGAAAATATTAACCAGCGACGTTAACGGCGTAAACACGCTGACATGAATTACTCTCTTTTCGCTGGTCGCGCCCAGCAGCGCCCCGAGCGCCCCTCCGACGATCGCGGGCACCAGGATCTGAAACAACATCGCCAGGATGATGGTGCGCCAGGACCGCGACGCCAACGCGCGGGCGCGCTGACGGGCCTCCTTCCTTTCCAAACCTTCCATCAATACCACCGGCGCCCAAAGCGAATAGCGCACCATCATTATGAAGCCCGGGATTACCAGCAATATGAAGCCGAGGAGAATGCGTAACGTAATGCGGATGCCCGTACTTAGGAATGGACGCCAACGCCGTCGCAAGACCGCGAAAGCCGGGCGCAGTTCCACAGGCTTAAGCGGTGCTACCGCCAGTTGCGTGACGATAATCGCGGTGACCCCGGAAATAATCGAAGGAGTGACGAAGCCCGCCGCCATTTGCAGCAAAGTAATCGGCACCAGCAGCGCGATCTTCGTTACTCTGCTGATTCGTGGTTCGGCCAGTCGCACAGCGATCAGCATCAGGGTCACCGCGATTACCGGAATATGCGCCAGCAACGACAGCTTAAAAAACTTTGGAAAGTATTCGCTGTAGAGCGCA
>DATNNY010000007.1:0-4511 GCA_035601635.1 Pyrinomonadaceae bacterium
CCGACTAAATCAACAAAGCGCGGGACCAATTCGATTGAGATTACGGTGAGAAGAAATCCCAGGCACGTTTGCATCGTCAGCGCCGTGCCGAGGTATCGCGGGTCGCCGAGTTCGGTCACGCAGGCCGAAAACTGCGCCGAGTCGGCAACGACGCTCGCCCCCCAAATCGCCGCTACGAGCAAGAGCAGAATTGGATTCGCGCCGAACAATAAACCAATAAACAGACAGCAGCTCCCGCTAATTGCCATCGCCGCCGACGTCACAATCGTGCGGCCGATACGATCTGCGATTAACCCGGCCACGACACAACCCGCCGCGCCGCAACCTATCACCAGAAACGAAGCGACCTCGGCCAGCGAAGGATCGCTTTTGCGCATCGACAGGCTGGCGCGAATCATAAATGGAATCCAAGTCCACATCGCGTAGAGTTCCCACATATGTCCGAAGTAACCAAGATTGGCCAGACGCAGCGGGCGATTACTAAAAACTTTTCCCGCTTGCTTCCAATCAAAACGCGCGGCAGGCAAAGCGTTCGGTCCATCGCCAACAAACACCAGCACGATCAGTCCCCCAATAACTGCCAGCAACGAAACAAACAGCACGTTGTGCCGCCAGTTCGGACTGCCGAGTCCGTTGACGAGATAGGGCGTCGCTTTGCCCAGAGTTAAAGCGCCGACCAGAACTCCAAGCGCCAGCCCGCGACCATACCGAAACCACGAGGCCAGGATCTTCATGGCCGGCGGATAGACTCCAGCCAAAAACATACCGGTAAGAAAGCGCAAAGGAATTCCGACAGATGCATCGTGCGCGAGCAATCCAAATACTCCATTAGCGGTGGCAGCGGCGATGGCTGTCAAAGTGAACAAATGACGTGGACTGATGATGTCGGGCAGATTCAGGAGTGCGCTCAGGAGAGTCCCGGCGACAAAGCCCAGTTGCACAGAGAGCGTTAACCAACTGACGGCGCCGGCGCTCAGATGCCATTCCTTTGTCAGAGCCGGCACCACTGCCGAGCCGCTGAACCAAAGTGACATGCCCAACAACTCGGCCATCGCCAGCAGCGCGAGCATGCGCCAGCGCAAAGGAGAGGCTTCGTTCGATGCGGTGGGATTGTCCAAGCGATAGATTGTAGCGCAGGCCACGGCCAGCCATAGAGAGGCGAAAGATTTATAGCCTGCCACGAGAGCGCGTCTCAGAAGCCCGACCCCGAAGTCCCGGCCGGGCAGCCCGGCTGGGGTGGGACGGTGAGGGAGGGCCAACCGCGCGATCGCTCGCGATGAAGAAATCGGCATCTTTTTCGCATACCGATTGCTGACTGGCGAGTGTCGCCTTGCTTACGCTCGGGCTTCTGACACACTCCCTGCTTTGAGCCAGCCGTCCCGGTACGTTAGAATTCGGGGCCCGATCTTGTTTTGATCCACGGCCACATGTCGGAAGCTTCTCGGAAGATCTAAGATCAAATGTTACTACTGCTCGCCACGATCGCCAGTCCGGTTACCAACAGTCTCTGTACCGAGTCGGGGGCGTATTGCGTTCGTCCGCTGACGGGCAATCTGTGCACAGACTCGCCCGGCTTCTGTGACATCATCGATAAGACGGCCGCGAACATCAGCCCGCTCTACCAACTCGATGCTTTCGATTGGACAGTCCTGGTTCTTTACTTTGGTATTCTGACGGTCCTGGCCATCTATGGTGTCTATCGCGTCAAACAGGTGATCGACTTCTGGCGCTACTCGCGATTCCCGCCCAAGCCAAAAGGTGTGTTCGCTGAGAGCGAGTTGCCGTTCATCACCGTGCAACTTCCGCTCTTCAACGAGATGTACGTGGTTGAGCGTCTGGTTAAAGCCGTGACTGAGATTGACTATCCACGCGAACGAATGGAAATCCAGGTACTCGACGATTCGACCGACGAGACAGTGAGCATCGCGCGCGCAACGGTCGCGAGCTTCGCAGCACAGGGGTTTGATATCCACTACCTTCACCGGGAAGATCGCAGGGGATTCAAATCTGGGGCTCTGGAGAACGGCATGAAGACGGCCAAAGGAGATCTAATCGCGATCTTCGATGCTGACTTTGTGCCCAAACCCGATTTCCTGCGCAAGCTGATTCACCACTTTACCGATCCGATCGTTGGCTGTGCACAGATGCGCTGGTCGCATATCAACGGTTCTTACAATCTGCTGACTCGCCTGCAAACGATCATGCTCGATGGCCACTTTGTGGTTGAGCAAACCACGCGGAATCGCGCCGGCAATTTTTTCAACTTTAATGGCACTGCCGGAATCTGGCGGCGCGAGGCGATCGAGATGAGCGGCGGCTGGCAGCATGACACGCTCACTGAAGATACGGATCTCAGTTTTCGCGCGCAGTTGATGGGCTGGCGATTTGTCTATCTGCTTGATGAAGACGCGCCGGCGGAAATTCCAGTCGAGATTAATGCCTTCAAAGCCCAACAGCGCCGTTGGGCCAAAGGCGTGTTGCAGGTCTGGTTCAAACTCTACCGGCGCATCTGGCATGCGCCGCTGCCGCTGCGAGTAAAGGTGGAGATGTTCTTTCGCCTGACGGGGAACATCAGTTACCCGTTGATGATCGTGGCCAGCTTTATGCAGTTTCCGCTGCTGTTGGTTCGCTACAATCAGGGACTGCATCAACTGATGATTCTCGATGTGCCTTTGCTTTTCTTTTCGACTGTATCGGTGGTTCTTTTTTACGGCACGGCAGTCTGGTATCTGGACAAGAAGCGCAGCATGCGCATGCTCCATCTGCCGCTGGTAATGGGCCTCGGCATCGGTTTGGCTTTCTCAAATGCGCGGGCGGTCCTGGAAGCACTGGCCGGCGTCAAGTCTGACTTTGTGCGCACACCGAAGTATCGGGTTGAGACGGCGACTGATGAATCCTGGAAGGGAAAGAAATACAAACGCAAGCATGGATGGTTGCCGCTGCTTGAGTTGAGTTTTTCGCTCTATTTTGTTTTGGCGATTGGTTACGCTCTGCGAATGCACATGTGGGGCCCGATTGCGTTTCTGATGTTGTTCTGCTTCGGCTATGGATATATGGGGACCATGAGTCTGCTGCAAACCACCGGCGCTCGGCGCCTGACCTCCCTCTGGCGCCCGGCGACCAAGACCAGCTAGGGCATGTCTGAAGCCCGACCGTCAGGAAGGGCAACACCCGCGAACCGCCCTCCCGGACGGCCGGGGCTGCAGACACACGAAACAAATAGTAACCTGATGGTCCGGTCGAGCGTCTTAGGTACCGAACTCGCAAGTAGGTCTCCTTTGCAAAGACAAGCGAACCCATAAATTAACGGAGGATTTTTCTAATGAGAAGATTGTTTTTGATTGCCGGACTGATGACTGCGTTGGGCCTTGCCGTAGTGGCAGCCAGCGCGTTTGCGCCGGCCAATTTCGCCGGCACCTGGTCGCTGGATAAGACAAAGAGCCAGGGTCTTGACCCGAGAATGCAAAACGCGGAAAGCGTGACCTGGACAATTACACAAGACGATAAACAGATTTCAATCGATTCCAAGGTCGTCGCTGGCCCACCCCCGGCCGGCGCCCCGAGCGGTCCCGGCGGCGGTGGCGGCGGCATGGGTGGAGGCCGCGGCCCGGCTGGCCCGCGAGTTTTCAGCCTCGACGGCAAGGAAGCAACCGCTGAAGCGCAGGGCGGCACCAACACGACGAAGACCACCTGGTCGGGCGATGGCAAGACCCTCGAACTGTCGGCGGTTCGTGCCGGAAGCCGCGACGGCCAGGAGTTCAAATTCACGACCATCGAAAAGCTGAGCGTGTCCGGAGATGGCAAGGTACTGACTGATGTCCGCCACAGCGAAAGCCCTCGGGGCGCAATGGACTCGACGCTGGTCTTCAACAAGCAGTAGCACCCCTGCTAATTTGGCGACCTATCAAAAGGTTTCCAGACGAAAACGACAGAGCTGAAGGCGAAGGCCTGCAGCTCTGTCTTTTCAATTTAGGCGTTCCCGGAAAATCTGAGCACTCACGCCGGAGTTTATTTAGGAAGGCTCTGAACAAGTCGGTGAGAGCATAAGGCCGGGGGTGAAGCGAAGCGGAACCCCAGACTGACGAATCGAAGAAAAGAGGAGCTCGCGAAGCGTGCGATAGTCCAAAGCCTTTCTACTAATGATGAATGTCTGTCGCCGCGCTTCGCGGGCTCCGGTTCCTTATCGCCGACGATCCTGGGGTTCCGCTCCGCTCCACCCCAGGCTTTATGCAATCGCCTCGCTTCGCGGGCTCAAGACAAAACTTTCAGCGACTTTAGGAAAATGGCTCCGCGTTAACTCAATCAGAGGTTCCTTTAGTTCGGCTTGAGCAAGACATCGAGCTTGAAACGGTTCTGTTCCTCGCTGCGCGCCCCCACCTCTTTACCATCGGGCGTATGCCGCGAACCTATCATCCGCGTCTGGCTCAAGACGCTTTCTGTAATATCGGCCCTGGTGCTGCAGGTTGGATTGTGTTTGAACCAGGCCGCTGCCGGCTCGCCGCCGATCGTGA
>DATNNY010000008.1:0-3323 GCA_035601635.1 Pyrinomonadaceae bacterium
CATCACCTGTTTTCCCAAAAAAGGTTTGGACTTCGCAATCCTGACTGAAATCATGCGCGGCGGGCTTTCCGTCTTAACTGAGAATAAGGTCGCGCTGGTTGGCGGACACAGCGTCGACAACGAACAAATCATGTTTGGCTATTCAGTCACCGGGGTGATCGACCCGAACAAGGTCGCGACCAATGCCGGCGCCCGGCCGGGTGACGTGATCATTCTGACCAAACCAATTGGCACGGGTGTCATCTCAACTGGGATCAAGTTCGCGAAATCATCGCCGGAAGTGATCAATGAATCCATCAAGACGATGTTGACGCCGGGCAGATACGCCGCTGCAGCGATCGCGAAGTTTGACGTGAAGGCCGCGACCGATATCACCGGGTTCGCTCTGCTGGGTCATACCTGGGAAGTGGCCTGCGCCAGTAAGGTCACGATTGAAATCGATGCCGCGCGTGTTCCTTTGATCAAGGGCGCATTGGAACTGGCGACGGCGGGACTCTTAACCAGCGGCGACAAAACTAATCGCGAGTACGTCGGCGAGCAAATCGAAATCGCATCGACCGTTGATCCGAACCTGGTGAAGTTGTTTTACGATCCCCAGACGGCCGGCGGGCTGTTGCTGGCGATTTCAGCTGATCGGGCCGAAGAGTTGTTGGCAGAGTTGCGAGCGAATTATGCGCGAGCAGAGATCATTGGACGAGTCATTGAACACGCTGAGAGAGCTATCGTTGTGAATTGACTTCACTGCCGTCGCAATAACGGGCGGTTGATCGCTGGCACAACTGCCGGCAAGCTGCAGGCATCAGGCCTGCGCTCCCAAATGGATCACTACGACGCCATCATTATCGGCTCCGGTCAAGCTGGCAATCCGCTGGCGAAAGCCTGTGCCGGCGCCGGCTGGAAGACCGCACTCGTCGAGCGCGCGTATATCGGTGGCACCTGCATCAACTATGGCTGCACGCCGACCAAGACGATGTTCAATAGCGCCCGCGTCGCCTATCTCGCGCGCCGCGCGACGGACTATGGCGTGCATCATGGCGAAGTCACGGTCAACATGCGCGAGGTCCGCGAACGCAAGCAACGCGTCGTTGAAGAGTTTCGCGAAAGCGGACTAAAGGGCATCAAGCGCGAGAAGAACCTCGATCTGCTCACCGGCAATGCAAAGTTCATCGGCCCCCACGAGATCGAAGTTCAACTGAACGACGGCGCCGCCCGCCCACTCACTGCCGAAAAAATCTTCATTAATACGGGCGGCCGTCCCGTCAGGCCGCAGCTCGAGGGCATCGCCACCGTGCCCACTCTGGATTCAACTTCGATCATGGAACTCGATGAAGTGCCTGAGCATCTGCTCGTGCTCGGCGGCGGTTACATCGGTTTGGAGTTTGGCCAGATGTTTCGTAGGTTCGGGAGCCGGGTAACAATTATTCAGCGGGTCGGTCAGTTACTCGGTCGCGAGGACCGGGATGTGGCGGAAGCGATTCTCGACATCATGAAGGAAGATGGCATCGAGGTTCTGCTCAACACTGAAGCGATGAGCGTTCAGCAGAACGGAACACAGATTCATTTGAATGTACGCGTAGCTAATGGGAAGCAAACGCTAATTGGAACACACCTGCTGGTCGCGGTTGGTCGAAAACCCAACACCGAAGATCTAAATTTGCCGGCAGTGGGAATCGATACCGACCAGCAGGGGAACATCAAAGTTAATAACCACCTTGAAACAACTATCGCCGGCGTCTATGCGCTCGGAGATGTTAAGGGTGGGCCGCAGTTTACCCACATTTCTTACGATGACTTTCGCATTATTCGCACGAATCTGTTTGAAGGCGGGAATGCTACCACGGATGGACGCTTCGCGCCTTACACCGTGTTCATAGACCCGCAACTGGGACGCATCGGCATCAGCGAAACCGAAGCCAAAGGTCTGAATATCCGCGTGGCGAAGTTGCCGATGACCCACTCTTCCCGAGCTATCGAGATGAGCGAAACCCGTGGCTTCATCAAAGCGATCGTCGACGCCGACACCAATCAGATCCTCGGCGCGGCAGTCCTCGGAGTGGAAGGCGGCGAGCTAATGTCCATGTTCGAAATCGCGATGCTGGGAAAGCTGCCTTACACGGTTTTGAAGGACGCGATCTTCGCGCACCCGACACTGGCTGAGTCTTTGAATAATTTGTTTATGGCGTTGGATAAGTAGCGGCCTTCTTTGATGGACGTAAGGTTAGCCCGATTCATCGGGCTTTCCCGAAGGGGTTGCTAGACCAGCCGTTTTACGGCCGGGGTCCGTGTCCACTAGAATCCTTGAGCGCGCTTCAGCGTGCTTATGCTGATTAGGCTTAAGCCAAGTACATATACAGGTAAGGCCGTTGAAACGGCCTAATGCTAATTGGACGATAGCGACCCAGCCGTAGAACGGCTGGGCTAGTAACAATGCGAAAGCCGCATGAAATGCGGCTCGTCTTACCATGACTCTAACAACACAGGATGCCACTACGCCTGTCCAGGCGCTTCCGATTTCAACTCTCTATTCTCAAGTCCGCGCCCGCACTCTCGAGATCGTCGCCCCACTCGAGATCGAAGACTATGTCGTGCAAACCGCCGAGTTCATGAGCCCCCCGCGCTGGCACATCGGGCACACCACCTGGTTCTTTGAAACTGTTCTGCAAAAATATCTGCCGGGCTACAAGACATACTCGGAAGATTTTCTCTTCTTCTTCAATTCTTACTACGAAGGTTTTGGTCAACGGATCGAGCGGCCCAAGCGCGGGACGCGCTCGCGGCCGACGGTCGCTCAGACCGTAGCGTATCGCGCACACATCGATGAGCAAATGGCCCGATTTATTGAACGAGCTTCGCATCATGATGAAGGAGAAAATATTCTGGCGATTCTAAGGCTCGGACTCGAGCATGAGATGCAGCATCAGGAACTTTTGGTCTACGACATCAAGCATCTGCTATGCGATCAATTCGACGCGCCGATTGCGTCGGCGCCACGCGCGGTTGAAAGTGTAAGTGGCATGGCAGAAGTTGACGGCGGGTTGTTTGAACTTGGATATGGCAATGCGCCCGTTGGAGAGCGGGGCAGTAACCCAACCGTGAGGGAGGGCTCCATTAGTGAAAGCGGTAACAAGTCGTCGCACTCCAAAAACTACGACTTTGCTTTTGATAACGAGAAGCCGCAGCACAAGGTTTTCCTGCAAGACTTTCTGATTGATCGCGCGCTGGTCTCAAACGGAGACTATCTCGAATTTATCAAGGCCGGCGGCTATCAGGATTTTCGTTGGTGGCATTCCGCCGGCTGGGAGAAGGTTAATTCTGAGCAGTGG
>DATNNY010000009.1:0-10180 GCA_035601635.1 Pyrinomonadaceae bacterium
ATGCGATTGTCTGGCAAAGTGCGCCCATTATATTTGCAAAGAGCTTGGTGAACAATAAGCGTCCGACTTGGCGATCGCGGATTCGCATTCAAAACCATCGAGAGTACGTGTCAGACTCTTCCCCTTCTGTCTGGGGACGCGCTCAAAGGACCGTTTTTGCGGAAAGACTTTTAATGAAGGACTCGGCTCTGACGATGTCGACCGGGCATTAGCCCGACCGTTAGGGAGGGCTCCGCTTTTTACGGGCTAAACCAATGAGCCCTACCTAACGGTCGGGCTAGTGCTCCGATGATCAATTCAGCGAACTTGGAGTCAGGAGACTAGTCGTCATCAGCCTTGCGCCTTACTGGCCTCGCCACTCGCGGCCAGGGCCGCCGCGTTCTCTCGGTTGCGCTGAGCGATGGTGTAAAGAATCGACTTAACCTGAAAAGGCGTCAGGTTTGGATAAGCTTCCTTTATTAACGCGATGATGCCGACCACATATGGACACGCGAAGCTGTTGCCGGTCACTTGCCGATGTCCCCCACCCGGCCAAGTCGTCGTAACTTCAACGCCCGGGGCGACGAGTTCGATGACCTGCCCGTAGCGATAACCGAAATTGAAGGGATCGCCACCGGATCTTTTAACCACCGACACGATCGACGAAGAAAAGATCGAAGGATAGCTGGGATAAGGAAGGTTGTTTGCCGCTGATACTACGATGCAACCCGACTGATATGCGCGATCCAGAAGATCGTGCAGCGGTGCAAAAAAGTCTCGCTTGGTTGTTCCTAAAGAGAGGTTGATGATCTCGAATTTTTGCTTGATAGCGTAATCCAGTCCCACTAGAAACATGTCGCCAGAGCCGGAAGCCTTTGGTCCCAAAACCTTCACGCTATAGAGCTCGACGTCAGGCGCGACACTGGCGATGATTCCGGCGCAGGCTGTGCCGTGTCCAGCTTGATCGCCGGAAGTTGAGGGACGAAAGTCGATGCGGCCGTCTTCGGCCACCGCTTCGACGGATTCCTTGACCTTGCCTTTCAGATCGGGATGCTCAGTATCTATGCCACTGTCCACCACGGCGACGCGGACACCACGCCCGGTGCGGTCCTGCCAAATAGTCTCTGGCTGGATGGCAGCCCACAGATCGTTCGTCATATGCGCCGCCTCTGCCGTCGTCTCAAGAGCCATTTGGCGATCTCCTTATCACAACTCAAGTCCTAAAATCCGAAATTACCACTGGCTCCGGATCGCCCTTTCACGAAACGCGCGATCATATCCAGCAGGTCTCGGCACAACTGCCGTTCGGCGTTGCCGCGACCAACAATCTCACGTAAGGTCACCCACAACAGCAGGAGATCGCGATGCTCAGCGGCGGCTGGAGTGCTTTCGAGCCACGCGCGCATATCACTTTCTTGACCAGCCGGTGCTGTGGTTCCTAACGAAGCCTTCACCGAATAATCAAAAAGGGATTCAAACAATTGCGCAAGTTCGTAGGCTTCCACCAGCCGGGCTATCGCGTCGGCAAAGCGCGACCCTCTATCCATTTCGGCCGGTGTAAACGGAGGATATGGCGGTTCGCCTGGGCGATTGACGAACTCCAGCACGCCGACCATCTCGCCATGATCGCGCAGCGGAGTTGCCAGCAAGGTGATTGTCTTGAAGCCTGTGCGTCGATCGGCCTCTGACCAGAACGACCCTTCGTTCGAGACATCGGCGACGGCCATTGGCTGGGTTGTTGAAAAAACCAGTCCGGCTATGCCGGCTCCCTGGGGAAGACGCAACGCCAGCAACTCATCTGAAACGCCGCTGGTAGCTGTCAGAAACTTCAGGCCGCCTTCATCGCCGTCGCGCACCAGCACGGATGCGACCGCTGAACCAACCGACTGAGCCGCCACTTGCAGTAAAGCGTCAATGGCCCTCTTTAGCGGCGCACTCAGCGAGTTGGAAACATCTATCTGACTAACGATGTCGCCCACTTGCGTAGCAAAGGATTTCTTGCCGGCCGTCCCACCGGATCGCGTCCCGCCTACTTCATCAGAAACCTGTTCGCTCATGTTTTTTCTTTCTCAGATATCGAAGAGAAATCAGCTGATCGATTAAGGGATGCGCTGTAGCTGTAGAAGCACGTCGCGCATCGATGATAGTTGCGACGCGCATTATACAGTTGCGAGCAACTGTTTGCATGCACTTCGTCCCAAGTGAAAGAAGCCTAGCGATTTGTCGCTGGCGTTTTCTCGGGCGATCGAATCAGTCCAAGACGCGGACTGCTGAATGTTACGGAACCGCGAGCCGTAGCGAGCGGGATAAGGACTCAAGCTCAAAGTTGATTATCTTTAAGAGCACTTTCGCGCAAGTTGAATCCTGATCCCGCTCGCTACGGCTCGCGGTTCCGTACCGATCCCCAGTCTCCGTTTCACGAGTGTGTCAGAAGCCCGAGCGTGAGGGAGGGCAACAACTTGTAAGCACTCTTGATTCAAGAAAGGTGGCGATGAACCGTTGTGTTGATGCCGATAGACGAGCGCCGCCGGTATCGCCCTTGCTTACGCGCGGGTTTCTGACACAGCCTCTCGAGAGCTGGGTCTTTTCTCATCTCGTCCGTTCGGCGGACGAAACCAATTTCGCCCTTTGGGCGTTAACACTCGCACACAACGCGCTTGCTCTCGCTTACTTAGGACAGCTATATTGCGTCACTCAAAGGGAGCCAAATAAAAGTGACTATCCCATTGGAAGCGGAAGCGTCGGCTGAATCTGTCACGTCAACGCCGCAAGCCTCGGTTGCGGCGGGCCTGGATCAAGCTTCAGAGTTTCAACGCAACGGCAAATTGATTGACGCGGCTGCTAAATTAGAAGAGGCATTGGCAACGGCGCGAGCCACACCCTATGAGATCGAATTCCAAACTCGCATTCGCCTGGGAACGATGCTGTCGGATGTCTACCTGGCGCTTGATCAAAAGCAAGACGCGCGCGATATGTTGGCAGCCGAAGTTGCTTTTGCCGAGAGAGTTTCCCAGATCATGCAAGCGACCGGTACGCCGCAGCAAAAACGCGCGGCCACCAGCGGTTATCTGCAGATCCGCGACCGCGCTACGCAGATCGCTCTGATTGGTCAGCCGGCCCCTGAAATTTTCATCCGGACCTGGATCAAAGGTCGGCCGGTGCGCCTCGATGACTTGCGCGGCCGAGTTGTCTTGCTGGAATTCTGGGCCACATGGTGCAAGCCATGCCAGGAAATGTTTCCGAAGTTGAAACAACTCCATGAGCAAGCATCCGCGCGCGGTCTGGAAATCATAGCAATCACGCGTCACTACATGGCCTACGGTGGAACTGCCGAATCGAAGCAAGAAGAATTGCAATTGATGGATACCACTGTAACCAAACACGAAGTTAACTTCGCCGTCGGGGTCGCTGATGACGAAACCTTGCAAGCGGCATATGGCGCCAACGGATTGCCGACTGCCGTCCTGATCGATCGCCGCGGCGGAGTGCGCTATGCAGGGCCAGGCGGCGAGGACCCGGGATTTGAAGTGGCGCTGAGGCAGTGTCTGGACGAGTCTGCTTAGAAACTGATTTCAGTTGCGCAAAAAAGCTTGCCTCATCACGTCTTCGCTGTTAGGATGCCCCGCCTTCAAACTTTTGGTTTTGCTAAAGCCACCTCTGAGCCGTGTCCCAGGGAAACGCTAACACCTAGACAGCTTTTCCCAGACATATCCAAGAGCGTGCTGATAGAGATTGAAGATCGGGATTCGAGCCAGCTCAGGTTCCAGGTTTACGGTTTTCACGCACTGGCTCGCGCGAAAACGAAAGGGCCGCGGTCATGAGACCGATGAGGCTCATTGCCAGGCGCTTTGAACTGAGGAATGACAAATTCCTCGAGACTTAATTCCAAAAGGAGAGAACAACAATGGCGATTTTGACTTCTACGCCCGGAGCAGACAATAAGGTAAGCATTTACGACGTTCCCGATAGCGTACTTTCGCAATATGCAGTAACAGGCGAAAAAGCGGCTCAGATGTTTCCCGAGAGCAAGAAGACCGCGGGCGCTGAGATTCCGCAAAGCAGCGGCGCCGATGCCGTCAAGCTCGAAAATGCTGAAAGCCTTGGTGAAGTTCAGGCATACAACGACATCTGCGTTTGTCGGGAGCTTCTTTGTAATGCTTACGGATGCTGGTGGCATTACTACTATTGCTACTGCTAAAAGCAGTCGATGTTTGGCCAGACCGGCTCAGCAATCGCCCGGAAGATTTCCTCTTCGTAGCGTTTGCTTTCCGGGGCGGCTATTGCGGCAAACTATTTGATGGCGGGCAAGCGAAACACTTGCCCGCCAGCCGCGTTTTGTGTTAGCTACTTCTTCGCTTTTCTAGTCTTCCACTCCCACGCAGCTGAAAGAGGATCATAATGTCGAGTTCCCAAACTCCGCCTCCCGGCGCGCCCGACGCGATGCCTGGCAAAATGCGCAGCGGTCAGCCGATTGAGGGACTGCCGTCAGATGGTTTGCCACCCGGCGGACTTCCTGATCTTCCTTCAGGCGAGCCACCTATGCCGGGTCCGGACGGCGGCAAGATCCGCATGAAGACAATGCCGCGCATGAACGCGCGGCCTTACCTCAAACGCGCCTTTAAACTTCTGGGCGAGCACAAAGCGATGGTGGCGCTGTCGCTACTGCTCTCCCTGATTATGTTTCTGTTGCCCTTTCTGGCGGCCGCGGCCTTCGGTCCGCTGATTAAGCTGTTCGGCGACGTGGCGAAGGGTGGTGACTGGAACCGGGTTTGGACCGTTACTGGTTCGTTCTACGATCGGCCGGCACAAACAGGAACAGGCGGTTTCTCAATACCGTTTATCTCCGACTGGTTGGCCACGCCTTTATCCTTCACCACAATTTTCATTATCTGGACCTGCGCTATCGTGTTGCGCAATGTTCTGGATATTTTTCGCGCCTGGGTCGATGCGAATTTAGAGCAGCGAATCCTCATCGGGCTGCGACAGAAACTCTACGAACACATCCAATCGCTTTCGCTCGACTTCTTTATGGGTGGTCAGACGGGAGCATTGATGCAGCGCGTGTTGTCAGAGACTACTGCCGTACAGCGGCTTCTGACCCAGGTCCTGCTGACTCCGGTAATCGATGCCGTCGTACTAATCATCGTAATTAGCTATTTGCTCGCGTTAAGTTGGCAAATGACGCTGGTGCTGTTCGTGCTCGCCCCGCTTACCGTGCTCATGTTTCGTTTTACCAGCGGCAAACTGCAGCAGGGCGCGATGGGAATCAACTTGAGTTCTCGTGATTTGGGCTCAGAGCTGGAAGAGACCATCAACGGCATCTCTGATATTCAGGTATTCAATGCCCAGCCAAAACGAAACGAACGCTTCCGTGCGGCTTCCCGCATCGCGGCCAGGAACACCGCAGCCACGACTGCCTGGATGAGTCTCAGCAACAGCGGCGCCCAGGTTCTGATTTCTTTGACCACAGCGCTGATTCTCTTGTCGGCGATTCTGTTCGGCCAAAAGTGGGGACTGACGTTTGCGAGCGCGCTGGTGTTTATGCAAATGGCGCCCAACCTGTTCACTCCGGTGCAGCGGCTTATCAGTTCTTACACGATGTATCAATCTTTGGTGCCGGGCATCGTCTCGACCTATGAACTGTTCGACACGAAACCAACCGTGGTGGAAAAACCGAACGCCGTAGCGCTGGGCGAAGTTCACGGCGACATCACCTTTGAAAATGTGGTCTTCGGTTATTCGCCGACGCAGAAAGTTCTCAACGGCGTTTCCTTTGAAATCAAAGAAGGCGAAACCATCGCGTTCGTCGGTCCCATTGGCTGCGGAAAATCCACGATCATGAATTTGATTCTGCGTTTTCTCGAGCCGGAACAAGGACGCATCCTGCTCGAAGGCAAAGACATCTCCGACGTGACCTTGAATTCATTACGCGAACAAGTGTCGAAGCTGGCGCAGTTTCCTTTCTTTCTGAAGGACACGATTAGAGAGAACGTCCGGCTGGGTCGCGCCGGCGCTACCGACGCCGAGATTGAAGAAGCGTGCAAACTGGCGCACATCCACGACGTAATAGTCGATCCGCAACGAATGCCGAAAGGCTATGACACAATAGTCGGTGTGCAGGTACCGTCCGGTGGACAAAAGCGTCTAATCGCCCTGGCGCGTTGCTTATTGCGCAAGCCCGAGGTGCTGCTGCTGGACGAGCCGACCGAAAACCTGGACGGGACTGAGCGTAACCGGCTGACGTTGGTGATTCGTGAATATGCCAATGAACGAACCTGTCTGGTGATCAGCCATGATCTGAACTTTGTCGCGGAAGTCGCCGATCGAATTCTGGTGATCGATAAAGGACAAATTGTAGATCAAGGCACGCATGAGGAACTGGCCGCGCGCGAGGGACTTTACAAGACCCTTTACGGACTCAAAAATGTCGATCCTTCGCTGCTGCGCTCGAGAGGTGATGGCGGTGGCGCCAAGCCGGCGCCGGGCACACCGATTGGCGGGATGGCAATGCCCGGAGGAGGGATGCCGCCGGGAATGGGCGGACCGATGTAACGCCTCATAATTTTTTTTACACTCAGTTTCAAGTCAAAGGAGACAACGATGAAACTACAATCGCGAGCCCAGGCAGCTATTTCTTTCGCTTTGCTGTTTGCGTGTGTAATCAGCTGCAAGTCGTCGACCTCCTCGACCAGCAGTAAGCCAGATACGCCGCAGAACCCCCATACGACGAACACCAGCGCACCCCCTTCGACGACGAGCAGTGCGCCGACAACACCTCTGGACATCGCCGGCAAATACAGCGTGGTCGGCAGCAATCCCGATGGTAGTCCGTATAGGGGCACGCTCGAGGTTATTCCCCACGGCGACGTCTACCAGTTTCGTTGGAGCGCCGGAACCCAATACGACGGCATCGGCGTGGCCAACGGCAACGTGGTCGCGGTGGCGTTTGCCAACGGTGAGAACGGTAAAGGGTGCGGCGTGGTTGATTATGAAATCAGAAACGACGGCGCGCTTGACGGCAAGTGGGGTTACTGGGGAACCAACGAAGCCGGCACTGAAAAAGCGACGCGCACAGGCGGCTCGGGTTTAGAAGGAGACTACGAGGCGACGGGCCAGAATCCCAACGGCAAAGAATACAAGGCAAAGCTTACCGTCGAGCCGGCCGGCAACCTCTACCGATTCGTTTGGAGTAATAACACTGACGGCGTTGGGATCAAGCAAGGCAGCAACATCGCCGTCGGCATTGGCGGCAAGCGCTGCGGATTTGTTGCTTACGAGATTAGACCAGATGGACTGGAAGGAATCTGGGGCGGTTACGGCACCGATAAGACCGGAACCGAGAAAGCGACGAAACAGTGATCGCCGAGGGGTGAAGTCAGTACCACCTGCGTGAGCGGGTGGGTAAATTACTCGATCGGCGATGTTGAGTGCCTGATCCACCCGCTTACGCAGGTGTTACTGACTTCCCTACTGTTCGGTTGACTCTTCCGCCAGAAGGTTTGCGTCGCGGCTCAACATCCATCTGCCATCGGCTTTCTTACGGAAGATCGTCAACACAGGACCGGTGCGTTGCATGGGCGGACCGCCTTTCAACGGTATCATCGTCACTGACAACTCATTCCAACAGTAGGCCATGTCCCCGGAGACGTCGATCTCCTTAATATCGCTTGCCGCTTCAATTCGCACCTGCTCAATGGCCTTCTGAAACTGGGCCGCGAACGCTTCTCGGCCACGCATCGGAGGCTGTTCCGCACGAAGAAAAACTGCATCCTCATCCATCAGCGAGAGTATTTTTGAAATATTTCCGGCGGCTGAGGCTCGAGTCCAGTTGTCGATTAGATCACGAATCTGTTGTTTGTCATCTGCCATGGCTCACCTGAAATCGATTTCGGATTTTGTTTCAAGTGCCGAAAAGATAGTTCACCTTCAACCGGCGAAGTCTTCTCCGCAACTGGTCTTTTTGAGAAAGACCGCTTCAATGCAGTCCCGTAGGGACGAAATATTTATGGCTCCTTCCCGCCATAGTGTCCAAAGCTCCAGAGGAGCGAAATGTATTGCGTGATCGATGGTCAACCATCCAAAACATGTCGCTCCTCCGGAGCTGGCTGCCAAATTCGCACGCTGTTCTATAAACATTGCGCTCCTGACGGAGCTTAAGAACTCGCCCGACCATTGGTTTGTCCGATTGCAATGCTGCGCGTCCTTCGCACTCAATTATTTCTGACCTTCATTCAATCTTAGCCCAACATCCACTTTCATTCGCTCGCCGCGCGGCGTCTAAAACAAGTTGCGTGCGATAGCCGTCAGCAAAAGTCGCCGCGCCTTCAACCATCGTGCGGTCTTCGCGCAAGGCGTCTACAATCCGTTTTGAGAAAGCGGTAAAGCCGCGCGCCCAACCACCATCACGCATATCTGGGGCTAATTCGCCCGGATCAGTTTCGACGCGGCGCCATTCGCCATCGGCGATCTTTGACTGCCATAACTCGCCCCCTTCTTCGATCCTCAGCCCTCCCAGCGATCCAAATAATTCCAGACGATGCGCTGGCTGGCCCGCTTCAACCAGGGACATCGACGCATTGCCCGTCGCGCTTTCCGTAAATTCACCATCCTCGAATCGCAGCAGCAAGTTGGCTTCATCGTCAGTCGTTACCTGACGAAGTGTCCCGCTTTCATCTTTGCGTTCGCGGATGTGCGTCGCGAGATTCCCCACTACTTCCGAGACTTCCGCACCCAACAACCAACGCCAACTGTCGATCACATGCGATCCGATCGCGCCCAAAGCTCCGCCTCCCTGCTTCACATCCGACCACCAGTTCCACGGCCGGTCGGGATCGGCCCGCGAGTCGGAACGAAAAGTGAGCTTCGCGTGCCGCGCTTTGCCGATCTCGCCCCGGCGCACTAGTTCGCGCATCTTCAGGCGGCCCGGGAGAAAACGCAACTCGTGATCGATCAGGGCCAGGACTCCTTTTTCCTGTGCTCGTTCCGTCATGCGCAGAGCTTCAGCGGCATTCATGGCCATCGGCTTTTCGCACAGGACAGCTTTCACGCGATCCAACGCGGCCAGTGTCATCTCGCAATGCGTGACGACGGGAGTGACGATGCTGACTAAATCTATATCGTCACGCGCGACCAGTGCGCGCCAATCGTTCTCGATATTATCAATGCCGAACTCGCGCGCGACTTCTTCCGCATGCTCGCGACGCGCGCTGGCAATCGCGACGATTCGCGCGCCCGCGCAAGCTTTGAAACCGGGAATCTGCGTCGAACGAGCAAAGCCCGCTCCGACGATGCCAATGCGTACGATTTTGTCCGAGGTCATTTTTCAAGTCCTTCCGCGCCAATTCGATGTTATCTCATTGGCGCCCTCCTTGAGCAAGGTGGCGCGGAAGAAGGTAATGGGGATAAATGTGTGTTACTAATCTCCGGGGCATTAGCCCGACCGTCAGGGAGGGCTCCAAGGTGCATTAATTGAGCCCTCCCGACGGTCGGGCTAGTGCCCCGCACTACGAACCGACTGATAGCAACACACAATTATCCCAGAACCCGGAAGAAAGGCGGGATCCGAAAATCGGCTTTCAGTAATGGAAGCGATAACGCAGGTCGACATATACCTGGCGCGGTTCGACAAAATGTGTTCCCCCAAACGTGTTGCTGCTATCGAGCAGGAATCTGGCGTTGCCAAGATTTACTGTCTGCACTCCGATCGTCCAGTTCTCGCCAAACCTCTTGCCGAAGGAAAGATCGAAAGAGGTATGACCCGGCAGGTGGCCGGGTCCATTGCCATCGAGAAAGCCCGAACCGTACCGCACGTTACCGGATATGTAGCTCTCCGTCGGGAGATTCACGGTAAAGCCGGCGCTGAGAGTATCACGCTGGTCGTGGTCGAGAAAAAACAAATCAGCCGGCGGAGAAAAGTCCGTCAATCCGCCGGTGACAGCACCTTGCCCTTGCGCCCATTGATGCGAGTAAGCCAGGTGAAACTTGGCATGCCCAAACAACTCCGGTGATCGCGCGGTAGCTTCGAAAGCGCGAATTCGGGCCCGTTCAATGGTCAAGGGAAAGAAGATATTGGCGTTGCCCAACACATCATGATCGAAGAAGTTCTTTACGGCGGTGCGAAAATAGCTCGCGTCAAGGTCCCATCCTTTAAGCGGAATACCGACGCCGAATTGAAATTCTTGATCTCGCTCGCCACGCAATG
>DATNNY010000010.1:0-4764 GCA_035601635.1 Pyrinomonadaceae bacterium
ATCGGCGCCGATCGGCATCAGTTCAACGCGAAACGCGTTTCGGTAACCAGCGGCTTCGAAGGCCTGGTTCCACCAGCTCGCGCCTTCAATCAAAGCCGAGCGCACCGGCTCCGGCGCGCCGCGATCGACGTAATAGACGATCGGCTTGACGGGATCGCTCATCGCGGCCGACGGATCTTTCTTTTGCAGACGATGATGGCTGAGGTAGTGCCTGGTGATGGGTTCGCTGATGGGCGTGGCAAAGTCCATGAAGCTAATTCCGGAGTAACCGGCGCGCGGATCGTTTGCGCGCGGCTTGAAACCCGGCGGCGGCAACTCGACAAACGAAACGTGTTCTCGAACAGTAATGGCTTGCGGCACTGGTGTGACTTGCCGCACCAAAGGGCCGGGCTCGCCTTCACTGGTGAAAGTCAGAGTCGTTTCGACTTCAGTGTTCTTCGGAAAATTCTTTGTGTTCGGCAGAAAGAAAGCGCAGCGCGTCGGATCTAGACGGAAAGCCCCTTGTTGATTGCGTTGCAGTGTGCCGGGAACCTGATGGGCGTCACGTAGATAAAAAGCCGTAGCGTCAACCAGCGCGCGCCCGCCTTCTTCCGCCGTTACTTCAAATCCCCAAAGAGTCGACTCTGCAAAAGCGTCTTTGACCGCGCGCCGTTCATCCGCATCGTCGCTGTTGGCGCGAAACCCATAGTTGGAGGCAATCAGCAGGACCTTTGGGCCAGTGCGTTCAAAGCGCACGATGTGCGATTGCCCAAGCTGCCCTCGGTCCAAACCAATGTCGTTCGAGCCGAGACCGGCGGGCAGAGACTCGACATAAAGAAACTCGGAATTCCACTTGTCGATCTCGAGCCAGATCTTTCCGGATTTCGCGTCCCAGTAAAAAGGAAAGTAGCCGGGAAACTTTTCCATCGGGGCGACTTTTTCCGTGATGGTTGGTGTTTTGGCGGGCTCAGAGCGCTGCGCTAATACGGTTGAGCATAAGAGCAGCGAGATCGAAAGCGGGAAGATGAGACGTTTCATTTTGAGTTTCCTCCGAGAGACCGGTGGCCCTAGACAAGATACCGATCGACATCCAGGGCACCATGAAACACGCCCAGAATGTCGATGTTGTTATCAGCTTTGATCAGGTAAGTGATTCGATAGTGACCGTAGAGAAGTATTCGAATTTCGCGTAAACCCGCGGTCCTATACTTGTAACCAGCTTCAGGGTGCCGTTTGAGCAGTTGCGCTCGTTGATAAATACCGCTGACCGTTTGGGCGGCAGCTTTGGGATTATCAGCTGCGATGTAGTTGTAAATATCTTTGAGCCAGGTTTGGGCTTCCTGAGTCCAGATTATTTCTGCCAAGTCTTTATCCGGCGATGCATTTCTTCGTTGGAAATTGTACGGCCTTCGTCTGAATCCTTCAGGCCGCGCTGAACCGTCAGTTCAAACGCCAGCTCGCGGATGATTTCGTCATATGAACTGTCGTCAGGTTGTCTACTTACCAGCTCGGCGACCCGTTCTTTTGCGGTGACCATCGTGAAAAATCTCTCGTAAAATTCAATCTGCTCAATGTGACTGATAATACCCTACTCGGCGGATGTTCGCCATCTTGTTTAATTGATTTTATGAGTGGTAGTGGGGTAAATATTACCCCACTACCAGTGCGCAACCTGTTGCGCAAAACTTATTGACGCGGCGCAATACTTCTACTATCATTCGCCCGCCCTCGCAACTACTTGTGTTTTGGTCTTCCGTTAACGATATCCGAGCTAGGATCCGTTTAGCGGTTTCGATTAACGATTTAGGAATAGACAGGCTGGTCCCAGAGCCTGCGACTGTAACTGCCGCATCCTTCGCTCCAGCTTTCAATAAATGTAACGTGAAAAGTTGCCTCTGAAGGAGACATATGAGCGGTGCTATTCAAATCCGTGTGAATTGGGGACCGAAGTTTGTCTATGCCGTGCTCCTGCTCCTGTCATTTCTTGCGCTTGAGAGCGGGTATTTCCTGGAAAAGGGGCTGTTGATAGGTGGCCGTACAATCGAAAATAAACTGCTCGGTCACTTGATAAGCGAGATGGGAATTGCCGGCTTTGTCGGGTTTATTTTGGCGTTGACTTTTGAACGCCTATCCGCAGGGGAGTTTAGCAAGTTGGCGAGTAAGGAGCGCGACGCTATCAAGACAGATGTTTTCCACTACGTGTACGGTTACGGAATTCCGCGGGAAATCACGGATATGATTGACAAGCAAATTCTCAGGACAATGTTCATTCGAAAGAACATGAGCGCTAAGTATACTCTGGAGATTATTGAGGCGGGTGGCCAAGTCGGGTATGTGCGTGCTCGCAGAGAACTAAGCTATGAAGTGGAGAATCTAACTGACCAGCCGCAGCCGTTTCCGTTCGTTGCCTCAACTGACGCCGCACCCGAGGTCGAGCTTAACGAAGAGTCAAAGTTCATCAGTCTAAAGGTCGAAGGATGCAAGAAGCCCTTTGGATTTGACACGGATGAACTACTAAAAATGCAGCGTGACAAAGAACTAGAGAAGTATCTCGAATTACCCTCTCAGAACATTATGGTCTTACCTGACACAGCGACGAAGGTCACTGTGACATCCCAAACGGTCAAGTATCTCAAAGGCGGATGTGTATATCTCATTTTGTCTAACCACACGTGCGATGTGGACCTAAGGGTAAGAGTGCCTCGCCGCGATTTGGATGTCGTAGTTTCAGCCTACGCGAACAACAAGCTGAAGGAAGCCGATACGCACGACCCTGACTTGGGGACATATCATTGGAATATCGAACAGCCTATTTTAGCGTACCAGGGCATTTATGTCGGTTGGACGCCGAAGGCGGCATCCTAGCAATCGATGGCTGGTCCTGAACCCCATCAACGTTCTCTCAGAGTCCGGTAAATCCTCGCGTTGACCCGTATTAATAGCTGATAATTTTGTTACTGCTCCACCTTCCTCCCCGCATTCAAATTATCGAAATTCAAAATCGCGTTGAAGACCAGGAAGTAACTGCCCGAAGTCTGCCCACGCCAGAACGGATTGTTTGAGAAAAGCACGACGTGGCCGCGCTCGAGCGGCGAGTCGATTACAGCGGCGTGTTGCGCAATTTCGTCGCCGCCATCCAGCAACCCCGAAACCAGAAGTTCGCGCGAGTCGGCATAGCGCAGGACCACCCGCGGACGCAGTTCCGCCGGGATCAAACCGAGCAGGTTGCGGCGTTGCTCTTCCGTTATCGGCGCGGCTTCCCAGACTTCTGAAGTCGGGGGCGGCTCGGGCGCTTCTGCGGGCGGGCGGCCTTGTACTACGTCTGGATCTTCGATCGTGCCGCGACCAGTCGGGCGATCGACGGCGGCGCCGCGACGACGACCGCCACCGCCACCCCCCGCGACATTGCTGACGTTGAAGATTGGCCCGTTGAAGCAATAGATCGAAAGCGAATCGCCATAGCCATAGGCAATGGGACTGGTTGAGTCGACAAATTTCGTTCGCAGCACGTCGCCGATGGCCTTCAAACGTTGCGAGCGCTGGATCGAAACTCCTGGCGTGAACCCGGTTGAAACGGCTAGATCGGCTGTGTCCATCGTGCCGATAAAAACTCCGCCACGCTTCACAAAATTTTGCAGGTTTGTTAGTCCGGCCCATCCCAAACCCGGCCGCATATCTTCAGTAGAAGCAAAACCACCCATGTTCGGTGTCAACTCAGTCTTCTTCCACGGCAGAGGATTGCCATACATCGGCAAGCCCTGAATGATCGCATTGATGCCGCGGCCCACGGGACCAAAGACGATCACATCGTACTTACGATTCAGATCCGAATCCTTCGCTACCTCCTGAGTACTGATGTAGTCGTAGGGAACTTGCATCTGATCGAAAGCCAGTCGCCACCAGCCTTCATCCTGAGTACTGATCCAGGTATGTAAGATCGCGACGCGGGGTAACTTGACCGCGTGCATCTTGACCACCGGTGCTTGCGCGACTGGAACGGCGGTCAAGCCGAGCTCAGATGTAACTCGCTGCACATCGTTGAGAGAAGTATTGCGAATAATGAATGAGCCGCGATTGAATTTCATTCCTCCAGCTTCAAAAGGTTCCTCGGCAGCTTCGAATGACGCTTTGTTCAGACGATAACGCAGAGTGATCAAGCTATTTTCAGCGTTGTGATTGACGATGAAGAGGGGACCATTGACGATTGGGACAACTGAAGAGACCCCGCCGTTAGCTTTGACGTCGCCATTGACGCGATCCATCGCGGCGCTGAGGACTTTGACGTCTGTAACCCGCGCGACTTGCACGTTGCTGAGCTCGCCAAACGTCCAGCCCGTATCGTCATAGACGTCCTGTTGCGGATCTTTCGGGCTCCAATATTGATAGTCGAGCAGAGCATCCGCGATGCGGCTGTAGGGCTGATCCATGCGCACGATGTAACTACCCGCGGGGAAGGTGCGCGTCTCTGTTTCTGGAGGTTTGGCCGCGGCTACGGGCGATGACGATGGCGAAGGAGCGAGTGACGCTCTTGGAACTGTGTCGGAAGGAGTTGCCGTTGCTGCCGCCGGCGAAGCTGCGGGCTGCGTGGTTGTGGGCCGCGCGGCCGAATCACGTCGCGTGGACTTCTTCTTGACGGTTACCGTAAACGGCAAGGTGGCGCGATGAACTTCACACCCCTGGGTCTGGAGCAGCCGCAACAGCGTCGCTTGATTGCCGGGTCGCGGATCGTCTGCGGGAAACACGTAGGCTGCCGGACCTTCGTTCTTCGGCTTTTCGATCGAACGC
>DATNNY010000011.1:0-6019 GCA_035601635.1 Pyrinomonadaceae bacterium
AAGGTTTTCCTGCAAGACTTTCTGATTGATCGCGCGCTGGTCTCAAACGGAGACTATCTCGAATTTATCAAGGCCGGCGGCTATCAGGATTTTCGTTGGTGGCATTCCGCCGGCTGGGAGAAGGTTAATTCTGAGCAGTGGTCGGCGCCGCTCTACTGGGAGCAGAGAGATGGCGAATGGATGATTCGCGACTTCGCTGGTCTGCATCAGGTCAGAGACAAACTCAACGAACCCGTTTCGCACATCAGCTTTCTCGAAGCTTCGGCTTATGCGAAGTGGGCCGGCAAGCGCCTGCCGACTGAGGCCGAGTGGGAAAAGGCCGCCAGTTTTGCGCCGGCCCTGAATGCCAAGAGAGAGTTTCCGTGGGGGGACGCTCCTCCCGACGACAACCTCGGAAACCTTTTTGAGAACGGTTTGTGGGGTGTCGCTCCCATTGGCGCATTCCCTGATGGTCAGAGTCTTTACGGTTGCCAGCAAATGATTGGCGACGTTTGGGAATGGACGACTTCGGATTACACACCTTATCCGGGATTTAAGTCTGAGTTTGATGAATACAACGACAAGTGGTTCGTTGGTCAGAAAGTTTTGCGCGGCGGCTCATTCGCCACGCCGCGCTTGCATATCAGGGCCACCTATCGAAACTTTTTTCATCCCGAAGAGCGTTGGATGGTCTCAGGCTTCAGGTGTGCGAAGGACAATTCATGATGTGGCACAAGCGTTCGGCCCTGTGATTGGCACGTTCGGAATCACAGACTGAAGTCTATGCCACTCACAAGCGGACGAGCAGTTCTTGTGCCTGCTCATCCCAGCGCCAGGGGGCTTCACTTCCCACAAGATGAACGCCGCCTAACCAATGATCGATTCCATTGCGGCGCACAAAGTCTTCTTCACCAGCCAGAACTGCTTTGCCAAACTCAGTGATCTCAAATGATGAGAGCAACATTTGCGCTGGATCGCTCGCCGTTTGATTATTGCCACCGCTCAGCGTCGGGGCCGGGGCTTCTGCCAGTCGCTTCAATTCGAGAAAGAGCTGGGCATCGCCGTAACCGTACTCTGGTTCGCGCCTGGCAAAGGCGGGAAACAAGGATCTGAAGGAACTGTGACCCTTGGCTATCAGCTCCAGGCCAACGCTCTCGATCCGGCCGAGTCCATTTTTGATTGAGGGAAAGCGCTCGAGATGTTTAATGATCCCGCCTTTCAGAAATGGCAGGGCGGATGTATCCGAATCAAGCAGAGCGATCAACCCGGCGGCTTGCGCCGCAGAGTATGCTTGCCATGCTTTCGATCCCAGATCCAACTGAGGCTGAGTGATTTCCTGGCGCTGAGGAAAAAGCTCGGCCAATTGGTCTTCGTTCAACTCACCAAAACCGCGGAACCCCGAGACGCCCGGAAATTCGTTGATGCAGATCAGACTGAGTCTTGTCTTGCCCAGTTCGCTCTGCGCGAACCGGTGCAGCAGATACATCAATTGCACCTGGCCGAACAAATCGTGTTCGAACCAGAGCGCTACTTCTTCGTGATCAGAGAGTCTCGCCAGCGTCTCTTCCTGGGTCCGCAACTCCCGCTCGGCTCTTTCAAGATTCGCGCCATAAGCATCAGCCAGATGCTGCGCGCGCAACTGGCAAAACTCATCAATAGACAAGTTTCCCGGCGTCGGCCCGCACACCAGGGCCTCGCGCCAGGCAAGATGCTCGCCCGGAATATCAGATTTCATCGCGGTGCCGGCCGCTGAATCTCCGTTATGGACATGCAGCATATGTTTGGTGACCTGAGGCTATTCATTCTAGCATCTGATCGAATACAATCAGCGCCGGCTGGGAGCGCCGGCATCTTGCCAACGGTCCGCAGGCTTTCCAGCCGCGTTCATGAAAATAATGATCGACCTGCTCGTCAACTACCACGAATTCTGGGCGCGACTGAGCGAAGACATCCGCTCGGCCCGAACGTCTGTGTTCGTCCAGACGTTCGCCTTTGAAGGTGACGCGGTCGGCAAACAACTGTCTGATGCTTTGCTTTCGTCAACCGCCACGGACAAGCGCGTGCTCGCCGATTCATTTACGCGAGTTGTTCTGAGCGATCGCTTTCGTTATTCACCGGCCAATTTGTTCGATGACGAGCTAAGGCATGAGGCGCGGGAAACGTCAACGATGTTGAGCGAGCTGAAAGGCGAAGGCATAGGTATTCGATTCACGAATCCATATGGACTCTCGCCGCGCCGGCTGCTGAGCCGCAATCACAAAAAACTGATTGTGCTTGATAAAACGACGTCCTATATCGGCGGGATCAACTTCAGCGAACACAACGCCGCCTGGCACGACATGATGCTGCGAATTGAAGACGAAGCAGTCGCGGTCTTTCTTCAGGAAGATTTCCTGGCCACCTGGGATGGGCGAGATCGCGTGGCCCATCGCGAGTTCAACGGTCTCGAGCTTTTCACGGCCGATGGCCGCGCGAACCGAGGGGCGTTTCAGCGGGTCCTGGATCTAATCGACGGTGCGCAACAGTCGATTTTCGTAGAGAGCCCCTACATCACCTTCCCGTTTTACGACCGGTTGCGCGCCGCCACGCGCCGGGGTGTGACGGTGAAAATAGTGACGCCTGAGCAGAATAATTGGCGATTTTTTGCCAACTATGCGCGGCTGGAATCAGCGCGCTCGGCAATTGATCTGCGGCTATTCCAGGGCGGCATGAGCCACTTGAAAGCCATGCTGATCGACTCGGAATATTTGATCGCCGGCTCATCCAACTTTGATTACCTTAGTTACCGGATTCATCAGGAGTTGCTCGCCGTGATCACAGATCCCGAGATCGTGACTGACTTCAGCCGGCGTGTCATGGCTCCCGATCTCGCGAGCGCCCGCAGCGTCGAATGCACCGCCAGCACGCTCAGCAAACAATGGTTGAGTTGGAAAATGAAACTGTTGGATGCCGCGATGGAAGTGCTGACATAAGAAACAAACAACGGGTCGGCAAAATGAAACCATTCAACGAGTCGGCAAAGCCGACGGCGGAAAATAGCTCGGGGTGGAGCGAGCGCAGCGAGCGGAACCCTGGGTATACCGTTCCCTAAATTAACTGAGCCCGCTTTAGCGGGCGACAGAACTGAAGTTTTCCTCCAACTAATCCCAGCTAAACGATAAGCCTGCCGCTTAATGAAGCGGAGATTTCTGTCGCCCCTTCGGGGCTAACCTCGTCATTGGGGTTGTTTTCCCCGGGCTTATGCCCGGGGCTTTTTTTTGCCGCCTGCTTTCGCAGGCTCATGGCTTCAACTCGGACTGAAGTTGGTTAAGTATTAGCTTGTTCTCGCGCGTGATATGACGAGCGAGTCAGCGGACTCGACTGGACGTGTTTGAATCCCATCTCGAGTCCGATGTCACGCCAGCGATCGAACTCTTCAGGAGTGACGTAACGCTCGACGGGCAGGCGTCGTGGTTGGGGTTGCAGGTATTGTCCGATGGTCATAACGTCGCAGGAAACGGCATGCAGGTCCTTCATCAATTCAACTACTTCGTCGAAGGTTTCGCCCAGGCCCACCATGATGCCGCTCTTGGTGATCATGCCGCGCTGTTCCCGATCACGCCGTTCACCAGCCCGCTTTAGCAAAGTCAGAGACTGTTGATAGTCGGCATCGGGACGCACGCGCCGATAGAGCCGGGCGATGGTTTCTGTGTTGTGATTGAGCACGTCCGGCCGGGCATCGAGCACCGTATTCAAATCAGCCTCGTCACCATTGAAGTCCGGTATCAGAACTTCGACTTTGCATTCCGGATTTAGCGCGCGCACCTCGCGAATCGTCTCGGCCCAATGCGCCGCGCCACCGTCCGGCAGGTCATCACGATTCACGGAAGTAATCACGGTGTGGGCGAGGTTCAGATGCTGCACTGCTTCGGCGACGTGACGAGGCTCCTGCCGGTCAAGCTGCCCCGGCGCGCCCTTGCCCACCGCGCAAAAACCACAATGCCGGGTACAGATGTCGCCGCCTAACATGAATGTTGCGGTACGATCCGACCAGCACTCGAAGATATTGGGACACTTCGCTTCCTGACAAACCGTGTGCAGGTTCAGACCCTCGATCAACTTGAGCAGATGGTTCTGGTTCGTCGGGTCACCCAGACGAATCCGCAGCCACTCGGGCTTTGGCTGACGTGGTTTTTGGTTGAGAACTTGAAGCTCGCGGGCCAATGAAATTATTCCTTTGCTGGTGAAAGCATTCTAGCATCCGTGGGGAGGATTCAGCATCTAAGGGAAGACTTCTGCGCTATACTCCCCGAATATTTTGACAACCTGCTCAGGCAAACTTTCCTGTTTGCGTCACTGGAGGAAGCTTATGAAACGAACCGTTATTCTCTGCGCCGCAGTTCTCCTGCTCGTCTCTACGGCAGTCTATAGCTTTGGCGACATTGCTCGGCCTAAAGAAACACCCAAGTCCAGCGAGGGCAAGACGGTGCTCTACACCAGCATGACAGTGAAGCCTGACCCGAAAGCTTATGAAGCGCGGCTGCAAATCTCACAGAGTACGCTCCAGAGAATTGCTCATGAGGCTGGCAATCTGTCGTCGAACGATTCGATGACTCAGCGTTTAGTGCACAGCTCGGCGCGGACCATGATGGCCGGGCTGTTTATGTTCCTCGCCGTGTCCTTCGCTGGTGTCTGGTTGGCTCGTTCCAGCCAACGGCGAAATCACAAAGCGATCGCCGCAGTGTTTCTACTCGCGACGGTCTTTGGTTTAGCCACGGTAATTGTGCGCGCGAACGCGGGGCCGCCGGGATACCTTCGTTGGCAGGGGTTGCCGCAAAATTTGAAAGCCGGAAAGATCACTGGCGGCGGAGTTAACATTGAAATCGTTCCGGGCGACGACAGCGAGATCAGACTGATCGTGCCGCTCAGGAATACGAATCAGCCCGGCGAGTAGTAAGTTACGGAACCGCTTGCGGTAGCAAGCGGGTAAATTAGAATTTCTTTTCCCCTGAACCCGGTCGCTACTTCTCCCGGTTCTGTACCAGCGGGAGGATGCCGTGCTCACAGCAACGAGAATGGAACGAACGGCGAATATTCCCTTTACCGCGTGGCCCAACGCACTGGCGCGCAGCCAAACACGCACCAGCGTGAGATCGTTCGCATTAGTGCTTGTCGCCAGCGCTTGCCTGTCGGCCGTGCTCGCTAGTTGGCTGCCGCTGCAAGTGTCGATCGTCACCGTGTTTCTGTTTGCCGGGCCGCACAACTGGTTCGAGTTACGCTATTTCTTAATGCGACTGCCGGCGAGGTTTGGCCGGTCTCGCAATTTCTTTGCAGTCGCGTTCGCCGGCATCTTCTTCCTGACCGCCGCATATCTCGCGATGCCCGCGCTTTATTATTTGAATCTTTGGTCGGGCTCCAATTGGCCCGATGCAATAGCGACCTGGAACACGCTGCTGCTCTTGTGGCTGGGAGCGCTCGTGATCTTACGGGGCAAGCAGAACTCGCGCCGCGATTGGTTCTGGGCGCTGCCTGTTGTCTTCATGTTGTGCGCTTTGAATTGGCTGGGGCCGCAGCTCTTCAGTCTGGCGATTGTCTATGCTCATCCGCTGGTCGCGCTGTGGTTTTTGGATCGACATCTGCGCCGCACACGGCCACAGTGGCTGCGTACTTATCATCGCTGTCTAATCCTTCTGCCATTGTTGATCGTCGGAATGATTTGGCAACTCTCGCGCACCTCGTCGCTGGCTGATGACAACGGTTTGTTCTGGCGAATCACGCAACATGCCGGCGCGGATTTGCTGCCACGTGTATCGACCCGGCTGCTGGTGTCTCTACATGTATTTCTGGAGATGCTTCATTACGGCGTCTGGATTATCGCTCTACCGCTGATCGGCGCAACCGGCGCCGTGTGGAGGGTAAGAACGATCCCGCTGGCTCGGCGTCGAGGCGGCTTTCCAAAATTGATTGCGGCAGTTCTCGTCTTTAGTTTGTTCGTGGTCGCGTTGCTGTGGTTTGGATTTTCAGTTAACTATCCGGCAATGCGCGATGTCTATTTTGCAGT
>DATNNY010000012.1:0-3312 GCA_035601635.1 Pyrinomonadaceae bacterium
TTAACGGTTTCCTGTGTTCCAACTGGCAGTGAAATGAGTCCAGTGCCGGTCAGGAGAGCAACGATGGCCGCTAATGATAGAAGCAATGCCGCGATCCATCTTATTTTTTCTCTCAAATGCACCTCAGTCGGACGCCAATTCCTTAGGGTTTTACGACGCCTAGTTGTTGCATGAGCGAGAGATTATCCTCCAGGTGCCAGTTGTCGAAGATTTGCCCATCTTGCACGCGATAGATGTCAACCGCGCGGAAACTAATCGCGCGACCGTCGCCTTTCAGATCTTTGAAGCTGCCGGTGAAATGTCGGGTAAAGCGGTATCGAACAACGGCGCGATCGTTCACGACCAAAAGCTCTTCAATTTCCGCTTTCAGGTCGGGAATGGCAGCGCCTGAGCTGGAACGGATACCACGAGCGCGAGACTTGCATGTTAGCGGGCAGTTGCCGGAGTGCTTCTTCCATGCGCCGCTTGCCAATGTAGCACCACGGGCAGATGAGGTCGGAGTAAATGGTGATTGAGTTCATACCGTCATCGTTTGTGCGATGCAGCTTCTTCGATCAGCGCTGCAACCTCTTTCGGCCTGGAGACGTAGACTGAATGACTTGCGCCTGACACGTGTAGGGGCGACGGAGAGCTAGGCGAACAATCCACATAACGCACCTCCGATCTGACTGTGGATAAAGCACTTCGCTTTCATACGCAAATGCGAATTTCGCTCCGCGATCAACGAGCCGCTATTGCGCATGGCTGGATTTTTCAGTGCCGCTCGCGAGACGCTCCGCACTCCCTCGTTCGAGTTAAATTTCGAAATAAGCCAGTCTCGCCGGAAGGTGTGCCCCGGGGCGATCACTCCTCAACTTGGCCGAGCGGGACGGCGAGCGCGCTGAGAACAACCGGGAGTGCCAGCGCCGAGAAGCCGAACTTGACTTCCAATGCGGCGCCGGCGGCGCACCCGCCGATAAATCCGACTATGCATGAGAAGGTCATGCGTGCGCGACGCCGGGCTTTGGCGAGTTCATCGGCAGTTCCGTGGCGGCGGGCAAGCGTCGCCAGATCGACAGTCAATTGAGTGATGTTCGTTGTCATTACGGCGGTAGAGGGCGCGCCTTTCAGAGCAAGCTTCCCCAGCACATTTTGGGTCGCCATGGCGGCAACCCCGAGCATGCCGGCGAGGACCGCCATCGAACTGTCGGCATCCGGGAAGCGGCCAAACCCGACACCGAGCAGCAGAAACCCGGCGAGGAGTGCGGTTTGAAGCAACAACAACGGGCGAAGCGGGTAGGAGCCGGCCCGTGCGATCGCGCTGGACGCCAGCGTCACCAAGCCCATCACCACCATAAAGACCGGAACCGCCAACAGCGGCCCGATTTGACTGAAACCACCGGTGACATAGTGCGCAGCCACGATTACGACGTTCCCGGTGATGTGGGCGGTGAACAGTCCGCCAAGGGCGAGAAAACCGATGACATCAACCGCGCCGGCCGTCGTGCTCAGGATGGCCGGTAGCAACGAGATGTTACGAAGACGTGAGAGCCATGATGTCATCGTTCAATCTTGGGAACTTTTCTCAGGGGTCTGCAGATTGTCCGCCGGGATTTTCTCACGAGTCGCCTCAACCGGCACGCCAACTCGTTGAAGCGACTTCGGCTGCGCTAAGGGATCCGTTTCTCGAGTTGATGGTAGTTTCGAGCTCTCTTTTAGCCAATCAGCATAACAGTGCCTGCTACCGTCAGGACAAGCATCAAAACGCGCTTCACTTAGAAACGCAGTGTAGGCTGCGCCCCGATCTTCATAGAAGCTGATATTTCAGCTGGGTTGATGGAGTCGTGCCTCCGCGGAAGCCTGCGGCTGTTGATGGATCGTCGTCAGGTAATCGTAGATGGCCGAGAAATCCTGGCTGGCATATCCTTCCCTCATTGCGAGGCGGTACAGTTCTTTCGCAGCATCGCCTAAGGGCATGGCCACACCAGACTCGTACGCACTCACTGATGCGAGATGCATGTCCTTTTGCATCCAGCGCAACGGAAATTCGGTTTCGTAATTCCCGCTCTCGATTTTCTCCCGCTTCGATGCAAGAAAAGGCGCGACCGCAGGCATGCCGAGCAGCGAATCGAACAGCATCTCTCTCGAGATTCCGAGGCCCTCACCCAACGCCATCGCTTCAGCGAACGCGGCCATTCCCGTGCCCAACAACAGATTGACTACCATCTTCATCGAAGTCCCCGTTCCGTGTCCGCCGATATGAACAATTTTGTTGCCCATGCACAGAAGTAACGGACGAATTGCTTCCAAGTCGGCCGGATCAGCTCCCACCCAAAAAATGAGCTTCGCTTCGGCGGCAGGGAGAGCGGAGCCGGTCGCCGGCGCGTCGACAAAATGAACCTCGCGTCGCGCTGCTTCGGCGGCCATCTTCTTCGAGAACGACGGATTCACCGAACTACAATCGACCCAAAGTGCATTTGACCGGAGGTGATCCAAAAATCCATTGGTGCCCAGAGCTGCTTGTTCGACCGCGTCCGGATTGGCCAGCATCGTAAACAAGACGTCCACTTGTTCGGCGAGTTTTGCCGGCGAATCTGAAAATGTTCCGCAGGGACCGAGTAACGGCTCTGCTTTGGCGCGAGTGCGATTGAACACGGCTAACGAATAGCCGTTCTTCTGCAAATTCGCTGCCATGCGACTCCCCATTATGCCCAGACCAATGAATCCAATTTTCATTCTCGTTTCCTCTTCAGGCTGTAGTTATCAACTCCGTTTCGTTGACGTCATTGCTTTTAATTTCCGCGATCTCTTTGCTCGCCGAAGCCTTAATTAACAACCGATTCGTCGGTCTAGGACGATTCACTTTCCACGTGGCCACGAGTCGCGTAGTCAGTGTAAATGCATCTTATTTCTCTTCCTTATTCGCCAGGCTTGGATCAATCAGGGATAATCCAGTTTCTGGATCAAGGCTCTTGCGCATGGCATTCGGTTCGACCGTGACCATCACTTCGAGTGTAGGCCAAACGTGTGCTTCGAGGACATGTCCTGCTCTGGCGGTTCCGTCAGCAAGGCCGACTACCATATGGGTATGAACAACGGGCTTCCCATTGAACACTGCGATGTCGCCGATCATTGAAGCAACCTCGAGCTGGCCTTCTACTGGAATCTTCTTGTACATTTTTCGCTCAGGTGAAAACCAAGCGAGCGTCGCTCCGCGCAAGGCGCCAATCGCCGTGAAATGAGCGCTCGTCACATGATATTTCTCGGCAAACTCATTCAAACCTGAAAATGCTTCGTCTCCTTTGCTGAAAATCACCGCATATTCCTTGCGTC
>DATNNY010000013.1:0-6979 GCA_035601635.1 Pyrinomonadaceae bacterium
GCATTGCGGATGAAATGCACGAGCAGATCGAATTCTTTCGGCGTCAGTCGCAGCCCTTTGCCTTGCTGACTCGCGGTGTGTGCTTCCAGATCGACCACGAAGTCTCCCGCCTCCAAAATCTGCGACTGGGATTCGGCAGCAGGTTTGCGGCGCAGGGTGGCGCGAATGCGTGCCAGCAACTCGTCCATGCCAAAAGGCTTGGTGATATAGTCGTCGGCGCCGGCATCGAGTGCGTCAACCTTGGTTTTCTCTTCGCCTCTCACTGAAAGAACAATAATCGGAACATCTGAAATTGAGCGCAGCCGGCGGCACAGCTCGAGCCCACTCATATTCGGCATCGCCAGGTCCGTAATCACCAGCGCTGGGGGCCAGTCGCGAAAAGTCTGGAGCGCGAATTCTCCGTCCCCGGCTATGCGCACGTCATATCCCTTGGCCATCAAGCTGCGGCGCAGCACGCGCGTGAGCTGAGGTTCGTCGTCTACGACCAGAATGCGCTGTTTTGCTTCCATAAGTTCCAAGTTGTCGGTCAAGTGTTTAGAGTTCCAACTTCAGTTGGGTTCTGATCGCCTACTAAAAGCCCGACTAAAGTTGGTACTCAGTACACCGCTTATCAAAGCGGACGCTAGCGAGTCGTCTCACTCCCATCGTTTCCGGTGGGTAAAGCTAAGATGAACTTCGACCCGCGACCATCTCCGCCGTCTTCGATCCAAAGCCGGCCACCGTGCGCTTGGACAATGCCGTGCGCAATTGTCAGTCCCATGCCGGTGCCGGGAGATTTGCGATCCCCGATGTCTCCATCGCGCATGGCGCGGAAAAACTTTTCGAATACCCGTTCGCGCATGTCTTCGCGAATGCCGGGGCCCTGATCCTCAACACTGACCAGAATGGTATTTTCGTCTTTCGGAGTTGCGCTAACACGGATCGAGGTCCCCGGCATCGAATATTTTGCGGCATTATCAACCAGTGTGTAGATAACTTCGGCAACAGCCGGCTCGTCGACTTTGATCAGGGGCAGCTCATCTTCAATCCAGACTTCGATTTGATGCTCCCTGGTACGTGGCTCCGCGCGTTTGAGGGCCGCCGTGATGATTTCGTCGATGGCGCACAATTCGCGGCGCAGATACATCTCTCCCGCATCAATGCGAGCCAGCTTCGTCAGGCCTTCGATGAACCGGTCAAGGCGGTCGGATTCCTCATCGATAACTTGCAGCAATTCTTTCCGACCTTCGTTGCCGAGCAACGCGCCAGGCTCGTTCCGCTCAAGCGCGTACAACTCTGAGAGCAGCGTGGTAACCGACGCTTTGATTGAGGTCAGCGGCGTGCGTAAGTCATGCGTAACCGCATCCAGGAGCGCCGACTTTAGTCGCTCGCTTTGCTTGAGAGCTTTAGCCTGGCTGGAACGCTCGAAAGTGTCCTGAAGTTCGTAATAGAGCCGTTCGATCTCCTGCTTGGCCAACTCGGCCTCTTCGGCTCGGCGTTTGGCGCGCGCCGAAAGCTGGCCGGCGGTAAATGCCGTGATCAGGAAAGCAAAGAACGCAACCCAGTTGTCAGGATTGCGAATAGCGAAGGTTCCGAATGGCGGCAGAAAAAAGAAATTGAAGCCGGCGACGCCGAGCAGCGAAGCAAACACTGCCGGGCGCGAACCCCACGCCGTGGCCACGAAGAGAACCACCAAAAGAAACGCCAGCGCCGCTGTAGTCGGATTGACGTGCGGACCGAAGAGCTTTAGCACTCCGATCACGACGGCGATGCCAAAGAGCGCCGCGCCGTAACCCATCCAGACTTTGCCCGAGATCTTACGCCACACCGGTGGCCTCGCCGTTTCTATCAGCCGCAAAGCAATGCTGTGGACGATCTCGCCCCCCTCGGAAGCGATCGTGGATGTTGTCGGCAATGGCGCAGAGAAATAATCCGCCCAGGCCTGGATGCCGCAACCACATTCGCAGTCCGGCGCGCAGGGTGCAAACGGTTAGTTTCATATAGTCCATCGTTCGAGGTTCGAACCCGAGCAAGCCAAGCCGGCGGTCATTATTCAGGTCGATAAGGCTATCGACCAGACAACCAATAGCGCCCACCTCTCTCATGAATCGGAGAAGTCTCTGGTGGTCGCCGCTAATGTTCGGTTGAATCAGTGCGAAAGACAGTTCTGCGGTCAAACTGCCGACGGATTCTCGATGCTCAATATACGATTCGATCGAGGTTGCGCTTCGTTCATTGACGACCTGGCTGTAAAGCTCTTGCAGCCGAGCCATCCATGAAGGATAAGTATTATCGTCTATGTGGCATTTCAAGATTTCGGTAATCAGCCGGACGGGCGAGCTCATTACGTCTTCATCGAACGCCGGAGCCGGTCTGCTCAAATCCTCGAGGATCACTCTGCCGGCATCGAGCCCGCCTGAATCGATAGTTTCATCGACGACGCCTATGAAAAGATAGTAAGCATGCAAACGCGCCTTGGCTATCTTCCGGTCACACGAAATTCCAAAATAATCAATACACTGAATAATCCGATCGGGGATGCGAACAAAGTGCTGGTACTTCGGAACCTCTGCTAGATCGTTATAGGCGGCTGTAACACTGTCTGGTAAATGGGCCATGATGCCGGAAGTATAGGTCCAAGAGGCCCTATATGACCTAGTGCTTTTTTCTCGCCGTCGTCCGCGCCTGGTAAAGCCTTTCCGTGAATCCACCTTCTTCAAGAAAAGCTTTTTCAAGCTGACGGAGTTGCTGATCCAGAAGGTAATTGGTTTGGTGGATCAGGCAGATAATGGTGTTTGCGGCCAGTTCCGGTGGCGACGATTCAACATAGGACCGATAGGTTGCATAGGACCTATTTTCTTTATAGGCCAGGCGACGCACAATTTGCGCTGTCTGGTGGTCCTTTCCCCACAAGGGCAAACCATGTTGCCGCAGAAAATCTTCGTAATCTAGGAGTAACTCTTCGAGGCTGGCGCGGGCAACGCCGACCAACTTCAATTCGAATTTCCTGGAAGTGCCCGAGGCCTGGCTGCCCTCCGCGATGTTCTGTCGTCCGCTCCGCGCTGCTTGAACCATCTGGTCGTGGGTACGAGAGCGTCGATCAATAAAGCGATCGCAAAACTTCACCGTCGAATCATAGACCAGTTCAGCGTGCTGAAAAGATTTGAGTTGGCGGTAGCCACCATGTGGAGGTATGAGTCTGTTCATAGCGATAAGAAATAGGTCCTATAGGATCTATTGGCCCTATTTCATCTCGGTCCCGGCGATGATAACTCAAAACCAGCTGAAGGTGTCCGGCAACAATCTGGCTAAGAATTGGGCCGTCTGCAACACCTCGTCTATACTTGACGAAAAAGTAAGGAATGCTATAATCGGCAGGAATTCCAAGGAAACTTCGAACAAGTGAAGATATCAGCTCAAGAAGAATATGGGTTGCGGTGCCTGGTTCAGTTGGCGCGCGCTGAGGGTGATGGCGAGTCAATGACCCTGGCGCAGATTGCTGAGCGGGAGGGTTTGTCGGTTGCGAATGCCGGCAAACTGTTGTGGATTCTGAGCAAAGCCGGTCTGGTCAGCGCTCAGCGCGGCACCAAGGGTGGATACTCGCTGGCCCGGCCCGCTTCAGAGATTCGTTTGAACGAAGTGATTCGGATTCTCGACGAAGACACCGTGGATCACTTCTGCAAGACGCACGCGGGTGTGCTGGACAATTGCATTCACACGAGCGACTGCGGGATTCGGCCGGTAATCGTCGGGCTGCATGACGTAGTACAAAATGCGCTGTCTGAGATCACGCTTGCTCAGTTGGTCGGCACCGAAGAAAAGGTTGATGCTCGCTTGCATCAAATCGCGAAACTGCAAAACCATCTCAGGCCCATGCGTTCCGCAACCTGAGAAGGAAGAATGAAACAGGATTAACAAGTTCACATGATTCATTTTAGAAACAGCAAGAAGCAGTTCGGTTTTCCATCATGTAAATTATGTGAATCCGGTCGGACTAACGAAAGTTTAAAGAGGAATAATGAGTACTGCTGAAATACTCGCAAACCGGGAATACAAATACGGCTGGGTGACTGACATTGAGGCTGAGACCATTCCCCGTGGATTGAGCGAAGATACCGTTCGTTTGATCTCGGCGAAAAAGGAAGAGCCGGAATGGATGCTGGACTTTCGTCTGAAAGCCTATCGCCACTGGTTGACGATGAAAGAGCCGCGGCATTGGCCGAATGTCACTTTTCCTGAGGTCGACTATCAGGACATGATCTACTACAGCGCTCCGAAGCAAAAAGCCACCGTGGCGAGTCTGGACGAAGTTGATCCTGAATTGCTAAAGACTTTCGAGAAACTCGGTATTCCTCTATCTGAACAAAAGCAGTTGTCGGGCGTGGCAGTTGACGCGGTATTTGACTCAGTTTCAGTCGCGACCACCTATAAAGAAAAGCTCAAGAGGCATGGAGTTATCTTCTGCTCATTCAGCGAAGCTGTACGCGAGCATCCGGAAATCGTAAAGAAGTATCTCGGCTCGGTCGTGCCGACTAATGACAACTTTTACGCCGCGCTCAATAGCGCAGTCTTTTCTGATGGAAGTTTTTGTTTCATTCCGAAGGGCGTCCGCTGTCCAATGGAGCTTTCGACTTACTTCCGCATCAACAATTCTGAGTCAGGACAATTTGAGCGCACGCTGATTGTGGCGGAAGAAGGAGCCTACGTTTCATATCTCGAAGGCTGTACCGCGCCCAAGTTCGATCGCAATCAATTGCATGCCGCGGTTGTCGAATTGATCGCACTCGACGATGCCGAGATCAAATACTCAACAGTGCAGAATTGGTACGCGGGCGACGAAGATGGTGTCGGCGGTATTTATAACTTTGTTACCAAGCGCGGCAAGTGCGCCGGCCGCAACTCGAAAATTTCCTGGACGCAGGTCGAAACGGGTTCGGCCATTACCTGGAAATATCCTTCGTGCATCCTGGCTGGCGACAATTCGATCGGTGAATTCTATTCGGTGGCGCTGACCAATCACGCGCAGCAGGCCGACACCGGCACCAAGATGATTCACCTCGGCAAGAACACGCGCTCGACCATCATCTCGAAAGGAATCGCTGCGGGAAAAGCGAACAACAGCTATCGCGGGCTGGTGAAAATCATGCCTAAGGCCGAGAACGCGCGCAATTATACCCAGTGTGACTCGATGCTGATCGGTTCGAATTGCGGCGCGAATACTTTTCCTTACATCGAGGTAATGAACAACACCTCGCGCGTTGAGCACGAAGCGTCTACTTCCAAGATTAGCGAAGAGCAGTTGTTCTATCTGATGCAGCGCGGGATTTCGCAGGAAGACGCCGTCTCGCTGATCATTAATGGTTTTTGTAAGGATGTTTTCCTGCATCTTCCGATGGAGTTTGCAGTGGAAGCGACGCGCTTGTTGGGGATGAAACTCGAAGGCGCGGTGGCGTAACAAGGTATCAGTAGACGGGGGCCAGGGGACGGTCGTTCGCTTAACAGGCTGATCCTGGTCCCCGTGAACTGTCTTATGTGATTTTATTTTTGATTTCTCAAATTACAAATCTGAAATTTGAGATTTGAAATCGGAAACGAGGAGCAATACGTGTTAGAGATTCGCAATCTGCATGCATCGGTTGATGGCAACGAAATTCTCAAAGGCATCAACCTGAAAGTTAACAAGGGCGAAGTCCATGCCATCATGGGCCCGAATGGCTCAGGCAAATCCACCCTGGCGAAAGTTCTGGCCGGTCATCCTTCGTACGAAGTGACCGCCGGCGAAGTGATCTTTGACGGCAAGAACCTGTTGGAGATGACTCCCGACGAGCGCGCGCGCGAAGGCGTCTTCATGGCCTTTCAATATCCAGTCGAAATACCCGGAGTGTCGAATGCTCAGTTCCTGCGACTCGCGTATAACGAAAAGCAAAAACATCTGGGCGCCGAAGAACTCGATCCTTTGGAATTCAAGGATTTACTCAAGGAAAAGGCCAAATTGGTCGAGATGGAAGCGAGCTTTATGTCGCGCTCAGTCAATGAAGGCTTTTCCGGCGGCGAGAAAAAACGCAACGAGATTCTGCAGATGGCCGTGCTCGATCCGAAACTTTCGGTGCTGGACGAGACTGATTCCGGTCTGGACATCGACGCTCTGCGAATCGTCGCCGAAGGCGTCAATAAACTTCACGATCCGAACAAGGCCGTGATTCTGGTAACGCATTATCAAAGACTGCTCAACTACATCACACCGGATTTCGTGCACGTGCTTTCCGCCGGCCGCATCGTCAAAGAAGGCGGCAAGGAGCTGGCGCTCGAGTTGGAAGAGAAAGGTTACGACTGGTTGAAGGGCGCGAATGGAAAAGGCGCGACGGTTGCTCCTCAAGCTGGTTAGTTGTGAATCAACGATGTCAACGGAATTAGTCAAAGAAACAAATCGTTATCAGGCGGCGTTTCGTCAGGCCAGGCAAGAGCCTGGAGCCGGCGAGCCTTCATGGCTGCAAAATCTCCGCGAAAATTCCTTCGTGAAGTTCGAGCAAGCGGGCCTTCCCAATATTAAACAGGAAGAGTGGAAGTACACTAACGTTACTCCGATTGCCAAAGCCGACTTCGCGCCAGTGCTGATCAGTAACGGCACAGCTCTGACGAAGGACGGCGCGTTAACGCCTTTTATTTACCAAGAAGCCCGAGACAGCAGGTTGGTGTTTGTAAACGGAATGCTGCGCCGAGATCTTTCCTCGTTGGCGGCCTTGCCGGACGGTGTCGTGGCCATCGATTTACGCGAGGCGCTGCGCGGCGGTGAGTATGAGGCGACATTGCGCGAGTATTTGGAGCATCCCGCCCTGGCGAACGGCTTTGCGGCGCTGAATACCGCGTTGTTTCGGAGCGGTCTGTTCCTGAAGATTCCTCGGGGCGCCAAGGTTGAAGCCCCAATTCATCTCTTGTTTGTGGGCGAGTCTTTAATAGATAGCCCGGCGCCCGCGGTGTTTCCGCGCGTGCTCATCGTGGC
>DATNNY010000014.1:0-5722 GCA_035601635.1 Pyrinomonadaceae bacterium
CCTCACATTTCGCCGGCAGGGGCTGAGTTTCAGATACCGCGCGTGGCGCGTGAGCGTGGCATGAGTGAAAGTGAAGTCCGTTCGTTAGTTGCAATACACACCGAAGGAAGGACGTTGGGGTTGTTGGGTGAGCCCAGTGTAAATGTTCTCTTGTTGAACCTGGATCTTGACGAGCGTAAGCAGATTACAAAGAAATAATCGCTCCTAAGAACTATGCAAGCAGTTGTTCGCAAACGATCTCCTGAATCCCTTTTGGCTAAACTCCAGGAGGAGGACAAGGCGCGGCTGCATGTTTATATAGGCGCAGCGGCGGGCGTAGGCAAGACATATCGGATGCTTGAGGAAGCTCATGACCTTAGGCGTCAGGGAGTTGATGTCGTGCTCGCCTTGATCGAACCGCACGATCGCATCGACACCGAAGCTCTTATTAACGGCCTCGAACGAGTGCCTTTGAAGCGAATCGAGTATCGAAATGCGACTTTCGAAGAACTTGATGTGGACGCGGTGATTGCACGCCGCCCCGCTGTGGTAATTGTGGACGAGCTCGCTCACACGAATGCGCCCGGCTCGAAACACCAAAAGCGGTACGAAGATGTGCTTGAACTCGTGGATGCAGGTATCTCTGTTATTACCGCCGTCAACATTCAGCACATCGAGTCACTGAATGATGCGGTCGCGCGTATCACCGGCGTCAAAGTGAGGGAGACAATACCTGACACTTTTCTAAAACGCGCCGATGAAGTGATCGACATCGACGTATCGGTCGAAACGCTGCGAACGCGACTGCGCCAGGGCAAGATCTACGGTATCGAGAAAATCCAGCAAGCGCTGAACAACTTTTTCCGCAAAGGTAATCTCACGGCACTGCGCGAACTTGCGCTGAGACAGGTCGCCGACGACCAAGCAGCTAAGGCGCACGACTATCGTGAGCAAGAAGGACTGGAACAGGCTGCGATACCTGAAAAAGTAATGGTGGCGATGGCTTCGCATGGCAGCGCTAAGCGCATCTTGCGGGCTGGTTCGCGCATCGCCGGTCGTCTGTCTTCAGACTGGTTTGCGGTTTACGTCGAAACCCCGAACGAGGAACCGGGACGAATAGATCCTCACGATCACGGATTGCTTCAGGAAAACATTCGATTTGGTCAGGAGCTGGGAGCCAAAGTCGTGAAGCTGAAAGGTCGGCGCGTTGCAGACGCTTTAATCGAGTTTGCACGACGCGAAGGAATCACCCACGTTGTCTTCGGACAATCCGCCCGGTCCCGATGGGATGTCCTGCTTCACGGTTCCGTTATCAACCGATTCCTCCGTGACGTTCGAGACGCAAGCGTTCACGTAGTGCCTCTGGAACCAAAGACGAAAGAAAACGGCACGTCAGGTTCGACGGCAGAATGAAAAAACATCCAGTCTGCGGGAATCTTGCCGGAATGCGCCTGACGCTTATGCGGTTTATGCAGCGTAAAGTGACTTCTCTTAGCCGCCTCGCTCAAAAAAAATACGCCGCAAAAACGGTTCAGGCGTTATACCCAGCGCCAGAAAGCGCATTGACAAGGTCGGCGTCTGAGGTCGAAACCCCCACACGTCTACCAATCCTTATTAGCAACTTTTTCATTTCTGGAATCCTTCGAAAAAATGTGTCACCAATATTACGTCCTTTATTACGTACTTAACTCACCTCATCCCGACGAACGATTCGCTTGATCCAGAAGAGTGCCCTATTCCATCAGAACTGACACACCGTCCCGCAAACGTCCCGCAACGACACGCAATTCAGGCAATGCATGCACGGTATGCAGTGCATGCACGTTGATTTTTTCTGAGCGGTTTTGTAAGTTGTGAAAACAAAGGAGCGGAAGTTTTGATTCCCAAGTTGGTAATACGGGTTCGATTCCCGTCGCCCGCTGCATTTTTCTAAAGTAATTCTCAGACTCAATTCTCAAAAGTTAGAAAAACGTCAGAACCGTCCCGCAAAACGTCCCGCAAATTCTCTTTGCGGGGAGTGTCAGCCTCCAGAGATAACACTCGCAACGGATTTTTATGCGACGAGCGGTCGTCAAAGGATCGCTTCGGCTGGCTTAGTATCAACACGTACCGCCACCATCTTGGCCCCATCTCCCTTTATTGGAGGAGGGAGGACAAACAAGCACGAATGGGAGGTGAACAGTGAATGTTGAGCCACATTCCAGCCCGTTACTGTGGGCGCCAATACTTCCGCCGTGCGCTTCCACAATATAACGGGCTATTGCCAGACCAAGTCCAAGGCCATCGTCTCCACTGGTCTTAATTGGCCCGCGCCGAAAACGATCGAAGACGCATGGCAGAAACTCCTCGCTAATACCATGACCTGTATCGGTAACGGTGACCTGCGCACCATTCTCTTTCTTCGTGCAACGAAGCTCGACACGACCGCCTGATGATGTGAACTTGATCGCATTAGAGAGGAGATTCGTAAACACTTGTTGTAGCCAAACCGGGTCGCCGATGACTGCATCTTCGAATCGCTCTAACTCTGCTCGCAAGATGACGTTCTTAGTTCTCGCCTGTGGCATCATGGTTTCTATAGCTGCTTCGATAGTTGGAACGAGAGCGACCGGCTGAGCTCCAAGGCGTAATCCTCCAAGATTGAGACGGGAGAAATGCGTGAGTTGGCTGATCATTTCTACTTGTCGTTTGGCGTTGCGCTTGATGACTTGGATAGCGTGTGCTGAAGTTTCATGATCGATGGGTCCGCTTTCGACGATTTCAGCCCAACCGAGGATGGCTTGAATCGGGCTTCGGAGTTCGTGTGAAATCAACGCCAGAAACTCAGCTGGACTCCATTCACCACAACTATTGCCTTGGTCAGTTTTCAAAGGGAAGAGAACTCCTAATTCAATCTGCGAATTTCCAGGACTGTTCCATTTGAACTTCTTGATTTCACCATCTACGCCGCTCCCCGAGGCTGCGTCAACGAACCCTCGCGGGGCGTGGCGGAACTCTCAAGAGCGAATCGCGCGATTTGGTCTTTGCGTAGAAAAACGACGCCGGGCTGCTTTTGAGCGTAGACAATGAACTCTTCCAGAGCCCTGGTGCGAGCGGGACGACCTGTGATGCGGTCGTGAGCGCTGACGGACATCATGCGGCGACTTGTCGCCGCCTCGGCATACAACTGATCGAATTCGTATTTCAATTCGCTGGCGAACTCCGCACTCGTCCAATGACGGCCTTCATAGTTCACGATGTCATTCGTATGGATCGTATAGGGCACCACAACGAAGGGCTTATTCCGAACCGGGACCAAAAAAGGCTCATCACGACTGATATCGTCGATGTGATAGATAAACCCGAGGTCTTGCAGGATCTCGAGGGTGCGAGGCGTGCCACGTAGCCAGAAAGCGTTGAAGCCTACCGGGCGTGTACTGGTTGCGGTTTCGAGCGTCTTGATGCTCGCCTGGTAAGAGGTGCGCTCCTCCTCGGGCGTCATTGAGAACTGCGGCGTCCATGTCTGACCATGCCCGGCCGCTTCGTGCCCGCGCTCCACGATCTCTTTTGCCAGTTGAGGATTTCTCTCGACGGCCGCGCCGACCATGTGAGAAGTAACTTTCACTCCAACTCGGTCAAACATATCCAGCATTCGCGGGATTCCTTCTTTGAATCCATAGTCGTACCACTTGGCTACGGGGACATCCGGATACTTGGTGTCGATGGCCGGGAACGGACTTTCGGCGCCACGCTCGGGCTGTGCACCTGCTTCAAACTGCATTGAGAGGGAGACAACTAAGCGCGCTCCGTTCGGCCAAAGAGCACCTGACTTCTTCATTTCAGTTCTTTCCTTTCGAATTCGTTCCGAGCGGGAGGTTCTGGCTTCTGATGTCGTAACCATCGCCGCCGCGGTTAAGGTGCTCGCCTGTATGAATGTGCGGCGATCCATGATCTGCTCCTCCTACTTCTTCAAGGAAACGACACCTAGTTGTTCCAACAGGGTTAGGTTGTCTTCGAGATGCCAATCTTCAACAATCTTTCCACCTCGGATGCGCAGTATGTCGATGGCAAAGAATCTTACCGGCTTGCCGGTCGGAGCGTGGCCCATGAACTCACCTTTGTGAGTGCCGGTGAAGAGAAGGCGCGCGGTGATTTTATCGCGGCTAACCAACAGGTCTTCGATCGTGCAATGGAGATCGGGCACGGCACTTCGAAAAGTCTGCGAAGCGTAAAGCAACCCTTTGGGACCTTGAGGCCGGCCTGCCGGTAGCGTGTTGTCACGAAAATCGTTGTCCACCGCTGCAGAGGCGTACTCAGTATTTCCCGTATCCCAGAACGCATAAAACAAACGTGCCGCTTTGATCATTTGCGCAGCATCTGCCGGAGATAGCGACCGATCAACCGTAATAGAATCAGGTTGCGGTAATGGTGGAGCTTGCGCCTGAGCAGCCGTTGGACTAAGAGTTATTAAGATAAGGCCGCATATCATTGACCAATGCCATGTGGAATTTAGTTTCATCTATTCCCTCCCTAAGTCCCATTTCAATCAACAACGTTCATGCTTAGCGGAGACCACCGCTGCCGAAGATGATCTCTCCGGTGAGCCATCGGGCTTCTTCCGAGGCGAGAAAAGCAGCGATCAGCCCGATGTCTTCCGGCATGCCGGTCCGACCCAGCGGAGTCAGCGCTTTAATCTCGTTTGCGACTTGCTCGTAAGTCTCCATAGCACGCGCGCCCTCGGTGTCGATTACGCCAGGGTTGATGGAGTTCACGCGGACGTTCTGCGGTCCGAGTTCCTTCGCGAGCACGCGGGTAATAGCGTCCACCGCACTCTTCGTTGCTGCGTAGATCGACGATGCGGGAGGAGTTAGAGTGCTTGCTACAGAGCCAATGTTGATGATGCAGCCGCCCTTGTCGCCAAATTGCTTTGCAGCACGTTTGGAAGTCAGGAGAAGTCCGAGCACATTCGTGTCGAACTGGCGATGAAACTCCTTTTCGTCAACGTCTTGTAAGGGCAGGTAGGAGAAGACGCCGGCATTGTTGACAAGGATGTCCACATTGCCGAGTTGCTCCACTGTCTCGCTGAAGAACCGATCGATCGCTTCCGACGAGGTCACGCTCCCTTGCACGGCAATGGACTTTCCGCCGGCCGCTTTGATCTTTTCAACAACACGATCGGCACCTTCTCGATCGGAGGCGTAGTTCACCGCAACCGCGGCGCCTTCCTTTGCCAGCGACAAGGCGATGCCTGCCCCGATTCCTTTCGATGCCCCTGTTACTAGTGCGATCTTTCCATCAAGCTTTCCCATTCGTAGTCTCCTTGCTTACCCACTCCGCATCCCTACCGAGCGTCGGTAAGTCCTCACTCCGTAGGAGTGAAATGTTTATAGAACCGAGTACAACAAAGACGATGCGCCGTTCTGAGGAGCGGAATGAACTTGGACGGTATCTGTAAACCTGAGTTCCGCTCCTCCGAACGGCGCCGTCGGGATTAGGTGGGTTCTGGGCTATAAACATTTCACCCCTCCGGGGTGGGAAGCTGGGCTACGTGACTTGGCCCTTCGACATCGACGGTCGTGCCTGGGACTTCCCACTTAATGAGTTTGAGATCCAGGACGAAGATCGAATAGATCACCGGAACCAGCAATAGAGTGATAAAGGTTGCGCAGAGCATCCCGCCCATCTGTGCGTAACACATCGGCTCCCACAGCGGCCCGCCCCGAAGGGCCAGAGGGACTAGGGCAATTACTAAAGCGAGTACCGT
>DATNNY010000015.1:0-5830 GCA_035601635.1 Pyrinomonadaceae bacterium
TCCAGCACACCAGTCTGCATAGTCATCTTCCACTCGTCGCCGATCTTTGAGTAGACCTTGCAGACGCGGCCTTGCCAGTGATTTTCGTTACCGGCATGATCGATCCAAAGCGTGTCGATATCAACGACTGCGAACGCTCCGTCACCTTGCTTCGAGATCTCGATCTTCTTGATCGCCCGGTCGTTACGCGCGAGGCGATGGGTATCAAACAGTTTCTGCCAGCCGCTCCGCCACCGTTCATAATCGTATCTGCCCCATTCGATCACCCAATCCATCGGATCGTGCGACCGAGGGGTGCGCGGCCAGGGCCAGACCATGTCCTGGTGAAAGACGCTCAACAGGAGAGAGACATTTTGTGTATCCCACGCGCGCGTCTCGCGATCGACTATCTCTTCGATCTGTTTTCTGATCTCGTCCATTTCGCCCGCCATCTCAACAAGCGGTGTTTAGAGTCGGGCTACTGCCCGACTAAGCGGGCGGTAGCCCGCTTCTAAACCATATAAAAAGGAAGGCGCAGGGACGAAATGCCTCTGCGCCTTTGCTTCCTTGTCAGCCCAGACTGAATCGCAGTTAGAAAGTAAATTTAACCGCTAACTGCAATTGCCTCGGGTCGCCCACGCCTTGCCGCAGAAAGCCATCAAAGTTGAATAGCCCCGGCGTGCTGAGCGGGTTGATATTGTTCTTGTTGTTGAAGGAATTAAACATCTCGACGATCGGAATCAGCGCATATCGCTCGCCAAATTTGAAAGGCCGCTGAAGGCGCCAATCGAACGAAAAGTACTGGTTGTCCTTGCGCAAAGTATTCCTTGCGGGACTGGCCGCAGTTCGATTGCCCGAGATGGGTTGCGCGCTGCGCGCCTGAACGCGGAAGTCTCCCTCCAGACCCCAGCCCAGTTGCACGAACGAAAAGAAATTGAACTTGTGCCGGATGTCTCGATCCGAAACCGAATAGTCCAGACTCAGGTTGAGAAATGTCAGGGAGCGATCAGTGAAGGGATCGCGTTCGTTCGAATCATCATCCTGATCCTTCGACAGCACATAGTTCCATTCGAACTGATATCTCCTGCTCATGCGTTTGCGCATGCCTACTGTGAAGCCGTTGTAAAGCGATTTACCTACGGCACTGGTGACGAAGACATCACCCAGGGTTGGGAACAGAGGAGTCGCAGGCATCAGCACGCCCGTCCGGTTGAAATTCAGGAAACGGGTCAGATGTACGCCCTTCGAATGTGTGAAGTCAAAGTACAATGAGAGATCGCGAGCGATCTCCTGCTCGAACTGTACGTTCAGCGTATAGATGCGCGGGTTGGCGTAATTCTTACTGAACACGCGCACCGAAGCTCCGAAAGGAATGCCTCCCGACGGTGGTACGGACTCTGTGTTGGGCCAGGTAGGCGGCCTGCTGGCCGCGCCAAAGCAGGTAAAAGCAAAGGTAGAGTTGCAGAAGATGCCGAATTGCTGAACGCCGTTATCGGTAATCGATCCGACCTGTGAAAGCATGTTCTGCCGGCCATAAAAAATGCCGTAGCTGGCTCGCAGCACGGACGTGTTCTTCTTCGAGATGTCCCAGGCAATCCCTACGCGCGGTTGGAACTCTTTCTTCGGGCTGTGCAATGTGCCGTCAGAAGGAAACAGGGGATTAGTCAGCAACGGTCCGTAGGCTGTCTGAGCCGGCGGAACAATCGGCTTGGGAAAGATTTGGGCTTCCCAACGCAGACCATAATTCAAAGTAAAGTTCGGCCGCACCCGCCAACTGTCCTGAGCGAACAGAGCAAGGTCTTCATTCTTGATGGTCGATTTTCCCGGCGCTGGCACACCCGCAATCCCAGTCGGAATTCCGTTCTGCAAGTACAGCAGGAGCGGTCCGCCAAGGCCGCTGTTGGGAGGACCGAAAATGCTGCTGCCTGCGGCACAACTCTGATTAAAGGGAGCGCCTTGAGTTATCCAGCCGGTGAACGCGCCGGAGGTGTTGTTAAAGCATTCAGCGACGGTGGGGCCAAACCCTCCCGCTGCAGCCGGCGACGCGTAACGGAGAAAGCCGGCAGCGCTGTCAAAAATATATCGCCCAGTGAAGAACCCGCGAAAGGTCTGATCGTTGAGCGTGTGCAGCCACTCGCCGCCGAACTTGAGCGTATGACTTCCGTGAATGATTGAGAGGTTATCTTTGACGTGGGTTCGCCAACTCAGTTCATCGATCGTAGGTTCAAGGAAGAATGGACTTCCAAACCTGAAAGTCGTGGCAAAGCCCATCGCTGTATCGGCCGGCACGTTTGAAGTGACCGCAGCCCGTGGGCGTACCTCACGGGTATACGAGAAGTGGGCTTCGTTCAGTTTCGTGGCTGAGATAGTAGAGAACAGGTTGAGGTTGAGATTGGTTATCTTCGACGGACCCTCGATCCCGTTAGCTGAATTGCCATAAGTGGCTACGTCGAATGTCTGGTTCGTGTTCTTCGAGTAGTCGAAGTTATACGACACTCCAAGTTGATTGGATTTGTTGAGATTGAAGTCATACTTGGACAGCAACGCATAGTTCTTGATGGGATGCTTTACCGGCAAACCCTCGTCCTGACTTCGCGTGCTCTTGATGAAGTTGATCAATGCCAGCCGCTGACAGTCCGCGCTGGAATTGATCAGGGCTTCATTCGCCCCGATGGTTGGTGTGGCAGTTGAGCAGGGGGCGCCAATCGGGTCGCTCAGGTTCGCTCGCGTCAAATTCTCGCGAATGCCTTCGAACGACACGAAGAAGAAGGCTTTGTCTGGGCGAATCGGTCCGCCGAACGTGCCGCCGAATTGCTCGCGGCGAAAATCCTTGAGCGGTTTGCCATCGGAAGTATGGGCCGTCAGCGCTTCGAGCCTTTGGAAATAGAAGACGCTGCCGTGCATTTCATTCGTGCCTGACTTTGGGATGACATTGATAATCCCTCCGGCGGTGCGGCCAAACTCGGCGGTCGCTCCCGTCGCTACCACCTGGAATTCCTTGACGGCGTCCAACGGAATATCAATAGCGGCGCGCTGGCCGCCCAACTGCTCGCCGAAAAAACCATTGTTATAATCACCGCCGTCCAGGCTGACGTTGTTGAAGACGCCCCGTTGGCCGGAAAAAGTGATTTCGTCTCCGTCCGGACCCTGGACCACGCTGACGCCCGGAGTCAGAGTGAGCAGGTCTTCAAATTTCCGGCCCAGGATCGGCGTCGTGCTGACCGTGGTTTCGTTCAGGGTTGAGCTGGATTCTGTCTTCACTGTATCGACAGTTGGCGAGGCAGTAATAGTTACCCGCTCCTCAACCCCGGAAATTTTCATCGCCACTGGAAGATTCAGGGCCTGGCCGACGGTCAGATCTAATCTGTCTGCCACGGAAGTAGCAAAACCCTGTTTGGCAACTTTAATGGAATACGGACCAGGCGGCAGGCCCAGAGCCACAAAGCGCCCGCCATCGTCCGTCGTCAGTGTCCGCGACAAGTTGGTGTCGAGGTTCTTGATCTCGACGCTCGCCCCGGGCACGATCGCGCCGTTCGTATCAGTTACCGTGCCCTGGATCGTTCCAGTCGTGATTTGGGTCTGCGCTCTAACCAGGGGAGTCATGGCCAGGATCACAAGCAAACCAATACCAAGTCCTTTGACCCATTGGTCAAAGGAGGGGAACACTAATTTATGCATGATTTCTCCTCGTAGCTAGCGGTCGCTGGTTGAATTGATTTGTTTGCGTCGGCGACTCAATGGAAATTCCGTTTACGTAGTTAAGGGAAGACTTTTTTGCGCGCTCGAATCTTAGTCAAGGCTTGGCAGACTGTCAATAATTTAAGCGTCGGAGACTTGCCCAAAAAGGCGGAATTGGTTTCGTCCGTCGAGCGGACGAGATGAGAATAGCCCAGCACTTTAGTGCTGGGATCAATCGAGATTTAAAAATGAGTCCGTGAAACGGACGACTGAGGATCGTAACATTCAGCCGTCCGCTTGCGGACAGATTCGATTGCCCGAGGTGCATTCCTAATGGTTCGGCAAAGGAGAGCGTCGAGCATTCGACGTCTTCCTGAGGGTCCTTCACCAATAAACCTCAGGCTCTAAAAGCATCTCTTCCAATCTACTCAGATAACGACCGACAGTAAGTCCGTCCATCAACGCGTGATGAACCTCAACCGAAAAAGGCAATAGAATCTGCTGGTTCTCTCGGGCAAATTTTCCGAAAGCAATCTTTGGGATTGAATCTTCGTTGCCCCAATTGCGAGCGTGGGAAAAACTCGTGAATGATATCCACGGCAAGACGGTGAAATGAATTCGGCCATCGTCGTCATTTCGCGGGCGGAAAGCTCCATCGCCGGTTCGCGCCTCTTCGATCGCGCGTCCGGCGGCGCTGACGAACGTCGCAAAGTCCTCGACATAATCAAAATACGCCAGAGTAAAAGCCTCGTTAGGCAGCAGAACGGTGGTGCCTCCGTGAATTACGTCATGGACAAAGACCTTGCCCCCTCGCAGGCGATATCGAAACGGCTCGATCTCGTTTGCGGCCCGAAGCGCAAAATAGTGATAGGCCATCGATACGCTTCCGCCGCGGTCTCGAAGGAGTTCGACCAGCCTGGTAACGTTGACGCTGGTGCAGATATTGAAGTAGGGCTTGTCAAAGCCGCGGAAGAATTCAAATACTTCGCGTCGGGCCCAGGTTGCGGTATCCAGATAGTGTGGCATGGTGCGAACGGGTTGTCCGAAAGCAGGTTAGCACAGCAAGGGAAGAGTAAATCAATCAGCGGGACGGTACAGAACCGGGAGCGGTAGCGACCGGATCCAGCCATACAAATTGGTGGATCTGCAGGGCGACGCGGTTTGCATCCTGATGCGCATCGATCCTTTTGCGATGAATGACGTTGAGTCTTTGACCCGGTCGCTACCGCTCCCGGTTCTGACCCCGCATCGAAGGCTTTCAATCCGGCCACGCTGCCGTGCTAAATGATGTTCCCTTCGTAATAATATTGGGACACGGGATGTTTTGATCTAAAGTGCGGCTTGCGGAATCGGGCGGGACGGCGAATTACTCGGCCATCGAAACGGACTTTTTAAGGAGCAGCACAAAATGATCTATCGAACATTGGGCAAGACCGGCGAAAAAGTTTCAGCGATTGGCGTCGGCGGCTGGCATCTTGGATTGAGCCATGTCGATGAGGAATTGGCGATTCGCATCGTGCGCTCGGCCATCGATCGCGGCATAAACTTTCTGGATAACTGCTGGGACTATAACGAAGGCCTGAGTGAGACTCGTATGGGCAAAGCACTGCGCGACGGCTATCGTGAGAAGGCATTTGTGATGACTAAGATCGATGGCCGCACCAAGCAGGAAGCGACGAAGCAACTGGACGAATCGCTCGAACGCCTGCAAGTCGATTACCACGATCTGGTCCAGCACCACGAGATTATTCGCTTTGAAGATCCACATCGCATCTTTGCTGAAGACGGAGCCAACGCCGCGCTCGTCGAAGCGCGCCAGGCCGGCAAGCTGCGGTATATCGGATTCACCGGTCATAAAGATCCTCGTGTCCATCTGTACATGCTCGAAGTTGCCGAGCAGCATGAATTCAAATTCGACGCGGTCCAGATGCCGCTCAATCTAATGGACGCGCATTACCGCAGCTTCGCGGGGGATGTCGTTCCGGAACTGGTTAGACAAAACATCGGCATTCTGGGAATGAAGAGCATGGCGAACGGCATTCTGCTGAAGTCGAATACCGTAACTCCGATTGAGTGTCTGCATTACGCGCTTAATCTTCCGACTTCGGTCGTGATTACCGGTATCGACAGCTTGGAGATTCTTGATCAGGCGTTCGAAGCAGTGCGCACTTTT
>DATNNY010000016.1:0-18572 GCA_035601635.1 Pyrinomonadaceae bacterium
CAGGCCGGCTTTGAATTCGTAAAGCAGTACTTCCAATTCGGACTCGTCGAACTTGCCTTGCGTGGGAATGTCAGCCGGATCGACGATCACCGCGCCGCGCTTCTTCATGATGTCGATGCAGTCGCCCATGAGTTTATCGACAGCATCATTGAAGCCGAATCCTTTGCGGTGCACGCCGATTCGCGCGCCTTTTAAGCCGTCTGGATCGAAGAACTTTCCGGACCGGTTTTCGCCGAACCACTGACCCTTGAAGGACCAACCCGATGGCTGGGCCTTGCCGGCGCTCAGTTTCGTCGCCTCATCGCGGGGATCAATTCCTGATAACGCCCAGAGCAGAATTGTCGCATCTGTAACCGTGCGGCACATTGGTCCGGCAGTGTCCTGATTGTGCGAGATGGGAATAATCCCCGCGCGACTAATCAGTCCGACCGTTGGTTTGATGCCCACCAGCGAATTTGCACTTGAGGGACAGACAACCGAGCCGTCGGTTTCAGTGCCGACGCCAATTGCGGAGAGGTTCGCGGAGACCCCCGCACCGGTGCCGGAACTCGAGCCGCAGGGGTTGCGATCGAGCACATAGGGATTTTTGGTCTGACCGCCGCGGCCGCTCCAACCGCTGGTCGAATGACTGGAGCGAAAGTTGGCCCATTCGCTCAGGTTCGTCTTACCCAGAATCACCGCGCCCGCTTGGCGCAATCTTCCAGCTACTGAAGAGTCCTGCAACGGAATCGATCCACCCAAAGCCAGGGATCCCGCGGTCGTCGTCATGCGATCGTGGGTGTCGATGTTGTCTTTGATGAGCACCGGAATGCCGTGCAATGGACCGCGCGGTCCTTTCATCTTGCGCTCTTTGTCGAGATCAGTCGCAATAGATAAGGCGTCGGGATTCAACTCAATTATTGAATTGATGGCCGGCCCATGTTTGTCGACTTCATCGATCCGATCGAGATATTTTCTGGCGAGTGAGCGGGCGGTGTATTTCCCCGACGCCATTCCGCTCTGAAGTTCGGCAATTGTTACTTCGTCCAGTTCGGATGCCGGTGGAGTTGCGCTGCGGGTTTCGGAAGTAGGTGCTATTTCTTTGGCCGCGGATGCGATGCTCGCGCTCGCCAAGCCTACACCGCCGGCCACGCCGTTGCGTACAAAGGTCCTTCGATTCATGTTGTCCCTCGGTGACAGTATGATGGATCGAGCCCACTTCTATTCTGAAGAGTTAATAAAGTCAAATGAACCTGGCCGGCGGTAGCATCTGGATTTGATTTCGCGCCTTCTTTTGCCTGGCGCCAGAACGATCCACGAAATCACACGAACGCACGAACAAAGACGAGTTCCGTTTCGTGTGTTTTCGTGGATCGTTCTAGCGATCGTGAATGAACGACTTGAAAAGGTGAAGATCGAAAATCAGATCAGTATCTCGTCCTGCTCTTCGATGCCGGGCAGAAAAGGAAGCAGCGCCGAGTGGGACGCGGGTTTGTAGTTAAGAGTAAGTGGGGTGCCGTTGCGAACGCTTTCAGCCAGGCGCTTCGCATCCGGCAATACGCCGATGGCGCGCAATGTCTGAGGGTCGCTCTCCAGCAGGACGCGTTGGCCTGCATCGGCGCCAAACGCCGCGGTAATTATTTCCTGATGCAGGCGCAGCGTCACGAAATCCAGGTCGGCGTCGATTTGGGCCACTTGCAGGTGCCGGCTCTGATCTTTACGCAGGTAGTTGCGAAAGGCTTCGAGCACGCGATCGTTGATCGGATAATCCGTGGCCTTGGGAGAATGGCCGTAATCGACTTTATCCACGTGATACGATTCGAGGCCTGGGACTTTGCCGGCCGCCAGTATGCGCGTGAAATAGAATGCCGCTTCAATGATGCGGCCCCGCACAGGCGTCGCCGTTAGCGGGCGCGCCTCGATGTCGGGCGTGATGCCGCCGCCGCCATAAAAAATCCGGCCGGCGGCTGTGCGAAATGCCGGTGCATTTGTGCCACGCGGCGGCGCCGATTCGTTGGGTGACGGCTGCCCGGGCTGCGTTGGTTGCTGATTATCGTTCTGATCGTGACGGACGTAATAATCGTAAAGCGACCCGCTGGAATAGTCCCTTTGCAAAGAGCGGCCGTACGGGGTGTAGTAGCGCGCGGTAGTCAGCGTCAGTCCGACATTGTACGGCGCTATTTGAAAGACGTGTTGGACCAGGCCCTTGCCAAAACTGGTTTCGCCCACAATCAAGCCGCGCCCATGATCCTGAATCGCGCCCGCCACGATCTCTGATGCGGAAGCGGTGTTGCGATTTATCAATACCACCAGCGGCAGTTCTTCCGGGTCGCTGCCGTTCGATTTGTAAACGACGGGCTCGCGATATTCGCTGCGTCCTTTAACTGAGACTATGACTTTATCGCGGGGCAGGAACTCGCTGGCGACATCGATCGCCTGGTCCAGCAATCCGCCCGGGTTATTGCGCAGATCGAGAACGAGTTGGCGCATGCCATCCTTCTTGAGGGTGGCAATACTTTCGCGGAGTTCGTCATCGCTGGTATGTTGAAAGCCGCCGATCAATCCGATGTAACCAGTGCTCGAACCGAGCATGAAAGCGTTGCGAATCGAGGGCAGCGGCACTGAGTCGCGCACAATCTTGACGTTAACCGCGGCTTCTTCGCCCGCGCGCTCAACTTTCAAGCGCACTTCTTTGCCGCGCTCGCCGCGCACGTTCTTGGAGACTTCATCGCTGGACCAATCGCGGGCGTCTTTGCCGTCGACTTCCACGATGCGGTCGCCAAAGCGCAATCCCGCGCGCGCTGCCGGCGTGCCTTCGACCACCGATGAAATGTACACGCCATCGTCGTGGCGCAGGATCTGGACTCCAATCCCATAAAAGCTGGAAGCCTGATCTTCTTTCAGCTTCCGGAATTCCGTGGGCGAGAAGTAAACCGAGTGCGGGTCAAGGGTGAATAGCATCCCCTGAATCGCCGCCTGAGTAGCCTTTTCGTAATCGATGTCGCCGGCGTATTTCTCTTCCACCGCCGAAATTGCTTCGCGATAATCGCTTTCGATTTTGTCGCTTTCATACTTTTCGGCGGTGGAACCTTGATTTGAGTTAGACGCGAGGCTTACAACCCGCCGCGAGGTACGCGTCCGCACACCTCCGGCCAAACTTGCCGTGACAATGACGAAGGCAGCGACGATTGTGAAATTCCTGGTCATAAAAGAGATTCAGCCCGCACGCGTCTCTTCGGATCGCTGGTCGAATGAGCCAAAATATAACACACCGGTTGGCACTGACCGAAGCGGTCGATGTCGCTGGTGGCGTCCCAATTTGAAAGGTTTCCTTGCCAGGTAAGACGATCCACAAAATACACGAAGCATAAGAGTTTTGTTCGTGCGATTTAGTGTGGTTTCGTGGATCGGTTTTGTTCAAGGGAAAGAAACACGAAACGAAATCACGGTACTGCCGCGTCGCGCGAGCAGAGACTGAGAGTCAGCGCTGCCTGGAGCGACCTTAAGACATGGACTTGTGCGATGCAGCTGATTCATTGAGAATGTCTGAAATCAACGATGACCCCGAAATTATCAATCGTAGTCCCGGCCTACAACGAGGCTGCTCGGCTGGGCGGATCTTTGCGCGCGATCATCGCGTATCTGAATCAACAGCGCGAGCAGAGCGAAATTATCGTCGTCGACGATGGATCTACCGATGACACGGCGACAGTAGCGCAAGTGAATCTGGCGGACTCTGGGGCCGTGGCCACGAGGGTGATTCGTTACGAGCAGAACCGCGGCAAAGGTCACGCGGCGCGCACGGGTCTGTTGGCGGCCCAGGCGAACATCGCCTTGTTCTCTGATGCCGATTTGTCGACGCCGATTGATGAGGCGCCCAAGCTGGTCGATCCGATCACTAGCGGCAAATGCGATTTTGCGTTCGGATCGCGCGCCCTCGATCGCCGGCTAATCGGTGTGCACCAGTCCTGGCGGCGCGAGCAGGGCGGCCGGGTCTTCAATCTAATCGTGCGTTTGGCGACAGGGTTGCCGTTCTGGGACACACAATGCGGTTTCAAGGCATTTCGCATGAATGTCTGTCGACCGTTGATCGAAGCCGCGCAAATCGATCGGTTCGGTTTCGATGTGGAACTCATTTATCTCGCACATCTGGCGCGGCTCCGTTTGCGCGAGGTCCCGGTGCGCTGGGATCACAACACCGGCGGAGCGTTGGATGCGTCGGGAAACTACTCACGCGATAGTCTCCGGATGATTAACGAGGTGCGCCGGATTCGTCGCGCGGCCGATGCCGGAGAATATAGTGAAGCGATCAGCGCAGCGCGCACCGCCGCGATGGTCGAAGAGAAGCAACAGCTATCGAGGGCGTCGGTATCGCTTTCGTGAGGGTGAAAGTTTTTACCACCGAGGACACAGAGTGAGCCGGAAAAGATCAGATCCGAAAATGTTTGATCTTCCTGGTGTCCTCTGTGGTAATTATTAAGAGTACTTAGAGCATGCGATGACAGCACGACTGAATGTAAACATCGACCACGTGGCGACCATTCGCCAGGCGCGGCGCGCGCCTGAGCCGAGTGTGGTGGCGGCGGCCATGATCTGCGAACAAGCGGGCGCCGATGGCATCACGATTCACTTGCGCAGCGATCGCCGTCACATCCAGGACGCGGACCTGACTTTGCTGCGGCAGGCGGTGACGACTTACCTGAATGTCGAGATGGCGGCCACTGAAGAGATGGTCAAGATTGCCATAGCGGCGCGGCCCGATGCGGTCTCGCTGGTCCCGGAAAATCCCAACGAAATTACTACCGAAGGCGGCTTGAATGTGCGGCCGAATATCGCCATCGTGCGCGCGGCGGTGAATCGTTTGCGCGAAGCCGGCATTATGACCAGTCTCTTCATCGATCCCGATGCGCATCAGATTGAAGCCGCACACCAAGTAAAAGCCCAACAGGTTGAGTTATGCACCGCTGCTTACGCCGAAGCGACCCTCGGCGCTGCTGGAATCCACGGGGAAGGCGCGGTGCGCGCCAATCAGGAACTGCGGCGCTTGGGTGAAGCAGCGGCGCTGGCGGCCCAATATGGGTTGCACGTAGCCGCCGGTCATGGGCTCACTACTCGCAACGTTCCCGCGGTGGCGGCAATCACTGAGATAACCGAATTCAATATCGGTCATCACATCGTGGCGCGGGCCGTGTTCGTGGGATTGGAGCGGGCGGTGCGAGAAATGCGGAAAGCGATTCGTTCGGCGCAGGTTTAGAAACTATTGCTGGCAAGTATCCGTTGCCCAATCGCAGTAGTAACCAAAGTCACAGTCAAAATCTGTGGTGCATCCTTCGGAACCGTTGTCAAAACCCACTAGACCGCCGCCGCCGCCGCCGCCGCCGCCGCCGGCTCCGCTGCACGCATTTTCTACCTGGCTACTGTGCCAGCCACAGCTATTTGAGCACAGCGCGGAGCAAGCAGCTAGGTAGTAGCCGCCAAAGTTTGTGTTCACCCAGGCCTTCCTGTAAGTGCAAGCATGACTAACGACTCCGCAATCTTCATTTGTTGCACCGATGAACTGGTAACAGCCACTTTGGGGAGGCGAAGCAGGAGCATGGGAGAACAGGCGTTCGATCGGCGAGGGTGAGGGGTACCCAAACAACTTGTATCCGTCCCGAACCGATGAACCTCTAGATGATGAGACTGTACCAAGCCTAGGCTTTGTTAAGCTGGAGAATTCAACATTACTCCAAGTCCTAGGCTCGTTATGGTCTCTCTGCAGACGGGCGCCAGCCTCCCACATGCTGTCATCTTCGACGATAACGTTACTGATTCTCAAATCTACCGTCTCAATACTTGCGGAATAGCCGGTGTCGGCGAGCATCATTTCAATTGCATCAAGTTCACTATCTGATAGTTCAATGTCCACAGCTTCTCCAGGCGCAAGTCCCGGCAAGCGCTCAGACATAGTGGGCAACCGGGTCAGTAACGCACGATTTCCATAATAGACATCGGCTATTGCAATTGGACCCTCAGATCCTGACGGCCTCGGAAACTGCAGCTGATTGCGGCCAGCCGAATTGCTTGGTCGGATCTATTCTTGATGTTAATAGTCAACCCGCTTAACCAGTCCTCGTCAGAAGCAAACCTCTCATTGCTGCGGATCTTTCTGCCCTTAACTTTCACTGCGCGAAGACGCAACGGCTCATTCCGCTCGATAGGCAGCCTTCTAATACTTCGTTCCCGAAGTTTGATCGCTGCATTCGCGGCGCGCAAATTCCCCGGAAAGAATGAAACGACACCTAAGCCGGCGAGAATTGTGCCCGCAACCAAGCACCACAAAACCAAATTCGGCCTTTGCACTTTCATGGAGTTGTCCTTTCCACTACGTGAAAGCATTGTTGCTTATTCAGATCCGGTAAGACTGTCGAGGTAACAAGACTTAGTTAGAGACGTACGTGAATGAAATAGATTTGACCCAATCCAATCTCATTTGATTCCTATTAATTCTGTGTTAATCCATTTGCTTGAATCCTTGGGGTCTCTCACCAGACGGGCGCCGTTACTCCACATAGCGTCGTCCTCGAAGATCACGCTATCAATAGCCAAATCCAACTTCTGAATGCTTGACGGATAACGAGTGCCGGCAAGAAACCGCTGAATCCCATCAAACTCATCAGCGGACAGGCGAAGGTCAACGGTTTCGCCAGGTGCAATTCCCACTAATCGTTCATTACCGGTGGGCGGACGTGTCAGTAATGCACGATTTCCAGTAGAGACGTCGGTTACCGAAATCTTATCTTGGGAGTTTGCTGGACGAGGAAACCTAAGGCCGAGAGACACAAACAGAATCAACTTGTCAGAAGTGTTTTTGACTGAGATAACTAGGCCCTTCATCCAGTCGTCCTCTGCAACGAACCTCTCACCGAACGACACAACTCGACCATTGACTCTTGTACCGGTCACGGCGATCGGTTCGTTTCGCTCAATGTTAATCCTTCTGATAGTTCGCTCTTGCGGTTCATGCGTTCTGTTAGCCGCCAGTGGCACAGTTGTAAACATGACTACTGCGCCGAAAGAGAACAGGATCGAGAGAATCTTCATGGGTTAACTCCTTTGTCCTTTCTGCCGTAGGAGCCGCGGTTCGCAAGGCCTATTGTGGTTTGGAGTTAGCGTACTGAGAACTGATCCACCTGGTCGGATCTTTCGGGTCTCTCTGAGCCTGACTGCCGCCATACCACATCGTGTCATCTGCGAAAATAACGTGACCGATGCTCAAATCTACCTTCTCAATACTCGATGGATAGTTGGTTGCGGTGAGAAACCCGCGCAGCCCATCAGACTGTTGAGGGGATAACCGAATCTCAACGACTTCACCGGTCGATGCTCCCACCAACACCTCTTCTGAAGTTGGCCTGCGCGTTTGTAATGCCCAATTTCCGTAAGACACGTCATATACGGCCATGGGAGGATCTTGAGGGCGAGGCGGCCGCGGAAACTGAAGGCGAATAGATGCGAAGAGGATCACCTTATCTGACTTATTCTTTATGGATATTACCAGGCTTTGTAGCCAGTCATCGGAAGCCCTAAACTTCTTGTCGAGCGATACGCCCTGACCGTCAACCTTGATGTCCGTGATAGCTATTGGCTCGTTCTTTCCAACCGGAAGCCGTTCGATGATTCGCTCTTTCAACTCCTGGCTCGCATCCACGCGGACAGTCGTGGCGACAACCGCAATCACCATGATGCTCATTACCAACGAACGAGTCTTCATGATTAATGGCCTCCTTATTATTTCTAGTCAGGGAACTGAGAATTGAAGCAAAGCTACGCCTGGGGCGCTTCGATGTCAATGAAAAAATGCAGTAGTTAAAGGGGTTTCCAGAGGCAGTAAGTCATCATGCTGAAAGGCATGATCTTGAGCGCGCTAGTATGGATTTTGGATAACCGCGTGGGTGAGAAATGGGGAGATTATTAGCGTGATCCTGATGCCAACTGCAGTCTCACCATCGAACGCTCAAGCTTGGTGCGCGCTTCTTCAAAGTCTGCTTCACTACCACTAACCGAACTAAGTTGCTTTTCGCTTTGCTCGCGAGCCAGTCGGGCGCGAGCAGCGTCGATCTCTTCGGGGCGCTCGGCGATCTCGGCGAGAACTGAGACCTTGTCGTCGCTGACTTCGACGAACCCGCCGGAAACATGCAGTTGAAAAGTTGTTCCGGCTTCATTGTAAGACAGTACGCCAGTCTGCAAATCCGAAATCAGCGGCGCGTGACCCGGCAGAATACCCAGTTCGCCGCCGCGACCGGGAACGGTAACTGAGTTGACTTGCTCTGAAAGCAAGCGGCGCTCAGGAGTGACTACTTCCAATTGAAGTTGTTCGGCCATAAAGTGGCACAGACTTCAGTCTGTGATTCTTGTCAGTACCACCTGCGGTAGCGGGTGGGTGTCCAAACCGCGCATGAACGCAAGCTGCCAGCTTGCGTTACAGCTATTCCATTTTCTTCGCGGCTGCGACGACTTCTTCGATCGTTCCGACCATGTAGAAAGCCTGCTCAGGAATATCGTCGTGTTTGCCTTCGATGATTTCCTTGAAACCTTTGATCGTATCTTCCAGCTTCACGTATTTGCCTTCGCGGCCGGTGAACTGTGATGCCACGTGGAACGGTTGCGAGAAGAACCTCTGAATCTTGCGGGCGCGCGAAACAGACAACTTGTCTTCGTCCGACAGCTCGTCAAGACCGAGAATCGCGATGATGTCCTGTAGGTCCTTGTAGCGCTGCAAGATTAGCTTAACGGTTTGCGCGGTGTTGTAGTGGTCCTCACCGACGATGCGCGGATCGAGAATGCGCGACGACGAGGCCAGCGGATCGACCGCCGGGTAAATTCCTAACTCCACGATTTGACGCGACAAAGCTGTGACAGCGTCTAGATGCGCGAACGTCGTTGCAGGCGCCGGGTCGGTGTAATCGTCAGCCGGAACGTACACCGCCTGAATCGAAGTGATCGATCCGGTTTTGGTCGAAGTGATCCGTTCCTGCATCTCGCCCATTTCGGTAGCGAGATTTGGCTGATAGCCCACCGCCGAAGGCATGCGCCCGAGCAAAGCCGAGACTTCCGAACCGGCTTGAGTAAATCTGAAAATATTATCGATGAAGAGCAGCACGTCCAAACCTTGATCGCGAAAGTACTCAGCTACGGTCAATCCGGAAAGCGCCACGCGCAGGCGCGCGCCCGGCGGCTCAGTCATCTGACCATAGATGAGCGCGACTTTCGACTTCTCGATCGCTTTCATGTCGACCTTGGTCATGTCGAACGCGCCCGTCTCTTCCATGTTCTGATAGAACGGCTCGCCAAAATCGATGACCTTCGATTCGACCATCTCGCGCAGCAGGTCGTTGCCTTCGCGCGTGCGCTCGCCAACGCCGGCGAAAACCGAAAAGCCCGAGCGCGCCTTTGCAATGTTGTTGATGAGTTCCATCACGATGACGGTCTTGCCCACGCCGGCGCCGCCGAACAAACCAATCTTGCCACCGCGCACGAACGGCTGAATCAAGTCGATAACCTTGATTCCGGTCTCGAACATTTGCAGCTCAGTCGATTGCTCTTCAAACGACGGCGCGTGACGGTGAATCGGATAGCGTTGCTGGTGGGGAATGTCGCCGAGGTTGTCGACCGGATCGCCAATCACGTTCATGACTCGACCCAGGGTTCCTTCGCCAACGGGCACGGTAATTGGCCCACCGGTGTCGATCGCTTTCATTCCGCGCACCATGCCGTCTGTGGGCAGCATCGACACCGCGCGCACGCGGCCCTCACCCAGGTGCTGTTGGACTTCGGCGATCACATTGATCGGTTCGGGCACGTCAAAACCATCGGAGGTTATCCGCAGCGCCTCGTAAATCGGCGGCAGGTAACTCTCGGTAAACTCGACGTCCACTACCGGACCAATAATTTGCACCACGCGGCCGACATGCCCGTTCGTGCCATTTCCATTAGGCGTAGCCATATTTGCTCAGTCAACTCCTTCGAATTAATGCGAAGCCTCTACAGACAAAAACTGGAAGGTTTTTAAAGAGGGAGAAGATACCATAGGGGTTTGGGGTTTCGCAAAGTAGGGTTGAATCGTTCGTAGGGTTGGATCGTTAAGACCTGAGTCCGCGAAGCGGACGTTGTGAGAATAGCCCAGCGATTTATCGATGGGAACGCGAAGCAAAGCGATTTCAGAGTCCGTGAAACGGACGACTGAATCATCGAAACACGTAGCGCCGGTCGTACTTCACTCCGTACTTATCAAGAAACTCGAGGAACTCTTCTTCGAAAGTCTTTTTCCGGTGATGTTCTTTCTGACTACCGATGTAGTTGACGACGCTCTTCACTTGTGACGCGCCAACGCTAAATGCGCCGTAACCGTCTTGCCACTGGAACTCTCGATATCTCGGGAATTGATCGTGAATCCACTTCGATGATCCACCTTTAATCAATTGAATCGCTTTCGCCATGCTCAGCGTCGCCGGCAGCGATAGCAGAGCGTGCACATGATCGGTCATTCCTCCGACCGTCAGCGCCTTCATTCCATTCTCTCTAGCAATTCCACCCATATAAGGCCAGAGGCGCGACTCGAGTTCCTGATCGATAAACGGAAATCTTTCCTTTGTACTGAAGATGTAGTGGACAAGGTTGCTCACGTAGGAATGTGGCATTGTCGTATCTCCGTTTCAGCCGTCCGCTTCGCGGACTATCTGTTTTGTTCTTCGATCGATCCCAGCGATAAATCGCTGGGCTATTTTCACGGCGTCCGCTTCGCGGACTCATATCGTTCTACCGTAGCGGGCAAGATAACGCTTTCCCTGACATTTGAATACGTAAGGATTTTTGCAACGTAACGGGCAAGAAAATCTACCCGAAACTTTACTTGTCCCGTTGTCGTAGTACAATAGGGCAATGATGTTTCAAGTAGACTCCAACCATCCAACGCCGCTTTACGCTCAGCTGGAAAGGTCCATTCGCTTTGCGATCTCGACCGGCCGGCTGCGCATCGGCGATCAACTGCCGACGGTGCGGCAGTTGGCGGTTGAGTTGCGCATCAACGCGAATACCGTCGCCAAAGTCTATGCCGAGTTGGAGCGCGCCGGCGTGGTCGAAACCCGCCGCGGCGTCGGGACATTTGTTAGTGCGCGGCCGCAACAGGCTGCGAGCCGGCGCGATCGCGACCGGCACCTGCGGGAGTTGGCGGATCATTTCATTGCTGAGACACACACCCGCGGCTTTTCGATTGACGACGTGATTGAACATTTGGAAGGCAGGCGCAAAAAAGGGTAGCGCGAGGCGTTCACTTGCGATTTCGCGCAACGAGTAATCGACGCAAGTTAACAACTTGCGCTACAGACAACGAAGGAGACTCACATGGCTAACATTCAAAATTTTGAAATCAGGAGCAACTTGCCTGCGAATGCGCCGCGCGTGAACTTTGTTCAGGCAGTTGCGTTCCTTGTGCCGGTGGCGTTCGGAACTTTGGCGACGCTGCTGACTCTCAATCCCGGCGGGGCGATCGTCGGAGTACTGCTCGGCTTGCTGTTGGCTCAGTCGCCAAAGATCGCCCGGCAATGGGAACGCGCCGTCGTGCTTCGACTGGGAAAATTCATCGGGCTGCGCGGTCCGGGACTTTTCTGGATCATTCCCTTCGTCGATAACATTTCCAGTTGGATCGACCAGCGCGTAATCACTACCGCTTTCGCCGCGGAAGAGACGTTGACCAGCGACACTGTGCCGGTCAATGTCGATGCAGTTCTGTTCTGGGTGGTTTACGATCCGGAGAAAGCCGCCCTCGAAGTACAAAATTATCCCGCGGCGGTTAGTTGGGCGGCCCAGACGGCCTTGCGAGACATAATCGGCCGCACGTCTTTGAGCGATCTGCTGCGCGGTCGCGAGCGCATCGAAGGCGAATTGCAGAAGCTGATCGATGAACGCTCGAATCCCTGGGGCGTGACCGTGCAATCGGTCGAGATGCGCGACGTGATTATTCCGGCGGCGCTCCAGGACGCAATGTCGCGCGAGGCGCAGGCGGCGCGTGAGAAGGCTGCGCGAGTGATCCTGGCCCAGGCCGAAGTCGAAATTGCCGCCCAGTTCGACAAAGCGTCGGAGTCTTATCGTAACAACCCCACGGCCATGCACCTCCGTGCAATGAACATGTTATACGAAGGCTTGAAAGAAAAAGGCGCGCTGATGATAGTTCCGAGCAGTGCGGTAGAGACGATGGGCATGGGTGGTTTTATCGGTGCGGCTGCCCTGCGGCAACAAACGCTCACCGGCGGCACCGAGAAGCCTGAGTAGATGAGTGATTTTGCGCCGTCGTCGTTTTAGAGCCGTTAGGCACGAAGTGTTTATAGCCCGGCGTTTCTATTGTATGAAAGTCCGCGAGAACGAACGTGCGTTCTCGCGGGCAATCTTTCCTCTGCGCACGGGTTCTATAAATATTTCGCGCCTCACGCGCTTGAATCGTCTCTTTCTTGAGGACCCTACTCTTCCGAATCAATCTTGATTTTCATTGATCGCAGGATCTTTAGATCTTCATCGGAAAGCTCCAGTGATCGTTCACTCTCACTGCTGGACTCGTCACTGTGATGAGGCCGCAGCCCAATCTCGAGTTTCAGCGTCAGCTCCATCTCAAATCCGGCTTCTCGCAGTCGCTCTATCGCCGCCGCGACGCTGGTTGAGCTTTGCACAGACTCGTTGATTGCGGTGCCGACTTCTTCCGCAAGTTTTTTAGTGTGTTCGTCCATTGATATCTAAGTCCGCTTATCCCGGATACTGACTATCGTGATGCTAAGTCACACAAGCAACGCGGTCAAACCGTCGCCCTAGATCCACCCTTGTATGGAAATTAGGATTTGTCGTGAGAGGGCAGAGTCTCAATTGTCATGAGGTCAGTACCGGGAGCGATAGCGACCGGGTTACAGTTTAGGCGATCTCGACCGTCGCGGGGTTGATACCCGGTCTACCGCTCCCGGTACTGACTCCGTCATCCAGCGCCTGGCAAATCAAAGACACTTCCGCAAAAGTTCGAGAAATTGCCGTGCTCACATGCCGTGTGCTAGCCTTCGGGCGATTCGCAAAACGGCCCCGCAACAGCCGCTCGATTCAATGGCTACGAAAACCAAAGCTACAAGCGCCAAAGCTACAGGTGAACGCCGCGAGCACTTCGAAACTTCGTCGGGCTTTGAATTGCCCGTCGATTTCAATCCCGCGAATACTGAACCGATCGTCTACGATCGCGACCTGGGCGACCCGGGAGATTTTCCGTTCACCAGAGGCATCAGACGCAACATGTACCGCGGGCGTCTCTGGACGATGCGCCAGTACGCAGGTTATGCCAGCGCCGCGGAATCAAACGCGCGTTACAAGTATCTGCTGTCACAGGGCACGACCGGGCTTTCCGTCGCATTCGATTTACCCACGCAAATTGGTTTGGATTCTGATGATCCATTGTCTAGTGGAGAAGTCGGCAAGGTCGGTGTAGCAATCGATTCGCTCGAAGACATGCTCGCTCTGTTCGACGGGATTCCCCTCGGCGAAGTATCGACTTCCATGACGATCAACGCGACGGCGGCGATCTTGCTTTGTCTTTATCTGGCCGTAGCGCGGAAGCAGGATGTCCCATTTGCCGAGGTCAGCGGCACCCTCCAGAACGATATTTTGAAAGAGTATATCGCGCGCGGCACTTATATTTTTCCGCCGGCGCCTTCCCTGCGTCTGATTACCGACACGTTCGCGTTCTGCGCCCGCGAAGTTCCGAACTGGAACACGATTTCGATCAGCGGCTACCACATTCGCGAGGCCGGCTCGACCGCCGTGCAGGAAGTTGCGTTCACCATCGCGGACGCGATCGCCTATGTCGAAGCGGCAATTAGCGCCGGGCTTGAAGTTGATGAGTTTGCGCCGCGCATCTCGTTCTTCTTTAACGCGCACAATAACCTGCTCGAAGAGATAGCGAAGTTTCGCGCCGCGCGAAGGCTTTGGGCGCGCATCATGCGCGAACGGTTTCAGGCGCGCGATCCGCGCTCGTTGATGTTGCGCTTTCACACCCAAACCGCGGGCTCAACCCTGACTGCGCAACAACCCGAAGTGAATGTCGTGCGCACGACCATTCAGGCCTTGGCGGCCGTGCTGGGCGGAACACAGTCTCTGCACACGAATGCGATGGATGAAGCACTCGCTTTGCCGACCGAAGACGCGGCCCGGGTGGCGCTGCGAACTCAACAGGTTATCGCGCATGAATCGGGAGTCGCCGACACTGTCGATCCCCTGGCAGGCTCTTACGCTATTGAGGAGCTAACTACAGAGATCGAGAAACGCGCAGTTGACTATCTCAACAAAATCGACGCCATGGGCGGGACCTTGCGGGCGATCGAGACGGGGTACATCCAGCGCGAGATCCAAAACGCAGCTTACGAATTTCAGCGCGCAGTTGAGACTGACGAGGCGATTGTAGTGGGCGTGAACCGATTCCAAAGTGAAGCAGGGCCCAAGGTCAAGACTCTCCGCGTTGATGCCGCAATTGAGAAAACCCAGGTCGAGCGCTTGCGGGCCCTACGTGAGCGTCGCGACTCGAGCGCTGCAGAGGCTTCGCTGGTAAAACTGGAAGAAGCCGCGCGCGGCACTGAAAATGTTCTGCCTCGAATCCTCGATTGCGTCGAGGCCTATGCGACTGTCGGCGAGATCAGTAACCGGCTGCGCCGCGTCTGGGGCGAGTACCGCGAAGCCGTGACAGTGTAGGCGCATCCCATCCGGATTTTTCTTGCCTGCACGAATAAATTTTGCAATGCTAGCGGCGTTTCCCCTGAGTGTTAACGGTGAGTTGCCGTTCTGAAACGCCTCGCCATAGAGAGAGGAATTATCTCAATGACAATCTTGATTTTCCCTGTGCGTCGAATTTTCTTTCTAGCCCTCGCGATCACCGTTTGTGGTTCGGTCTCGGTGATCAGCGCCCAGCACGGTTCAGGCGCTGGCGGTGGAACGATTGCGGATGCGGGCGCGGTGATGAAACTCCCCGCGAAGAAGGTTACCCACACCGCGCCGACTAGTTCCAGGCCCAAAGTGGGAACGCGGCCGCAACCCGTTAACAATTCGGCGCAGGTCGATGACGCGCTCAGTCTCGCCGATGACGAGCGCCAGAATGGCCGTAACGAAGCTGCCGAGCGAGGTTACCTGCTGGCGTCCAAACTCGCTCCCGCGGATCCGCGGCCATATCTCGGTCTGGGGCACACCTATTACAATCAAAAGAAATTTGTTGAAGCCGAAAAGTTTTATCAGCGGGCCGCCACCCTCAGTCACGGTGACAGCGAACCGTACGCCCGTCTCGCCTTTACCTATAGCGAACTGAACCGTCTCGATGAAGCAACGGCTGCTGCGCGCCGGTCAGTAGCCGCGCAACCAGACAACTACTACGGCTATCTCGCGCTCGGTTACGTGCTTTCATTGCGTCAAAGTTATGCCGAAGCCGAAAGCGCGTACCGGAAGGCGATTACCCTCACGCCCCAGCCGCTCATCGTGCTGCATCTGGAATTAGTCCGACTCTTGAGTAACCAGCGTCGCTACAGTGACGCTTCGGTGGAAGCGAAGAAGGCGGTCGATATTGATCCGAAAGATTTCTCGGCCCACTTTAACTATGCGGTCATGCTGCAAAAGCTGGGTCAGTTGCTCCCGTCCGCGCAGCAGTATCTCGAAGCGATCAAGCTGAATCCCAAAGATGGCGCGCCGCGCTCAAACATCGGTCTGATCTATTACATGACTGAGAACTTCACTGATGCGCGCGAGCAATGGAGGGCCGCGGTGAATCTGGGCTCGACCTATGCCCCGGATCGGATCGGTCTGCTGATTCTGGATGGACGTTTGACCGAGGCACGGACCCAACTGGAAGAGTACACCCAAAAAAGCGGAGACGACGAAGATGGGTGGCTGATGCTGGGCGACGTCTATCGGGCGCTGGGTGACGATTCACGTGCGCGTGTTACCGATGCCCGCGCCGCCCAGATTGCTCCCGAGTATGTAGGCTTGCGCCGGCCGGATCTGCGCAAGCTTTCGCAGCGCAGCACGCCGTCCTGGAACGCCACGCGTAACGCGCCGGACAGCGAGGCTTTGAAGACCGACGAACAGGGTCGCACCGCTCTGATGCGCGCTGCCGCTCAAGGCCGCGCAGATCTTATTCCAAGCCTGATAGCCACGGGCGTGGACGTAAACGCGCGTGACAAGGAAGGTAATTCCGCCCTCTACTTCGCTGCCGGGAATGGACGTATCGACGCGGTCGAGGCACTCTTGAAGGCAGGCGCCAACGTTAACTCGGCCGATAATACGGGCTCACCGATTCTGATTAGCCCGGCGGTCCAGGGCTTTACACCAATTGTGAAGCTGCTGCTCGCCAAAGGCGCGCGGGCTAATCAGGCTGATAAAGATGGAGACAATGCTTTAATCCTGGCCTCGGCGGCTGGGAAAGCGGAAACCATAGATGCCCTGCTGGCGGGGGGCGCCAACATCGACGCGCAGAATAAGAACGGCATTACTCCCCTCATGATTGCCTCGTTTCAGGGGCACGTTCCGACGGTGCGCTTGCTGATTGCTCGCGGAGGAAATGTAAATCGCCGCGCTGACAACGGCGCGACCGCGGTCAGTCTGGCAACCAGTAAGAACCACCCGGATGTGGTCGCGATTTTGAGGCAGGCCGGCGCCAGAGACTAAGCGACGGAAGTGAAGGGCAGTCGTGGGCCAGCGTGGCCCTGCTAGTAACTGCGCCGGCGCCTCTGCCACGATGTCGGTGAGAGCGTGACAAAGCGCAGCCAATCATGAACCAGGGCGTCAGGGAACTACTGAGAAACCAAAGCGGCGTCGCGCTCCGCGTGCCGCCGCAATCCAAAATTATCTTCTGCCGCCGCGCAGCAGAAATCCCAAAACCACACCCGCGACCGTGGAGATCAGAATGGCGTGGCCTGGGTTTTCACGGGCGTAATCTTTGGCTTCTCCGGCGATCTCGCTGAGGTCCTTGCCCTGCAAGGCCTTGATCTTGTCACCCACCACATTGACCTTTTCGCTCACATAATCGCCGGCCCGCGACGCCGCATCGACAATCCTTCTTCCATACTCATGCGCATCTTCTGCAAATTCTGACATGTCCATTTCTCTCCCGTTGCCCTTGATAATCGCCGTGTTAGGCGCCTGTTGAGTGTCTCCCGTTGCTTCCGACATTGCTCTAACTCCTCACCTTCAGTAATCAACCAAACTCTCCATACGAGGAAAGTCGCCGCGCGGTTGCGAGAATCAGTGACTCCTGGAGCGCAGGCATCCTTGCCTGCGGTTCGCCGGCATCCATGGCGGCTTTTGGAATGCGGGCAGGATGCCCGCGAACCGCCGACAGGGATGTCGGCGCTCCGTGCCACTAACTTGACTTTGCCGTCTGACAGATGGTAAGTGAGTACTTACTTCGAAACGTTCAGATTGCACTTTGCCGACTCTAAGTAAGAAAACACCAACGAATAACGGCGCCAACGGGAATGGTGGGCGCATGGCGGGTGACGAGCGCCGTCTGCAAATCCTGCGGATTGCCATGCGCTTGTTTTCGCAGCGCGGGTTTCGCGGCACCACCACGAAAGAAATCGCGTTGGCAGCCGGAGTCTCTGAGGCAATGGTGTTTCGGCACTTTGCCAACAAAGAGGAGCTGTACAGCGCCATTCTCGATCAGAAAGCCTGTGTGCACGATACTCTTGATCCGCGACTGGCAGTCGCTGAAGCGATCGCGCGCAAGGACGACCGGGCTGTCTTCGAGGGCATTGCGCTCGAGGCGTTGAATCAGCACGACTGCGACCCGGAATTCCAAAGATTGCTGCTGCATTCGGCCCTGGAAGAGCATGACCTCGCCCACATGTTCTGGGAGAAATTTGTGCGCCGCGTGTACCGCTCACTCGGCAATTACATCAGCGAACGGCAGCGCGAGGGCGCTATTGTTGAAGTTGAGCCCGCCATCGTGGTGCGTGCTTTTATCGGCATGGTGATGCATCACTCATTGAACAACAATTTGTGGGATCGGAAGCGAAGTCTGCTGAAAATCTCGAATCAAGTCGCGGCGCGCGAGTTCGCCGGCATCCTTTTAAACGGAATCGCGGCCAGGGGCAAAGTAGGCACACCAATTCGCAGCTTCAAGGCCGCTGCCAAAAGATTCGCTGTGAAGAACGCAGTGAAGGGTCACCGAAACGGATCGCAAAAAAAAGGCGAGAATACCAGGAGAAAGAGATCGAGTAAATGAGTCTTTCAGGACCGCTCAAACTTATCTTTTTGTTTCTAATTGCTGCGGCTGTGGGCACGGGTTTGACGGGCTGCAGCCGCTCTAAAGGACAGAGCAATGCCAGCGCCTCGGCAAGTCCGACGCCGGCGGCCATTTCCGTCAGCACCACTTCCGCGGTTGTGCGGCAACTGCCACGCTATTTCGAAGCCAACGGCAGCCTGGCGGCGAACGAGCAAACTGACATCGCGGCGGAAACGTCGGGCAAGGTCGTCGCCGTCGGGGTCGACCTGGGCAGTTCAGTGCGACGCGGGCAGATGATCGTCAAGCTTGATGACGCGGACTTTCG
>DATNNY010000017.1:0-16258 GCA_035601635.1 Pyrinomonadaceae bacterium
GAGCTCCCCGGCTGGAAACGTATTCGGCGATCGAGCGGTTGCCGCAAGTGACGATGGCGGCCCATTTGATCAAATCGTCAGTCTTGCTGAACCATTTCAAAGCCTTACCCAGACCACCATAGGTCGGGCTAGTATATGAGAGGTAGGTTGCGTCGTCCAAATCCAACACCATTGGCCGCTTCAACGCCCGCGACGTCAACCATTCGATTAACGGCGGCCCAAACATCATGGCTTCGCGCTGCACCAGGATGACATCGGCCTGTCGCGCCGCCAACACGTCCGCCAGCCGCAGGAATGCGGATTTAAGAAGTCCCGCCGCGGTGCGCGGAAACGACCGCTGCTGGTAAAGACTTGAAAACAGTTGCGAGTCAAGGAAGGGATGAATCGTCAAATCGATGTCGCGATCGGCGAGTGGCCCGACGAACTGCTGCAGGCGAAACCGGGTGGCTGCCGCTTCGACCGGATAAGACGCTAACGCTAAGACCTTCATGCGACTGGTTACCGGGCCATCACGGCCGTGGCAGGTTTGCGACCGCTACCCACCCAGCCATAGGCTGCGTTGACTCTCGTGCTTTCCAGCTTTGCGCGGTTCAGCCAGTCCGCCACTTGCTGCCTGGTGTAGCGATTTTCAATCGGCGCCGAGAAGCGATCGAGCTGGTCGTTAACACAGACACGGAAGGGAAAGTTGGCATACTGCTTCATGGGGATCTTTTCCGCCCAAGACCTAAGCCCGGGAAGTCTCTTCAGCAAACGGTAAGGCCACACGAACAAGCCAAAAGCGGCGACCGCAGCCGGAAATGCCAACGCATAGACCGCTCTGTGTGACAAACGGGTCGTGATTTTTCGCGCGGCTCTTACCATCGCCAGCAAAGCCCGCTTGATAGGTTGTCCTTCCGGTTCCCAATACAAATAAATCTGAATCTCACCTTCGCGCTTTAGATAGCGCAAGAGATTTTGAAAAGCCTGTTCGGGGTCGGGAAGATGATGCAGCACGCCGATCGAGTAAATGAAATCGAAGCTCTCCAGTGCGAACGGGGGCCGGTGTAGATCGGCCTGAACCACTTGCACTTCACCCACCTGTTCGGTATTGCGCCGGGCCACTTCGACCGCCGGCCCCAGATCGATGGCCCAAACTTCGGCGCCGTATTTGGCCGCGTAATACGCGAACCGGCCGTTGCCGCAGCCGGCATCCAGAACCTTCTTGCCGCGAAAAAAATCGGGACCGTGTGGTTGCATGTAATCAAGAAAGCTCTGATTCCACTCTTTGTACATCTCGGGAAACCGGGTCCACTCAAAGCCAAAACTCCGCGCCGTCTTCACCTGAGGCTCTTCGTTGCCGGACGTCGCTTTATTCTCGAGCAGCGCTTCGCGCAAAGGAGAAAGCAACAAACGCGGAACGTCTCTGACAATCGGAAACTGCTCTCCGCAAACCGCACATTCAAGGCCGAGGTTGCCGTGATTCGCAGGCTGATCGTTTTTGCGCAGCGTCGCCCGACAGGCAGGGCAGCGCAGCGTTTCCAGCAATTTGTCTAACGAGAGTGACATACAGCCTGGTCTTTTGAATCGTCTTACATATTCGTTTAGAGTCGGCTACTGCCCGACTTCTTACGTAGATCCGGCGGGCAGTAGCCCGCGGCTAAACCAATTCATCGCAGGCTCAGCCTGATTAATTATCCAACACCTCACGGTACAAACGGGCATATCGCTCCGCGCCGATTCTTCGAACATCAAATAATCTCTCCGCCACCTCACGCGTTCGCGCACGAGTTTGCTCCGGGTGACCAGCTAAATCTTCGACGACGGCCGCGGCTTTAGCGTAATCGGCTTCATCAAAATTACTAACCAGCGCGCCAACCTCTTCACGAGTAATCAGGATATCCGAATCGCCAACGCCGGCGTTAATAATCAAGGGCAGCCCACAACCGAGGTATTCCGCGTACTTGGTCGGCGACGAAGCCAGTTTCGAGAAGCATGGTTTGATAAATGCCACGCCGGCGTCCCCGGCCGACAGATACGAAGGCACGTCACGCGATGTCGCTGCCAACACAGTGTAGTCTGATTCGCCAAACCCGCGTGCCTTCATCAGATCGTGCACTCGCTTGTGCCGCGACGGCGTCAACCAAAGGAAGTGCGCATTGTTCTTTTGCTTTTGCATCGTCACAAAAAAGTCCGCCATGCTCTCGGTCAGGTACCAACCATCAATCGATCCACTGTAAATCAGGACGAAGCGATCTTGGAGCGCGAGCTCATTTCGCCGCCGGCTGCGCTGCTCCTGACTAAAACTGAACAATTCCAGGTCTGCACAGCTAGGTATCACCTCATGAGCCACTTCCCGATCTCGCAAACTGTCCCATTGTTTAATCACGGGCCAGATTTTTTCAGTCAGGGTCACGACGCCATCGGCGGCGGCGAGCGCGCGGCCTTCCATCGACTTGGTGAGCCGATAGGCAACGGAATCTTTGCGCCAATGACCAGCGTCGGCGTATTCATCGGCCATCAGGCCGCGCACATCGAAGATCATTTTCACGCCAAAACGTCGCTTTAGCCGTAGCGCAACCGTGGCCGGGATGTGGCTGCGAGCATGGACCATTTCAATCTTTTTGCTCCGCACCAGCCGGCTTGCATACCTGGCTCCCGCCCACACGTCATACAAGGTCGCCGGCAACGAAGGCGTCTGGTGGTAGCGCAGCCAGTGCCAATCAATCTCACTTTGGGCTAACTCGCTCTGCAACGCTGAGCATTGCGCGATGCCCTGGGGAGTGAAAGCATGCGGCCGTTCAAAACTAAGCAGAGTGAATCGAACTCCGGCGCGGCTCAGTTCCTTCAAATAGGGAATGACCTGGCTCTGCCCCAACGGATCGAGCATTCCGTTGTACGAAACAAACAGAACTCTTCTATCTTCAATAGACAATGCGATCCAACCTTACACACTTTTCTCGCGGGTCTGGAAGTATGGTCTGAAGACGCCTGGTAAGCTTCATTCAGGTTGGCCGCCACTTCTCGTGCGCATGTGATCGGTAATCTGCCCGGCTTCGCGACGTTTCAATAACGCCACGATCCAGCCTGAGAAAGTCGCCAGATCGAGGGACAGCGTAATCACCAGCACATAGGCAAAGCGTACTGGATTCAGCACCCAAGGCAGAGAGCGCCCTTCGCGGCGCTGCCAAATCTTACTGGCTACGCGGGCCACCAATCCGGCCAGCGGGGCCAGCAGCCACCATCCGCTCTGCCACACTGCCAGGATAAAGAACGGCAGTCCGAGCAGATACAAGCGAGCGACGCCATAATGCCAGTATCGCTGTCGCGCGACCCAGACATTGACGCACGAATAGACAAAAAAACGGCGCACTGTGCTGCCCAGAGTAGGCCTCATTTCCCAATGCACAGTGGCCTTGGGCGCCCACTTGAATTTAAAGCCCTGCCGCTCTACCTCTTCGAAAAAGATCAGATCCTCGGCGGCGCGCAGGTCCGGAAAACCGCCCGCCGCATGCCAGACATCCTTCCTCACCAACGAAGATGCGATGAAGGGTCCGCGCACGGCTCCGTTTTCCCGAAGTGTCTTGTTGGGAAGATACGCGACCGAAGCGCACTGCTTAAAGAACGTGTCTGCGATGGGCTCGAAGTTACCACAAACGATTCCCGTCTCGGGATCAGTGTTCGCCACTTCGATCAACTGTTCCAGCCAGTCCGGCTCCAGCCGGTTACCAGCGTCGGTGAAAGCAACCCACGAAAACATGGCGTTGGCCACCCCGATATTTCGGCCCTGGCCCGGCAAGGCTTTGCGTGCCGGAATTAAACGGAAGGTAGCGTCTTGTTCACAGGCGTGGCGCAGAATTTCAAGCGTGCCGTCGCGGCTTCCGCCGTCAACAAAAATCACTTCATCAGGTTTTCTGGATTGGCCCCGAACACTCTGAATCAAATATTCAACGGTGCTCGCTTCATCTCGCAGTGGAATTACGAGCGAGACCTGGGTCACCGTCGCGCGAGGTCTCGCGGCGGGACCATGGTCAATCATTTGTCCCGGCAGAGTCATTAATGCTGATGCCTTAAGTTCCCGCAGAATCCTATTTCCCACTTCGCCTTCGGCGGCTGATCCACGAGATCGCTCCCGATACTCTTACGGCAAAGGCGGCCTCGTCATCATCGTCACCAACCAGCGTCCGGCGCAAGGTGAAAACATTCGCCGCGGCGTCGTTAGCTCCATCGTCAGTGGTGAGGGCGCAACTATAACCCATGGCCCGGGCCTGCTCAGCCACCACTGCCGAGTAATCACCATAAGGGTAAGCCAGGGCAAAGTCGCTCAGCTCCAGACGCGACGCAATCGCCGCCTGTGAATTGAGCATTTCCTGCCGGCACTCTTCGGCCGGGAGCGTTGCTAACTTGCGATGCGAGCAGGTGTGAGAACCAAACTCGAAGCCGCCATCTTCAATCAGGTAACGCGCCTCAGCCCAGGAGAGAAAAGTTTCGTCATCACCAGAGACCCATTCGCCGCTGGAAGAGGTCGCCTGATCGTCTCGCACCCGGTCGGTGATCAGAAAAATCGCAGCGGGAAAATTTTTGTCGGCCAGAGAAGGCGCAGCCGCCGTAAGAAAATTCCGGTACCCGTCGTCAAAGGTGAGAATTACTGAGTAGAGGGGCAGCGCCTGTTTGGCGCGGCTGGCATTCACGAACTCGCGCAGCGAGATAACCCGATAGTGCCGCTGTAAATGGCGCAGGTGATTCCGGAAGCGATCCACGCGCACGTGCAGCCCGTGATGGTCGCTCGGACTTCGCTCTGCGCGCCCGGTGACTCCGTGGTAGCAGAGAATCATCAACCGCTTCCGGTTCCACCAGGCAGCCACCCGCACAGTTCCTGTCCGATACAGTAAAGCAAACAACAGCTTCTTCATTTCAGTTATCAGCCGGCTGGCTTGCGGTAGCGGCCAATGTAACCATGTGCCAGAAAGGACGGCAAGGCGGCGCGAGTTTCATACATTCGCTCCCAGGGAATGTTGAGACGCATGCACAATTGCGGAGCAAGGCGGGTCAGCGGATAGGGCAGCGGCGTGAAGTGATACTGCGCGCCGCCGTCAAATATCAGCCCAGCCCGGCGGGCAGCTTCGTCCAACTCGCCCGGCTGAAGACGCAACCGGGGCAGAGTGTCCGCGCTGCCTGCTCCCAGCATTCGCGCGAGCGCTCGCACTGCAGCAGTTGCGGCGATCATCACGCGATCGATATGCGAGCGCTTCGGCACAGTGATAATTGCAATGCCGCCCGGACGCAAAATGCGAGCTACTTCAGCCAGCGCCAGATGCGGCGTCTCGAGATATTCGATCACGGCCATGCAAATTACCTGATCGTAGGAGGCGTCAGGCAGACCAAGAGCTTCGATACTGCCTTCCTGAAAACTCACTCCGGGTTGATCGGCAAAACGCTCGCGACCCTCGCGCAGCATCTCCGGCGAGAGATCGATACCATCGAACGTACCCCCACGCTCCAGCACGGCCTCTGTCATCACGCCCGGCCCGCAGCCAATATCCGCTACCCGTCCCAGATTCTCCGGCAGCAGGGCCAGGACGCGGCTGCGCCGCACGTGAAAGTGATAGGTTGAGCCATCCGCAACCGTGTAAAGACGAGACCAATCTCTCGTCGAAGACATTCGATCAAAATGCGCAACCACTGCGCCGGAAGTTGTTACTGCTTTCACCACAGAAACTCCTGCCTTCATTAGACGAATGTTCTCAGTCTGCGATCATGTCTGTACGCGAAAGTCGTCCAAGGCCTGCGGCTGATCGTTACGGCAGATAATGTTCAGCGGCACCTGGCCATAGAAAGACGCCCACATGGTAAAGGTGCTGGGAGGCCCGATCAAATAGTCACAGCGCGCAAAGCCGTACATGTCCTCTATTAAATCGCCGGTCCCAAACGTGACTTTGAATCTGGAAAACAGTTTGGGGTCCTGCGGCCAATCCGAGCATATCAAAAACGACACCCGCTTCCCGGGGAACAGCTCGACCAATTCATCCATCATCTCGCCGTAGCGCTGCGCCGTATAAAAGTATTTGCGCGTGTTCGCGAAATGGATAATGCCGTGCCGCACGTGAACGCCAACCAGGACGTCTGAATCCTGGCGCGCGCGTGTGATTAGCTCGTCTATGTTTTGCTGGTTACGCTCATGCGGGCGAAAAAACTCTCTGACAGTACCCGAGTGCTTCTCCATGGCCCGGGAATCGCGAAACAACCAGCCGAGCAGCAGCACCCCCTGTCGCGGTTTGAGCCCCGCGAGGAACTCCGGATCACCAAGATCGAATTCCGTATGCCAGTCTCGCAAAGTGATCTGGCGCACCGGTGGCAAGTCCAGCTTTAGCTTGCCCAGGATGCGGCCGATTCCATGAAAAAACCTGTAGACCAGTTTTCGCCGCCACGCCGTAGCACCAAGTCGGGATTGCCGGGCGGGAAACCGGCACAGCAGATCACCGCGCGTCGAAGGGAACAGATCCGCATACTCGTCCAGCGCGGGGTTCGCCACACTCAAGTTGCTTTCAATGGCCCGGGCGATGACATGGGAGTAGACAAACAAAATGTTTCCCAGTTGTCCCGGCTTGCTGGCAACTATGATCATAGACTCGAGTTAGAGATCCAGAGCATCGAGCTCCTGATCTCATTCGTCTCCGCATCCTGGATTTCACCCGCCGTTTGACACCGCGTAGATATCACCAAATTGCTCGTGTTCGCGAATTTGCGGCAGGACAGACCTCACAAAGGTCGCACAATCAACGTTGTCTTTCAGAACCAGCTCCAGGTTCTCACCCAGACAGTAATTAAACCGATATCGGTCTGTGATCTGGTTCATCCGGCGCACACACTTTTCAGTTTCGTCCAACAGTCCGGGAGTGTGCTCGAACGTGACCCATGGCACCGGTTGACTCAAACCGTTGAGGACACTCAACTCAAAACCTTCGACATCGATTTTGATAAGTTGCGGAAGACCGTACAAAGCGATCATTTGATCGAGAGACTTTGTCTTAACCAACATCGGCCCCTTCCACTGATAATCTTTGAACATGCCCTGACTTACGGTGTTGATGAACTTGCGCGACATCGAGGTCAAAGTGTGTGAACTGCCCTCGTAAATCTCGGTCTCTCCTTCACCGTCGCTGAGAGCGATTGGCTCGATCGCGACATTGCGGCGAAACGAAAAGCGCGATTTGAGATGCCTGACGCAATGAGGCTGAGGTTCAAAGGCAACGACTTTCCGGGATAGCTGAGAAAAAATATCCGCGCGCTGGCCGATATTAGCGCCCACGTCGAAAACCAGGTCATCGGGACCGATGATGGTCGCGTAGAAAGCTTTCTGAGCTATGTTTCGTTGGTCGTGACGGAACCTGAAAGCGTTGATCTTGTAGTAAAGACCAACGTTAAGCAGCAGGTCCTTTAGCAACTTCTTCATTATTGAAAGCTGAGGTGATTTGAGCCGCGGGAGACCGAGTAAGGCCGCGATATTTACAACCTCGCCGGTCACTGACCCATCGCGAATGAAACGATGCTTATGCCACCGCAGCCGGCACGGACTTCCGTCCAAGTTCACCGGCAATCCAGTGATAAGTTTTCGCCAGGCCATCTTCGAGCGAAATTTGCGGCTCCCATTTCAGCACCTCGCGCAGACGTGAGTTGTCACTGTTGCGGCCACGCACGCCCTGCGGCTTGGTCACGTCGTAACGCTTGCCAATCCGTTTTCCCGAGATCTTCGCGACGATGTCCACCAACTCGTTGATCGAGATCATTCGGTCCTGTCCCAGATTGATCGGATCTCGATGATCGCTTTGCATCAGCCGGTAAATACCCTCGACACAGTCGTCGATATAGCAATACGATCGCGTCTGTCCGCCGTCTCCCCAGACTTCAATATCGTCACCATCGTTGGCCAGGGCGATCTTGCGACAAATCGCCGCGGGCGATTTTTCGCGGCCGCCATCGTACGTTCCCAATGGGCCAAAGATGTTATGGAACCGCACCACGCGCGTGTCCAAACCAAAATCCTCAGTGTAGTGCCGGCAGACGCGCTCCATGTAGAGCTTCTCCCAGCCGTAACCATCTTCGGCCTCGGCGGGATAAGCGTCCTCTTCTTTCAAAGGAGTGACATCGGCGTCTTTCTGTTTGTAACCGGGATAGATGCACGCGCTGGAAGTGTAGAAGTAACGCTTAACACCGTTCTGTCTCGCCGCCTCGATCGAGTGCAGGTTCATGAGCGAGCTGTCGCGAACGATCTCGGCCTTGTGGCTCTCGATGAAACCGATGCCGCCCATGTTCGCGGCCAGGCCATAGACCTGCTCCACGCCGCTGGTGGCTTGCAGGCAGCTTTCCCACTTCGTCAAATCGAGCAACTCGAATTCATGCGCACACGTCGGCTCGTACTCGGGCTCTTTAATGTCCACACCGCGGACCCAATAGCCGCGATTGACTAGATATTTTGTGAGATGGTGGCCGATGAAACCACCGGCGCCGGTAACCAGTACCCTAGCTTGTTCTGCCATAGTCGTCGTTTCTTCCTTGTGAAAAAAAGTGATTTGGTTTGAGAGGTAATTTAAGCTGGGAAGCGGGAGAAAAGCAACCAGGGGCAAGTCGGAGCGGCTTCGCCGCCTGATGTGCGGAAAGGGCGGCGCTCAACGCGAGCATAGGTGTGGAAAATTAGCTTGCTACTACTTAACTCGATAAAATCGACAGTCCCGAACCCTACAATCATTCTCTCCACGCTAAATTGAAATAGACTTTCTAGGTCGGAGTTTCTGATATTGCCGAGAAGACTCGCGATTCAACTGCGCCGGGCTGGTCACGAGGCAATTCATACTCTCGATCCACCCCTCGGTAATCAAACACCCGACGTGGTTATCAACGAACTCTCCGTCGCGGAACAGTACGTTGTTGTGATTAAGGATTCGGGGTTCGTCGAATCGTTTGTTCTTCACGGCCCAAGAGAAACGATTCGACGAAATCCGCGTCTTTCGTTACGACGATGTATTGTTCTTTAATGGAGAGTTCGTTGATGACCCGATCCGTAGTGCGATTGCCGTCAGGAAGGTCAAGGGTGTGAATCGCTTCAAGTCCTGCTTGTCGGAACTGAGCAGCCAGCCGTCGTGGAAGCTGAGCGTCAATGAGGAACTTCATGCCGATACTGGCTCGATGCGCTTAACCTGGCTCAGTCGCCTCGCGAAATCCAGCGCGGCCAGAATATCTTCTCGCTCCAGATCTTCATAGTCGGCAAGGATCTGGTCGGTGGTCATTCCTGAACTAAGCAATTCCAAGATCGTCTCGACTGGATATCGCAGCCCGCGAATGGTTGGCTTGCCGTGGCAAATCTCCGGGTCAATCGTTATTCGGTTAGCGAGATTCATGGATCACCCTTTGAGTTGAATTCTATCACATCAGGTCGGACGATCAATCCAACTTAAACTCGCTCCGCCAATCCGCATCTTCGACAAACTCCGGCTGGTCTTTCTTGTCCAGCACGCAGGTCTCGAGCACCAGATAGTCCATCTCAGTCCGCATAAAACATCGATAGCTGTCTTCCGGCGTACACACGATTGGTTCGCCGCGCACATTGAAACTGGTGTTGACGATGATCGGGCAGCCGGTCCTTTGGCGGAAGGCTTCGATAATGTCCCAGTAGATCGGATTCGTTTCGCGCCTGACGGTTTGAATCCGCGCTGAGTAGTCGACATGCGTGACCGCAGGTATCTCAGACCGCTTGATGTTTAGTTTGCTGATTCCGAAAAGTCCTTTTTCTTCTTCACTCATTTCGCGACGACGTGACGCCACGACATCGGCAACCAGCATCATGTAGGGACTGTCATAATCGAGATCGAACCATTGGTCAACATGCTCGCGTAAGACGCTGGGCGCAAACGGCCGGAAACTTTCACGATACTTGATCTTCAAATTCATCACCGACTGCATCTCTGTAGAACGCGGGTCGCCAATGATGCTGCGGGCTCCCAAAGCCCGCGGCCCAAACTCCATTCGGCCCTGATGCAAACCAATGATCTTTCCTTCGGATAGAAGTTGCGCCACGATCTCGGGCAGTTGTTCACGCGAGAAGTTTTTGTAAGGAAGATTTTTTGACTGAAGAAAGACTTCGATCTCGGCAACGGAGTTTCGCGGTCCCAGGTACGAGCCATTCATCCCATCGGTGTAGCTCGGCAACGTTGTGGCACGCGCATCTTGCGCGTGATTCACGGGCGGGACGCCCGTGCCACCCACCCACGTTCCTGCTTTCTCTGCGCTGGTCCTGGGCTTTCCCAAATACCGGTGCCAGATCGCCAGCGCAATTCCGAGCGCGCCGCCTGCGTCGCCCGCGGCTGGTTGAATCCAGATGTCATCGAACGGACCTTCTCTTAAGAGCCGGCCGTTGGCCACGCAATTCAAAGCTACCCCACCCGCCAGGCACAATTTCTTCATCCCGGTTTCTTTGTGCGCGTGTGCGGCCATTTTGAGCATTGCTTCTTCGGTGATGACCTGAATGCTGCGCGCCAGGTCCATCTCCCGCTGGGTAATTTTCGATTCAGACCGGCGCGGCGGACCATCAAACATTCGATCGAACGCGCGATTGGTCATCCGCAAACCCTGCGAATAGCTGAAGTACTCGTGGTTCATCCGGATGCTGCCGTCGTCACGGACCTCGGCCAGCTTGTCTTTGATCAGCGCGACGTATTTTGGGTCACCGTACGGCGCCAGGCCCATGACTTTGTACTCGCCGCTATTGACCTTGAATCCGGTGTAATAGGTAAACGCGCTGTAAAGCAACCCGAGGCTATCGGGAAAGCGCAATTCTTTGAGCAGAGTGATCTCGTTCCCTTTACCTATGCCAATCGAGCTGGTAGCCCATTCGCCCACGCCGTCAATCGTCAAGATCGCAGCTTCCTCGAATGGCGAAGGATAGAAAGCGCTGGCGGCATGACTTTCGTGGTGGTCTCCGAACAGAAGTTTCCACACAAACTTCTTGCCGGCTCTCTTCGCGGCCCGCTCGTCATCGATGCCGTTGGCCCTGGCCATCTCAGTCCGGATCAGATCCGGCATCCACAGCTTCTCTTTCATCCACAGCGGCATCGACTTGAGAAACGATCGAAATCCCGCGGGCGCGTAATCCAGATAAGTTTCGAGCAGGCGATCGAATTTCAACAGCGGCTTATCATAGAAGGCGACAAAGTCGAGTTGATCGGCGGTGATCCCCGCTTCCTTGAGACAATAGCGAGCTGCCTGAACCGGAAAATTATGATCGTGTTTCACCCGGGTGAAGCGCTCTTCCTGAGCAGCCGCGATAATCTCGCCGTCTCTGACCAGGCAGGCAGCAGAGTCGTGATAAAAGGCAGAGATGCCGAGGATATTGGTCACTTAGTGATAAGGCCGAAGGGTATTAATGCAGTTTCGGAAAGTGCCGCACGCGCACTGGTGAGGTCAGTACCGGGAGCAGTAGCGACCGGGTCCGGTCAGATCACACAACCGAGGTTGCTCCGCCCAGACCCGGTCGCTACCGCTCGCGGTACCGACCTAAACCTTGTCAAAGGAACCCGCACGGTTAGAAGAGTGTGTAGATGAATGGCGCAATCGCCGAGCCTTTGGCCAATACCAGCAACACACCAAACAAAACCAGAGTTATCACGATCGGCGCCAGCCAATACTTCTTGTTCTGCTTCATGAACTGCCAGAGTTCGCTGACTACCTGTATCTTTGACATGACTCCTCAGAACATTTTCTCGTAGTGGCGCGGATCTCTCTGTCGCTCCGCGTAAGGTTTCCAGTAAGAATCGCCGCGCGCCGCCCGCCGCTGCAGGGGGTCCCATCCGCACAAACGTTTCACCACGCCGATCGGCGTGACGATCCCAAAAAAAACAAACGCCAGGATGATGCGCGTGGTCACGAACGAGAGCACTTCAGCGAAAGCCATCCAGGCCTTGTTGGGAACAACCAGCGCCCGCGGGAATGCCAGACCGAGCAGGATCAGCAACGCAGCGGCGGGGAGAGTGATGGGCGCAACGTGGTGAAACTTTCCGCGATAGATCCACCAAAGGCTGATCAGCAAAAGCACCCCGCCCACGATCAGACCGAACTCTCGCTCTACTCTTAAAGATCTTTTCTTATTGGTTGCTTTCAAACCTGTCCTCAATTGGCGCCGGCAGAGCCATTGCTCGCGAGCTTGCGCAGACAACCCCAGAAATTCCGCTGCACCAGACCTTCGGGATAAGTCGCCAGCGCGCGCATTAACCAACGCGCCCCTTCTTTCTTGTCGCCGGCTCCGCTGGCTGCGTACGAGCGGCGCAGGAACCGTGTCGAGCGGCACCAACGACGGTCAGCGCCTACCAGGCGGTCTTCGTATACTTCGGCGCTGCGTTCGAATTCTTCGATCTGGTGCTGGCCCTCAGCCACGGTCTTGCTGACTGCGTGCAGGCGATAAGCGGCAAACGGCAACGGAATGTGTTCACACTCGTGCCCGGCCAATAACAGTCGTACATATAGATCATGATCGAAATCGTAGGGCCAACTCTCGTCAAAACCACCCTCGACCAATTCCCGCTTCCAGAAATGTCCCGGCTGCGCCGCATTATAGGCCCATGACAAACACTGCGCGGCCGATCTGGGCACCACCGTGGGCATTAGTTCAGTAGCGTGGCCCTCACCAAACATGATCGTATCGCCGCAAACCCATTCACTGTCTGAATAGTTCTCGAAATACTCTGCTACGGCGGCGAATGCTCCGGGCAAATAGACATCGTCGCTGTTGATAAAGGCGAAGATGTCGCCGGTTGTCTGTTCGAGTCCTTTGTTAATCGCGTGGACCTGCCCGCGATCTTTCTCGCTAATCCAATACGTCAGCCGATCTTCATAGCGGCGAATGATCTCGACAGTTTCATCCGTGCTGCCGCCGTCGATGATTATGTATTCGAGGTTGGCATAGTTCTGATTGAGGACTGACAGAATCGTCTCTTCCAGGAACCGGCCCTGATTAAACGACGGCGTGACGATGCTGATCTTTGGGGGCATAGCAAAAACCAATCAAGCACCGCGCGCCATGAAAGTGGTTTCGTACCAGTCAATCGTCTGGCGCAGTCCCTGCTCAAGCGACGTGTGCGCGCTAAAACCAAACCGCTCGGCAGCGCGGGTGGTATCTATTTGCCGGCGCGGCTGGCCATCAGGCTTGTTCGCCTGCCAGCGAATTTCGCCCTCAAATCCCGTCAGCCGCACAATCATCTCGACCAGATCTTTGATGACTACTTCGCGGCCGTTACCGAGGTTGACCGGATCGCTCTCATTATACAAAGCCGCCGCCTTTATGATTCCTTCCGCGCAATCCTCGCCGTAAAGGAACTCGCGCGAAGGGCTGCCAGAGCCCCATACTTCGATGAAATCCGCGCCGCTGCGCCGCGCCTCGACGCATTTTCTAATCAAAGCCGGAATCACGTGCGATGTTTCCAGATCGAAGTTATCGCCGGGACCGTAAAGATTCGCCGGCAGGAGAAAGATCGAGTTGAACCCGTATTGCTCGCGATATGCCTGGGACTGGACGAGCATCATCTTCTTCGCCAATCCGTAGGGCGCATTTGTCTCTTCGGGATAGCCGTTCCAAATGTCGTCTTCTTTGAAAGGCACCGGCGTGAACTTTGGATAGGCGCAAACCGTGCCGGTGGCCACGAATTTTTTCACTCCGCGCAATCGCGACTGTTCGATCAGTTGCACGCCCATCATCAGATTATCGTAAAAGAACTTTCCCGGATTTTTTTGGTTGTGGCCAATGCCGCCGACGACTGCCGCCAGATGGATTACCAGGTCCGGCTCTGAGTCATCCAACATCCGGTTGATATCGTCCTTCTCAATCAGGTTGTAATCGCGGCTGCGCGGCACGAAGATTTCGACGTCCGTATCGGCCTTCAGCATCTCGGTCACAAAACGCCCGAGAAAACCCGCGCCGCCGGTGACAGTCACTCGTTTATAAGGGAATGTGTCGCTCAAAATTTAAGCCGTGCTTAGAGTACCCAACTTCAGTTGGGTTTTTCTTAACCGAGCAAAGCCCGACTAAAGCCGGTACTCCGAAACGCCTGTTGTCCCAAATTAACTCGTCCCCGGCTGACAGCTTGCCCAAATGCCTGAGGTTGGCTATGTTATCAAAAACTTTTGCGCCGCTGAAATGCTCTCGCGCTTGACTGTCCGCTTTGGGTCAACAGACGCTTCTCGGCATTACCAACAATCGATCAAGCAGGAATCATTATGGCTAAGACTGCTCTAGTATCAGGTATTACCGGTCAGGACGGCTCGTTTCTGGCCGAGGTGCTGCTGGAAAAAGGCTACGATGTTTACGGAATCATTCGTCGCTCATCTTCCTTCAACACGGACCGCATCGACCATCTTTATCAGGATCCGCACGAGAAAGGGACGCGTCTGCGTCTCATCTACGGCGATCTGAATGACTCGAGTTCGCTCAATACGATTCTGCGCCAGGTCCAACCGGACGAAATCTATAATCTGGGCGCCCAATCGCATGTGCGCGTGAGTTTCGACATCCCGGAATACACCGCCGAAGTCACCGGCCTTGGCACCGTGCGCTTGCTTGAGGCGATTCGCGAAATCGGCATGAGCCCGAAGTTTTACCAGGCCTCGTCGTCGGAGCTTTACGGCAAAGTGTTTGAGACGCCACAGACGGAGACGACCCCGTTTTATCCGCGCTCGCCTTACGCCTGCGCCAAAGCCTACGCCTATCACATCACCGTGAACTACCGTGAATCGTATGGAATGTTCGCCTGCAACGGAATTCTTTTTAATCATGAATCTGAGCGCCGTGGCGAAACTTTCGTTTCCCGCAAGATTACTCGCGCCGCGACCCGCATCAAGGTCGGTTTGCAGGACAAACTTTATATGGGCAATCTCGACGCGCGCCGCGACTGGGGTTATGCGCGCGACTATGTCGAAGCGATGTGGATGATCATGAACGCCGAAGAGGCGGACGACTATGTGGTCGCCACCGGCGAGACGCATTCGGTGCGTGAATTCCTCGAAAAGACATTTGGGTATCTGGATCTGGATTGGGAGAAATACGTTGAAATCGATCCGCGTTATTTCCGTCCCGCCGAAGTCGATCTGTTATTGGGAGACGCGAGCAAGGTGCGCGAAAAGCTGGGCTGGCAACCGAAAGTAGCCTTCGATGATCTGGTAAAGCTGATGACCGATCACGACCTGCAACTGGCGCAACAGGAAGCCGAAGCCCGCGAGCTGAAACACAAGTCGGCCACCAATAAAGCGCGCTGGGGATCGATGTAGTAACGTGAAGCATAATACCGCCACGCGGGGTATTATCATCGGATCTGACGCATATTAAGTGGTTGGGTTGCTTCGCCGATTCAAGCTCAGCTTCTTAGATACGGAATAACAATATGGATGAACATCAATTCCGAAAGGCCCTAGCCGAGTTGCAATCGTTCCGGCAACACTTGCCAGATTGCGACATTGAAGAACCGGACGTGCTTGACTATCATCGCCTCCTTGAATCTTTGGAAAAAGAAACAGGTCTCAACCTCCACAACTTCTTTATTCCAGACGAACGATTGGAACGAGCGATCACCGGTACTAGCGCACCAAGCCGTGACAATCGCTTCCAGGGTGAAACGGAATATGCAAGTTCTCGTTCCTGCGATCGCAATTTGTTTTTAAGGAAACTGGACGCGGCAATCATTTATATTAGCGGTCTTCTTCCGACGAAGAACAAAGACCAGATTGGCTTTTGATTGCGTGAGGACCAGAACCCATGGAGACACTTCTCGACGAGGTTCCGACACTTCAGGGCGACGTCGTTGTAATCACCAAGACTCGATACTGTCTCTTCTTTCATCGCCCTCGAACCAGTGTCATGCCTTCTGGCTTCTCCGAATTTGGCCGACGGTTGGGTTTTCAGGCGCGGTACCGAACATCGGATCCGGCAATCCTTGCAGACTTTCATGACTTTTTCGTCGAATGCGTTGCGGCTGGCGGTTTCGAGGCTTTGATGCTTGGCGCAAAAAACGGTCTAATAGATTTTCCACCGTGGAAGGAACATCTACGAGGCTACATTATTGGATTCCATGCTTGAACATTGCGTGGTTTCATTCATGGGCAACCCAACTCAACTGAGGGTGACAAGTCAAGAGAAAAAGAAGTTTCAGCAAGTAACCAGATCTCACTGTTGAAAGTCAGCAGCGAACTTGAGGAGTGAGGATCCCTTCTTCCGCAAACTTTCCAGATAGGTGACCTCATTGTAAGG
>DATNNY010000018.1:0-51004 GCA_035601635.1 Pyrinomonadaceae bacterium
TGAGCGGCGGCGGCGCGTTCGCCTTCGCGCGCCAGACCTTCGGCCTGTTGAGTTAACTTCTCGAGCGCATGCTCAAGTTGCCGCGCCAGCTCATTCAGCCGTTCAACTCCGGCGGTGTGCGTGAGCAACTGAGTACGCGCACTCTCGATCTCACTTTCCGCCTGGGCAACTTCTCCCAGCTTTCGGAAATGAGATTCTTCGGCTGAGCGCAAGGCCAGAACCGCCCGTTCATTGTCGCTGCTGAGTTGGGCTTCGGCCTCACGCAAGCGTTCCCTCTCAGACTCTACGACCAGCAGCCGCGCGTCGAGCACCGCGACTTCCTTTTCAATCTCGGTGCGACGCCTGGTCAGCGTCTCGGTCTGTTCCTGCTGATAGACGCGTTCGCGAATGCGGCGGTCGCGTTGCAAGGCAGCGTCAGCTACTACGGCGCGCAATCGCGTCAGTTCGTCTTCCAGGGCGCGGGCGTGGTGAGTTGCCGCACGGCTAGTCTCTTCTCGCGCGGTCAACTCTGTGGCCAACTGCCGATCCTCTTCCGCAGCGTTTTCCAGCTGTGCCTGCGATTGTTCCAGCAAGGCGGCCAGACTGCGCTCCTCGGCCACATACAATTGGCGCAGCAGTTCTCGCAGCTCTTCTCTTTGAATGCGATAACGGCGCGCCTTGGCCGCCTGCCGCCGGAGACTGTTCACCTGTCGCTCGATCTCGGCAATGATGTCGGACACGCGGCTGAGATTCGCGCGAGCTGATTCCAGCCGAGCTTCGGCGGCGCGTTGACGCACGCGAAACTTGGTAATACCGGCGGCTTCTTCAATGATCGTGCGGCGGTCCATCGGCTTGGCCGACAGGATCTGTCCGATGCGGCCCTGTTCAATAATGGCGTAGTGCCCGCCCGACAAACCCGTCCCGGAGAAGAGGTCCTGAATGTCGCGCAGACGGCAGGGCCGATCGTTTAGTAGATATTCGCTTTCGCCGGACCGATAGAGACGGCGGGTAACCGAGACGGCTTCGCCGGGCCCAAACTCGAGCGCGAGATTGCGGCGGCGCCAATGGCGATGATGTGTAGGTGTTCTTGGTTTCGCTTCGGCGGTTGTATCGCCAGACGTAGCGATCGCAGCCGCGGGACCAGTTTCGCCGGCAGGCGATTCTATCGACGCTTCTGTCGTAGCATCCGAAAGGACCGCGGCTTCAACCGCTTCAGTGATGATTTCGGCATCAGCAAAGACCGCGCTCTGTTCGTCGATCTGCTCGAGGGTCGAATCAATATCTTCAATATCAGGTTCGTGCTCGACGATCTCGTCGCGCTCGAGGTGCAGGACGACCTCGGCCATGCCGCTGGGTTTACGATTGCGCGAGCCCTGAAAGATGACGTCTTTCATCTCGGCGCCGCGCAAATGCTTGACGCGCTGCTCGCCGAGGACCCACGCAATAGCGTCGGCAACATTGCTCTTGCCGCAGCCATTGGGGCCGACCACGCCGGTTATCCCATCACCAGTGAAGATGAGGTCAGTATAGTCCGCGAAGGATTTGAATCCCGTAATTTCGAGGCGTCTTAGCTTGAACATCGGCAATCCGTCGATTTGATGCGGGGGGTGACGGCCGAAGCTAGCATCAAAGGCGACCTACGGGCTTGCACTATAAAGAGAGGTGGGCGACATGTCAACCAGAACTTTAGCTGGGGAAGTTTAAGTCGTAGAGCCCAACAAGTTACTAGAGGTTGTCTTATTCCCGGCCTTGGAGGAGGCCCTGCACAAAAAGTAGTTTAATCGGGAGCTGAAGCATAAGTTGCGAAAATTGGAAGCATAAGTCACGAATAGTAACAGCGGTTGGACAGTCGCAAGCACTCGCCATTCTTAATAATAAGACACGATCATGGTTTGGGCTAGGGCTTTTTTGTCGATTTGCCTTTTTCCCAGCCAGTGAGGGTCTCTTATAGTCTTAAATAGGTATACTGGCAGAAACTGGTGATTGAGCGGGCAACTTTGCTTGATGGTGCTTGTGAACTATGTAACGAAGGGATTGATCGGGTGCGTTTTATTGAATCAGACAAGAAGCGTGACATGAGCTACGAACGTCGCGGAGGGAAATATCAAGGGCTCTCGGTTCTCATAGTTAGTGAAATCCGCACCATAGTTAGTGATATCTTTTCTCAGCGTTAATCACTTTATGGCTTCGGTCGTAGGTGTATTACGTCGGCATAAGGTGAAATCCGTCAGTGGGACATCCTACAGACGTGACACTCCGAGTGACTTTGGCAAACAATTACATTGGCTAACCACCAAGCGGCGGGTTTCTAGCAATATTCCGGTAGTCCTTATCTATTATTCTGTCGCTTGTTTTGATAGCGACTCCTGTAGGTTCTGACAAGGCGTTGAAATATTCGGTGAGGTCATGCCTCCTAAAGTTTTGCACCCTTCTGGAAATCGTTATAGAACTTCACCGCAATCAGTTATGAGTGTTGACAGAAAGAAGACGCGGGAATAGGATTTCCGCATCTCACAAAGGATTGTGCAGTGCCCGGATTGGGGCCTCGACGCGTCCTTAAATCTACAACTCGCAATCCCGTGAGACTGATGTCTTGCCAAATGCATGTTTTCAAAAAACCAATGCTGAAGGCAACCGGCAGGTAACTTTTGTACGAATATCCTGAAGAAGCTTCACGAAAGCATTCCTATGAAGAACATACCCTCCCTGGCGAATTACAGCGGCATTATCTTCCAGCAAGAAAGACTTCGACGAGGAGTATCGGGGAGAGTAAGCGCCGGACTATTGTTGATCCTGTTTTCGGCTTTTTCCATACAAGCTCAGCAGAAGAACGTCGGTTATGTATTATCGCTGAAAGGAAACTGGTATTTGCAAAACGGGACTCATCCACTCGAAAGGTTTGGAAAACTGCCAGCCGGAGCGACGGTTACTATAAGAAAGCTTTTCGACAAATCCGATTACATAACCTTGGCTTTGTTTAACGGCGAAACCATCCAGCGTTTTTGTACAGTGACTAATTGTGGCCCCTCCATTATTCTTCCTAAGACTCCGAAACAATCTCCCACCGGAAGGAGCTTACGGGGAGCCGTAGTACAGGGCACGGCAGAAGGATCGTCACGATCAGTTGGAAATAAGATAAGTGAAACTTTTTGGAGTCTTTTTGAGCATCCTGAACACTATTTTGTTTCTACATTGGCTAGAAGCGGAGTGCCAAACTTTCAAGATACCTTGGTCAAGCAAGACTCAGGAACAGCTAATCTGAACTCAGTATTTGAGAACGTCCCGCCCGCCACCTACCACTTGATCGCCACACTCTTGTCTCTTGAGAATCCGCAAGAACTCGCTCCTCGGTCCGCTTCGACTTCTTTTGATGTTGAGTGGGACCAGCATCAACCCAATTTGGCAAGTACGGATAAACTCTATCCCGGGCTGTATAGCTTGGTAGGAGACAGCCATTACCAATGTTGGGTCTTAGTAGCCAACCTTGACCAGTTCAAAGCCGCCAGCGATTGTTTTCGACGAGCTACCGAAAGCGCGAGACTGTGGGTTCCCGGGAATGATCAGTTATCGGCTCGAATGTTCTTGCGAGCCTACCTTGTGAATCTCGCAAAGAAACTCCGAGAACCCTCTAGTCAGAAGGCCGGGAGTGTTCTCTGTTCACAAGGGTCAGCGGAGTAGCGAATGTCAGATCAAAAGAGTCGCGGCATTAAGCCCAAACCGGTTCTGTTCCTCAGAGTAATACTCGTGGTTCTGTTGGTGACAGGCTTTACGATCTTCCTCGAATATGCGGGTTGGCTGAAAGGATTTGAACTGGCGGCGCTTGATTCGTGGACGCGGGCTCGTCTTCATTTATTTCAACCATCAGTCTCGAAGAACATCATAATCGTCAGCATTACAGACCAGGACTATCAGGATATTTTTGCGGCAACGAGTCCTTTGGATGCTAAGGGCCTGGAAGGTGTAATCAAAGCCATAGCCTCAGGTAAACCAGCCGTGATCGGTATCGACATAGACACTTCGGACAAAGCTTTCAGAACCATAAAGACCCCAGAGAACGTCTCGATAGTTTGGGCGATGGATGCAGCTGTTAACAAAGAGGGCAATGTAAATCCGCCCTTGCCTCTGGTCCTTGGCGGAACGCAACCTCAACCCGCCACCGGCATCGCTAAGTTACCGATCGACGATGACGGGATCGTTCGTGCTTACGTGCGGAAGTTTGGATCGTATGATTCGTTTGAGTGGCGAATCGCAAAGACCTACTGTGCGAGCTTGAAGCAAGACCCGGCAACTAAAACGCAACTACAGGACACATTTTCAAAGCTTTCAGATCGCTGCGATGGAATTGATCGCATCGATAAGGATCCCGGACCCGTTCGCGAGTTATCACTGGATTTGATAGGCGACCGGTCAGCATTCGAACATGTTTCCGCTCGAAAGGTCTTGGATGCATATAGTGCGGGCAATGCCGAAGCCCTTGACCAGATGAGGGGCGCCATTGTATTGGTCGGTGGTCTTTATTACGCTGCGCGCGATGAGTATACCACTCCCGTCGGACGCATGGCCGGCGTCGAACTCATGGCCCATTCAGTCGGGTCAGAACTGCGTGGCGGCGGCCTTCAACGGCCAGCAGAAGCAATAATGTTCTTGCTAAACCTTGTCGGCGGTATAGGAATATTATTCTTATTTATCAAGTTTGGATTAGCAAAGGGCTGTCTCTTCAGCGGTGTCATTATCATTTTAGTCGCTCCGCTGTGGAGTTTGTTAGTTTTCAGCTCCTTTGCCTACACTATCTATTTTCTACCGATCTTCTTTGCCCTGTTAGTGCATCAACTTTACGAACAGGCTCATTATTATGAGCACGCGTTATTTCACGAGTTAAGCCATCGAGGCGGCACCTCTCAAGCCGCAGCTGAAGTCTCCCAAGCATCTCAGAACGGCGAATCTAAATCCGCAAAGTGATGCTTGCTCATGCTGGAAAATCGCTTGTTAATCAGTTTGGAGCTTTTCGTAGCTTTAGACACGCGTCCCCGTAGTAAACATACGCCAGGAATGTAGGATCTCCATCTTTCAGGAATTGTCTGCGAGTCTCCATGAGAATTTCAGCGACCGGTGCCGAGCCCTCATCGAGTCTTTGCGCCAGGGTATGAGAGAAGTTAACCCCGAACTCGGCAGCGCCTTTATCGGGAACGGGCCACAGCGTTCCAATATAGCCACTTGCGCCTGCTTCTAGCACGGCGGGTGCCCACCCATCAATAAAGTTGGCGATCCGCTGTGTTTGGCCCGTCTCGCAGGCATTGAAAAAGAACAGCGGATGGTTTCTGTTTCCTTTATTGATCATTCCGCGCCAGGTCATTAGGTCCAATTGGCCATCTTCAAGTTGAATCGAATATTCATTAATTTTCGCTCTCGTCGAAGTTATGATGCCATGTCCTGTGAAGTAAATCATCCCTTCTGGAAATTCTTGAAACAAGGTTTTCATCAACCTAAGTTGCCCGGGTAGACGCTCATAGCCACTGAAAGTTCTGAGAGTCGCGATTTCATCCTGCTGACTTGGGAGAGCTTTTGCTTCGTTGTAATCAGGAGCAATCACTATGACCTTCCTAACCGAAAGAATTTGCGGAGGTAGTTCTGCGATTTCGTCAGCCACGCTCAAATGCCATCTGCCAACCGCGAATTCAGTGCCCAGGAATTCGTGTTCCCTCACCGTCCCGGTTTCATCGGCACACACGGGTCGAAGCAGTTCCCAAGGAAATTTGGGATCGTTGGAATATATCTGGATGGTTTTGAAGTTAGCGCTATGATTCTTCGTCAATTGACAAAATACATTCTTGAAAGCCTGCGGAGCAAACTTGGTGTAGAGTTCCCGACCCGCGCCACGCAACAATGCATTTGCCCTTTCACTATAGGATAACGTTGAGGAACGATCAGAATTCTGCGGCGAGAGTTCCGCGCGTTCACCGCTCAATTCTGAAAACTTGCTGTATTGAACATCAAGCCAATCTGAAAAACCGTTTTCCCACCGGAACCCAGTAAGGGTTGGCCGCTGCCACTTGGAAGCCAGAATAATGTTGCCATCGTCTGGCACATAAATGGTCAAGTCCGGCCCCAAGCGGGAAAAATCCAACGATAGTGAATGACTTCCGAGACTCTGGTTGTCTCGGAACTCCGGGCGAGTTATCGGACTTGTGACGGATACGTTGGGATTGATGATCGTTATTTTCCGAGAGACTCTTGCAAGGTAAATTCCTTCATGCCACAGAGTGATATAAAGCCTCGCAGTCTGCTGGGAACTAACGATCGCCTTCGGCCGGAGGAAGAAAAGCGCCGGAGTCGAGTCACCGGTTCTTGCCAACTTTAGCGTTGATCTGTTTACGCCGTCACGCAGCACGAAGTCGGGCGCCGAAATCACGACATCGATCGCCCAATAGTCTCTCTCAGGCAACCTTAACGAGAGTGTTTTGACTGTTTTCGCTTCCGCAGTTTCAATCTCAACTTCAGGCGTGATCAGCTTTTCTGTCAGAGCAAACTGAACGGCAAATTCATTAGCGATCGAAACGGTCTCGGGACACTCAATAGTTGGATATCGCTCGATGTTAACTGCCGCTTCGCGCGGTTGCAGTTCGATCATACGATTGATGAGTGAAATTAACTCGCGACGCTCAACATCTCCCTGTGAATTGCGGCTCGTCTCGCGAGGGTGGGCACCTTCAATCGGATTGGATAGATCATAGTCAAACGCCTTTGAGTTCATCGACTTCGATTGGCGCCCGACTGAAACAACCGCGCTTCTGCTCTCGTCTGGAGCGGCACGGTACCTCATATATAAGAATAGAAAACTAAAAAGAGCCGTAATCAACCAAACAATGGTCACACCGGCGAATATCAGGCGGCGGGTACGTGGTTGAAAAATTCTTCTCATGTTCACGAGCCCAGGTTTACGTTAGTAACCTTTGTCGGCGGGCTTTTGCCAGGATTCTGGGGTTCTAAGAAACCTCTCAGCCGGAATCCTGCAATCAATGTTTATTCGCCTGCGAGCGGAGTCTCAGATTGGCGTCGCCAAAATAAACGTACGCTAGGAATGTGGGATCAGCGCGTTCTGAAAATTTTCGTCGAGTCTCCATGAGAATCTGCGGGACGGAAGCGGAACCATTTCGCAGCTCCAGCTCAAGTGACCGATAGAAATTGACCCCGAACCTTGCTGCGCCTATATCGCTCACAGGCCATAACGCTCCGATATAACCACTCGCCCCGGCTTCGAGCGCTGCCGGCGCCCACCCATCAACGAAATTGGCGACCTTCTGTGTCTGGCCGATTTCGCATGCGTTAAAGAAGAGAAGAGGGTGGTTCTTACTCTGATGGTTAATCAAGCCTCGCCACGTGAGTAGATCAAGCTGTCCATCTTCCAGTTGAATCGAATATTGATAAATCTTCCGCTCAGTCGATAGAATGGAGCCGTGGCCGGCAAAATACACTACTCCTTGTGGAAATTCCTCGAAGAGCCTCTTGACAGAGTTTAACTGTCCGGGCAACCGCTCATATCCGATAATCGACTTCAGAGTATCCAACTCCTCCTGTTGGCCGGGTAAGTTCTTTTCTTCCTTGTACTGCGGCGCGATAACTATGAGCTTTGTAATGGGAAGTGTTTGCGGCGGTACATCCAATTCTGCTGAAACGTCACTCAGATGCCACCTTGCTACGACAAATTCAACCCCCAGAAAATCATGAATCGAGCCATCGGCGTTGATTGGGCGCATCAACTCCCATGGCAGTTCAAAGTTGTCCGAAAATATCTGGATGGTCTTGAAATTCTGACCCCGTTTTTCTGTCAACTCCTTAAAAGCTCGTTTGAAGGCCGGTGGACAGAATTCACGATAAAGTTCCAAACCAAAGCCTCGCATAAAATCCCTGGCTTCATCCGATCGCCGTGACGCAGCTTCGCTCGGGCTCAGTTCGGCCAATTGAGCACTGAGTTGAAAGAATTTATTGTATTGAATACTAAGCCAGTCTGAGAGTTGCTTACTGTCAAAGAATTCTGGTTTTCGTGCAGACAAGTAATCGGAACGGATATATATTTCGGACTGACCGGTGTTCTTGCTTTCGAAAATCTGCACGGTAAGGTCAGCAGATTTACGCTCAAGACTGAGACTCATAGACTCTCTCTGAGTCTTTGGGGATTCGGTCTGACTCTCTGAAGGAGCTCTCTTCGTCAGCGAAGAATGAGCCGCGAGAACTTTGACTTCACGCACTATTTTGCCAAGGTAGGCATCCCCATACCAGAGCGTCGCATATATTTTCGAAATCTGTTGAGTGCCCTGAATCGCGTTCGATTGGAGCTTAAACCGTGCCGGCGTTGAATCGCCAATCTTTGGTAACAGCAAACTCGCTGAGTTTCCTTCAGGAAACATAAAATCCGGAGCCATTAGAACGACTTCTATGTTCCAACTGTCTTTGCTAGGCAAGTTGAGTTCAAGCGGTTGGTCTTTTCCCACCTTACCATTTTCAATTAAAGTCCCGGTCGCAACAGGATTCATGCTCAACGAAACGAGCACATCGAAATTGTTCCCAGCCACTACAGGGTTTGGACATTCAATACTTGGGTAACGCTGAATAGCGGCAGCAGCGTCAGAGACATTCTTTGCGGCATTTCCGAAAACAGCTAGTTGAATTGCCTCCAACTCCCGTGGTGGTATTGCATGATACTCATCACCATAAACACTTCTTGATGGTCGGCCTGTGGCCCGGGATCGCCGGTAGACGCCCCGATTGCTCGCACCCAAATGAGCTTTTGCTTCAACAGAGAATCGTCCAGCTGGAAAATATCTTAGGTAAAGGTAGTAGGCATCCCAATCGTTGCTGGTTTCAATCTGGCGCCATAGCCTAAGCTCACTTGACGAATCGAGGCTTATCCTGTTCATTCCTTCGGTGTTGGCGTTTGACCGCGCTCTGTTTTCGGCCCTTCCCTCAAGATACGCTGAGGGGCCTTGTTCCTCTTTAAGTCTGATGAATTGTTCTCCAAACGGATCCCCTTCGGTTCGCCAGATCGCGCCTGCTTGACTGTAATAGTTCAAAGCTTGCTGGGTGTCGCCTAAGAAAGAATAGATTTGCCCAAGAGCACTAAGAGTGAATGCTTCCGATTGATGGTTGTTAATATCGCGCCAAATGTCTAAGGCCCGATTGTGATAGTCAATAGCTCTCTGATTATCGCCCAACGCGGCAAAACTCTGCGCTAAATTAGTGATCGTGTAGGCCTCGTTGTCGCGATCCCCGAGATTTCGCCACAGCGGCAACGATTGAGCGAACGCATCAAGAGCCTGGCGCTTTTCATCACGAAGGTTGTAGACAGTCCCGATACTATTCAAGGTTGAGGCTGTATGGTAAGTGTCTTTTGAAGCTCTCCAAATTGGAAGTGCACGTTGAAAATATATAAGTGCCTCCTGCTGCTTATTGAGCGACTTGTTAAGGTCTCCCAGGGCGTTTAGGACGTAGGCTTGTTGTTGCGGGTCCTCCACCCTCTGCCAAAACTCAAATGCTTTTTCATAGGCCGATATTGCTTTTAGCTGAGAGTCCGTCCTGACCATCGCGCGAAAATTCTCTGCCTGCATCAGCATGCGCTCGGCGGCAACACGATCCCTGTCGGATTTAGTTGCCGTGCGTTGTTCTTCTATGAAGACTGAGTAGCTTTGAGATGTTTCGGGGACTTGTAGAGACGTTATTTCAAGTCGATAAGTTCCGGAAGTGAAAGTAGTCGTCGAGATCGTCAAGTTATCCAGCAGGCCGCTGGAATTTTCGACTTTCTCAATCTCCCTATCGTCAGGAGCGATCAAGCGAACCACCATTCTGATCCCGTGCGGCGCAACCGCAACCCGGAGATATTGATTGGAACCCAAGCCAATCTGATAGACATGAGGCCGATGATTACTGAACCTTCTTTCAACAGATCTGTCCGGTGACAGGCTCACAGACGCTGGTTGGGTTCCCGTGTCTTGCGCGAGACAGCCGAAATACCGGCTCCAAGGGTTGGACAGAACAAAGAGAAGGCTCGCGATAGAGATAACGCTGGCGCGAGATATCGCTGGACCTCGGTTTCTGCGCACAGTTAACACGACTCCAAATCGCTTTGCGAGCTTCGAACGAATGCGAATGGCTGGATCTTGCGAGTTTGCAGACAGAGGCAGGCTCGTGAGAATCAGCCCTTAGTCTAAGCAGCACGGACTGTATTCTCGGCGAAAGCAAAAGTCAAGATTTTCGGAACCGGTAACTATGAGAATCGGATTTCAACACATCTGAAAAACTTCTGTATTCCATTGTGTCTCCTATGACATCGTGTCGCAGTTACTTCTCAGTGACGGTAACTATGGATATTTGCTGTCAGTCACTTAGTTCTTGTGGTATCTTGCGTCAACTGCTCACGACGTAATCGAGGCCATAGTGGGAAAGACACTCTTCATAGACCCGCCATCATTGCTTCGCTGGCTCCCAAGAGAACAGCAAAACAATCACGCTTTCTTCCTCGATCTCGAGCCAGATGTTCTAGATGAGCACACCATCCGCTTAGACCTAATGTCGTCTTTCGCCCGATTCCGATAAAGCGCGGTTTTTTTCAGATCCGCGACTATTACGTAGGAAGCACGGGCGCGCGAATAACTTTTGAAGCTCTTCTCGCCAGAGTCACAAGATCACCGTTTGGTATTGGGATTTGAGCACGCTCAGAATTGGTCGAGCCTTAGACTTAAGAAGCTATATTGTTGGCTTGGTGATAGAAAGCATATTCTTGATCCTTTCGTCCTTAATGACAGTTAGTTGCTTTCTCTTTGCCAGGAAGTTTCGGAGAACTTGGCAAGTTGCTGCCAAAGAATTGTCCGAGAATTCTACGTAGATTGTGTGATCCAAAACCCCTGCGATTTCATTCTAAACAACCCGACACGTCTTTCGTACAGACTTGAGGTGAACGAGCGGGTTGGCGAAAACTAGGCGTAAGGTCTCTCTGATTTTTCGGAGCTTATTAGTCATCTGATTTGTCCTTTTTCAACCCGATAGTTTCCAAACAGTATCACACCGACTATGCGCCGTGTGGCGGTGTGGAACATTGACGATGGGATCAGTAACTATGGTGATTTAGCAGGATAAGATCACTAACTATGAGAAAAGTCTTGTAAGTTGTTGTATCTTCGTCGGCGAGATTTCAATAACTATGAGAACCTAGATCTCTCTACTCATTACCCGGAAAATGTTCGCGATCGCATTATTGAAAAGCGAAGAATAAGGTGCCGGTCGCGGGCGTTTCACTCTTTTTCGGGAGAGACCAGCGCCTTGGCTCGGAAGCAATAGATTCAGTTCCGGTTGGCTTCGTCTGATCGGCAATGGCCGCGATAGTTATCCACGACGGAGTTCAACGTCCAATTAATGGACGCGTTGGGTAAGCGTTAATCGGCGGGCCGCCCTTTAAGAAAAAGTCTTTTCACCCAGTTCCAAAACGATCGCCACCGACTAGGTTCTTTATGAAGACCTTCATAGTAGGCTTCGCGGCGAGCGATTTCACAACGGCGACCCTCAGCTATCTCTTCAGGAGTCCAACTAGGCGCCCATATGGTTTGGCCGTTACGTATCCAGTAATGTGACTGGCAAGGAAGTTGCCAATTGCCAATTGACGGGTAAAGGCTCGGTCCATCTGTTGTTTCTTCCAGCTTCCATTCGGTGTGATCCAGCGGAGTTCTTACTTTCGCTTCACACCCGCACGCGCAGAGATGTGCAGCAATCTCGAACTCGTCTGAAACGTAGAGCACTCCCGGCTGTAGTTCACTAGGCATATAGTGGACGTGCTTCAGTTCCCATCTCATCTACAGTTCAGACTCCCCAACAGAGCGGCAATCGCCAATCTCAAACAGACGGTTATACTCCGGAGCCTCTTCATAATAAAACCCGCGCAGCTGTTTGAACTTGATCACCGCCAACGCCGCATTGAGCGCATTTAGTTCACTAATCTGAATGTTGTGTCTATATATGTCGTCTGGATTATCAACCAATTCTGAAAACCCCTTATCGCGAACTTCGTTGCCCTTTTCCGCAGAATAGTAGGTGGTCCTGATCATTCCGTTTAACGCGTCATGCTTTCTGTTCAAGCCCATACCAACATCAATGAACGGAATTTCCTTTGAAAGTAAAAGATCAAAGATCGCAGCCCGGGAGGAACCCTTATCAACGCATACGAACGCAAACGTTACGCCTTCAAGGTCTCCCGTTGACGAAGCATCAATGAACTTCGCCACGATCGATAGGCACTTTCGAAAGTTATCGTATCTATTACCATAGACCTCGGCTTTCGTTCTTCCGAATTCAGTAGGGTCAACTCTGCCCGGGGAACGGAAAGCTGTATGCACATGAAAAATGTCAGAATCGAATCCTCGGATCTCTCGGACAGGGGTCTTGACGAGAAAATCTAGGATGTAAGCACCCGTCCCCCCTAATCCGATCAGCGCGATAATATCATTCGAAAATTTGGCTGCTAGATCAGTAATTTCCGCTCGACTGGTAAGCGTGTCGTGAAATTTAAACACTGAGTCAGGCACTGCTTCGACGGTGCGGAATGTATAAGGCGAAGCACCGTACAACACCATCGCTGGCCCTGAAATTATGCCAACATAGCTTTCAATCTTTTCGAAGAAATCTGCGAATTTGCCAGTGTCGCAGGGCTTATTGGAAAACGAGCGTTCTACAACCACGTCTGCTGCCGCCTCACTCAATGACAAGTTTGTAGGTCCGCCAGCTAGATTCGGAATTGGCTTCTTATCTATGCTATGAGGGAATGAACCAGCGAAGAAGATTTGATGGTCATCTTGAATAACCTTGACTTCGTCGACAAGTACGAGCTTAGAAACGATCGCACCAATCTGCAGTTGACCCTTGTCGTCTAAGTATGGAATATCGCGAATAACCAGGTAGCTGCTGTCGAACGCTACCGCGTAACCCTTCTCTACCAGTCGCTTGATATCATCATTATGATTGACCAGTTTCTGAAACACTGAAGATCATTCCTTCCTTAACTTTCACGGATGCACCCGGACTCAAGACACCTTCAGGCTTTTCACTGCGACCGCGCTTGTACTTAACCGAGTAAGTGATCTCTGGGTGATTGAGATAATCAGGAACGTCAAGAGTGACTACCTCGGCATACGAGATTTCATCCTTTGGCCATTTGTGCGGGGTACCGTTCACGATGATCGTGACTTGTTTAGGCTTCGCCGGCTCAGAATAGAAGTGACGGGTATCTTCATCGTGTTTCAGGTGAACAGCTTCAGCATCCGCTATCAACCGATCGGGATGATCGCCTTCTACTTCCAGAAAAAGATCATTGCCCGGATCGACGCCGGCGATCTGTTTGATCTCGGCAGCCGTCAGCATGGGCCGTTCCGTTTCGTACCGGCTCGCATTAACATAGAAATGATTTACCGCGTGATGATGTTCCATTAGACTCCCTCCACCTTCAAAACCTCGACGGTTACTTCTTGGCCTGCTCGCGAAGTTCTTCACGTACCTTGTTCAGTGAATCGACCCCGAACTTCTCCTTCAATGTTCCCAGCTTCGTGCTGCCATGGACATGATCGATTTCCGGATACTCCTTCCTTAGGTTCTTTGCCAGCGAGTCGCTTCGCTCCCTGCGAAAAGTGCCCTGCGATGTTCTTCTGTGTTTTCCTAACGCCATTGGTTGAGTTCTCCTCTCTGGTTTCGACAACATCAAAAGAGTGGGAGTCCGAAAGCTGTAGTTGAATCCAAAACGAGATGTGACGCATAGCCGCCAAGAAGACCTGGTAGCAACCCGGCCAGAAACTCCAGCAGGTATGCCCGGAGCTGATGGTACGCGCCATTGGCTGTATCAAGAGCGGCTAGTAGTCGATAGTCTTCGGCACTCTTCATTAGACCTTGGATCGAACTCTGTAGGGTTTGACTCTGGATCGTCGCAATGTTCAGAATAAATGCGCATCCACTGTGGCAGAATTTTCGGTGGTGCGGGCAAATAGCCGGCTCCAGCAGGTCTGGACCTCTTGCACCGAGGACACCGCCGGCTAACCAGCCACAAATCTCGGCCACTGTTGGTTGCCGCTGGGCATTCGCTGCCAGTGCCGCACCCACCAATGGCCCGCCAACCATACCGCCAATCGTATGCGCTTTTCCGTTCATTGCATCCAATCGACCCCTTTCAGTTATGAGCACTCTCGGAGAGCCAATAGATTGTTGTTCCACTGACCGTCGGCATGGGTTTGCACATATTTACCGTGCGCACCGTTCCGTACAGACACATCCGCCCTTTTCCCGTCAACTTTCGTGAAAAACGTATTCGTTCCGGCTTCGATTGAGGTGATTACCTCTTGTCTGGTCCATTTCCAACTAGTACCGCCCAGATGCGTGATACCCTCGTGCGTATCATTCCGAGGCTGCTTGTTAATGCATGTCACTTGTACATCTGCCATTTTGCTAACCTCCCGCGTAATTTACTAAAGCTCGTGCTCGAGCCTCACCCTCCCGTTGTTCGCTTACAGCTGATTATGTTGCGATAAGCGAACTTGGGATGTCAAGGAAAATCGCTATTTTATTTTCTGATCGCAAGAGATATAATCGCCGCCGCAATAATCGATACGCGATACGGAAAGGAAAACAATGCCGACTACCGGAGATCGCATTAGAGGTTTTCGCGAAGATCTTGGTTGGACATTAGAGGAGCTCGCAAAGAAGACTCAGCTGAGTAAGGGATTCTTGAGTGACGTGGAGACAAATAAGAGGAACGCCAGCACTGAGAATGCCTTGAAGATAGCCAATGCGATGGGAGCTTCCCTCGACTATCTGTTACGAGGGGAAACTGCAAGGCCAGCTCAGCGACGTGAACCGGTCCAGATCCCATCGACCCTATCAATAGCAGCGGAACAACTCGAGCTTTCTTATGCGGATACGTTAACACTCTTAGAGACACATCGCTCGGTCATTGCTCGAAGGAGTAATGACTCAATTAAGCCGCCTACGGTTGAGGACTGGAAACGACTTTATACACTGATCAAAGAGCTGGAATAGCAATGGCTGGTGGATTAAAGAACAACCTTCAAATTTGGAAGCTGGCACGAGATCTCGGACTGCCGGGGCGAGATGATCCCCTCACCGAAATCATTTCTTATTGCGCTTCCCGGATGAGGAAGTTATTGAACCAGTTTCCTTGTCACTCGCTCTCGCAGCTGCTTGAGAACGCGGCGACCCACCTCGATACTAACTTTCGGGAGATCCACTCAGACGACGAACTTAAGGAGGTGCGGGACCATTTTTTCCGCCGTGGTGAAAAAGAGTTTGCGTTACTCGACCATGAGCTAAAGCCTGGCGTCTTCGCCATTACTTTCAAGCGACTCAAGCCAAAACCAGGAGAGCGTCAATTCATTTCGATAATCGACTGTCGCGGAGAAAAGGCTTTTCGTTCTTACTTTTCTAAGTGGCATGAATTGGCCCACCTACTGACACTCACTGACCAAGGGAGATTAAAATTTTGCCGGACACATTCTTCCCTCAATAAGAGAGATCCAGAAGAAGCCCTGATGGAAGCCATTGCTGGCCACGTCGGCTTTTTGCCGGAAATGATTCGTACTCACGCGAAGGGCCCCATCTCTTTCGAAAAGATCATGATGGTTAAGCAGGCGCTCTGCGCCGAGGCCAGTGTTCAGTCGGCAACAATTGGCATTGCAAAGGGATGGCCAATGCCTTGCATGCTGCTCGAAGCATCACTTCAGTACAAAAAAAGCGATCGTGACAAACTCCATCAACCAGGGTTTGACTTTGTCTCTCCGCCACAAGCTGATTTGCGGATTGTCCATGTAAATCACAATGGCGGCGCTTCGAATATTGCAAAGTATTTACACAAAAATATGAGAATTCCGACGCGGTCGATTATTCACAGAGCTTTTGACGGTGAGGCTCCGGTTTCGATGCGTGCCAATGAGAGTCTGGGGTGGTGGGAGACGAAGAGGGGCGGGTATCTGCCACCAATCCCCATGATTGTTGAAGCTCGAAAGCAAGCGAACAGCGTCCATGCTTTATTGGTCCCCAAAGCGACTTAGTTAAACTCGGGGGTAAGGCAGCCGATCACAGACTGTCGTTCAGTTGTGCAATTGTTTATTTGTTCGAAGGCAGAAGCGCCTCCGCTAGTCGCAGGTTGTGAAGTCCCTGTTGACGCACCCGTTGCCAATGCGTATCCATCGCTCCGTGCTGATCAGTCAGCGGACTAAGAAACAGTGATATCTGCACGGCTCTCGAATGCGTTCCGCTGAACGTGGTCGCTTCGGGAAAATTCATAAAGACCGATGGGCGTGTCAAAGGAAGATGAGAAAACGCCGCACGAAAGTTGAAGACAAAATAAAACACTCCATAAGTCGATTTATCGGGCCAAAGTCTTGCCTGTTGCAAAATCGGCGCTAGAATTCCCGTAGCGGGTTAAGTCCCGAAAGTCTAGAAGGAGGTAAACCACATGGGTTTTTTCGACATCCTGTTTGCCAGCGATTCAGAGATAACGGAAATGGAACACAACGAGGGCCAAGCGGCCGGTTCGCAAGCCGGCATCATTGACGACCTTTGGCACAACACTGTGGACCAATTCTTCGTTTCAGACGCTTACAACAAAGGTTGGGACAATGGTGTAGAAAACCAACCGTATGATGACTAACTAGCGTTCAAGCGATGTTTGTCAGTACAGCCCCGGGGCTTCCGTGGGCTGTTCCCATTTTTGGGGTTATGCAGTGGCGGCCTTTTGCAAAAACTGTAATTTAGCTCTTTATGACGATTCGGATGAGCCGGAGGATACGCGTGTGCCTTGTCTCCGTTGCGGTTCAAAGGAACGCAATTACACTAGAGTGAAGAAGAAGCTTGTCGGTTCTCATAGTTAGTGAAATTCTGCATCGTAGTTAGTGATATCCTGTCACCATGCGCCGTATCGATCGTGCAAGCAATAGCTCAGTCGTCGACCGCAGCTTTTTCGTCAGATGGTATAGACAGAATGGACGCAAGTTTCCTTGGCGGGAGCAAGGCCTTAGTCCCTTTCACCAACTGATTACGGAAATGCTTCTTAGAAAAACGAAGGCCGAAAATGTAGCTACACTGTGGCCTATGATCGTAGGGATGTTTCCTGACGCTGAGTCTCTGCTTCGTACGCCGAAGCGCAAGCTCGTCAGGCGATTGAAACAATTAGGATTTGGTAATCAAAAAGCCGATGCACTAAAAGCAGCTTCGAGGTGGTTAATTCAGCACAATGGTGGCAAAGTCCCGAACCAATATGAAGATCTCATAAGAATCCCCCATGTTGGAGCGTATTCAGCAGGAGCCGTTCTATGCTTTGGATTCAACCGGCGTTTCGAGATCGTCGACGTTAATGTTCAGAGATTATTCTCGAGATATTACGGACTAGAGACTCAGGCGGATGTTCGGCGAAATCCGATTATCAAGGAGGTTGCGCGCATCTGGTTACCGCGCACTTCACGGGTCTGCAAAGAACATAACTACGGATTACTCGACTTTGCCGGAGTAGTTTGCAGGTCAGCCAAGCCGAAGTGTCTGGACTGCCCCCTAAAGACCTCCTGCCATTGGGCACAGCACGCGTTAGGGTAGCGCTATTTTCTTTGATGTTTCTCAGGCAACTTCAGACTGTGTTCGTCTACGACTTTTACAAACGACGCTGCCACAGCTTCTGCCAGTTTTACCGGAACGCCGTTGCTCACAAGTCTGAACTTATGTGACAGTGACATCTTTTCAGGTAGGACGTATTCATCAGGAATCGTTTGGATTCGCATGACCTCCCTAACACTCAACCGGCGCGGGTGAATTGGATGCAGGTGAACTTCATTCTTTCCATAAGCGGCCGTCGGGCTATAACGCCAACGATGCAGCCGCTTGAAACTCTTGCGACTATCATCGCCTTCGTTAATTCGATGAAACTTAGTGCTTTTCGCGACAAATTGATCTAATCCATTTGGCAGAGTTGTGACATCGAGTTGCGGGTCACAAATCCAAGTGCCGACCATTAACTTCTCAGGAATTCCTGCTGGCTTTTCTGGCGAGCCTCCAAAGGGATCTTGACCTGGCCACGCATAGGCATTTTTCGCGTCCCGGTGGTTCTTTCTCCTCCACGGGAACCACATCCCGTTACCATTCAAATCCTCGTCAATTGCTAATGAGTTCTTTAGCCATCTTTTTTCGAAGCCAACAAGAAACATTCTTTCGCGACTCTGCGGCACGCCGTAATCCAACGCGTCCAGCAATTTCAAACTGGTATCGTACCGAATATTGAGTTTCGCGATTAGGCGGTTCAGAAAAGGCCGATGTATCTGAAATAATCCTTTAACGTTTTCAAGAAGGAAAAACGATGGCTGAATTTCGAGAATATGGTCGACGAAGACCTTCGTGAGCATGCCATTCTGGCCTTTTCCGCCCTTGTGCTTACCACCGTTTGCGAAATCGGAACAAGGAGGACCACCAATTACCCCGAACGTTTGCGGCTTGCCGGTATTGTGAAACGCTTCCTTCAAAACTTGCTTGCAGGGTATCGAAAGGATTGACGATCTGTTTTTAATTACGTGCTCGTCTTTCTGGCCAAGCAATGCCGCCATTCCGTGTTCGTACGCATCCGCAAAAGCAGGGTTATTCTCATTCCTCCAAACCACCTTAAAACCGTGGCTGAGGAAGCCAAGATCTAGAAACCCGCCACCGGTGAAATACGAAATGACGGGAGTTTGACCCGTGGACGGCACCACCGGTTTGGAAATAGTGCGTTTGGGTTTTCTGGGACTCTGGGTGGCTACGGTCCGGGTCTGGGTCATCAACACCGGTATATCACGTTTCGCGCTTAATTAAAATACCCAAGTTGCGCGGCGGAGAGGTTTCCTACAACTACGCCTCGGTCGAGGAATCGGTTGAACATTTCACACGCGGTTTCAGGCACTAACGCGCAACTATGACACGCCGCGAGGTTGCAAGAGTCCGGGCCTTGCCCTCCGAGAATTCCCATCTCCATACACACAGGGTCTGCAGAACACCAACGTGCCGACTCTAGAGCCCTCTGCAACATGGGTTCCAGAAAACCAGCTCTCGCCGTTCTTACAAGCCCCCCTAGCGTTCCTTCCGCGTCGCCCGCGGCAGTGTATAAGAGGATGCCTGCCATCGGAGCTTCGTTATCGTTGGAGACATATAGCCTCTCGCATAATGAAGCTGAACCATATCCGCACTCGAAAATCAGACGATTCATCAATAAGTGGGCTACTGTGTGCAGCAACAATAAACGAGGCGTCACATTCACAGGTGTGCCCTTCGTTTCTTGCTTTCTGTAACGCCTGTCGAGATTTGCAACTCTCGATGCGACCTCCGGTCGTGTTTCCCACTCACTTAGTCGGCTCTGATCGAATTCCAGAAAGATTCCTTCCCCGAAAACTATGTACGCCGGCAACCAGCTCTGTGACGGCGGCAGAACACGTCGCCGCAACATCGCCTTCCGGCTCTCCAGTCCGTCATCATTTTCAGGGAAGATTCGACTAAAGCCAGCCAGCGCTCTTGTTTCTCGTAACTTATTGATAGAGTTAATTGTTGAAAAATATTTCCTGACGATTACTCCGTATTCGTCTAACTTATTGGGCCTGATCAGCAGTTCATTTTCATCACGAGCATTGCGCAAAACTTTGTACTCTTCTCGCCGAAAGGCAGTCTCAGGGTCATCGCTTAGTACTTTGCCATCATCCGATTTTTCGTCGACTGAAAACAAGATCTTGAGACCTGCTTCTATCTGTTGAACAGAGTAGGGACTGAGAATTTCCGGAAATGTGTCTTTGAGTTCATTCGGGCTAGGTTCAACGCCTGCTCGCAGCAGCATGCTGATGGAACCGAATATCGTTCGTGATCTTAGATCTTGCAATAACTCATCTGGCACCCCTCTACTTCCACGAGGAAGGTAGATCGCAGTCTTGACATGTGCGTAGTAAACATTCGAAGCACTTCTTAACGTACCTCTAACTGGCTTTTCGCAAGCTTCCTGAATGTCGGATCCCAACCACGGCATGCGGCCACGGCACCAGTACTTTTCCCCGCTCGCATCCAAACGATTTGTGAGAAAAGTAGAATCTTTACTCGCCTCTGTGATCGAACCTAGGGTTCGTTCCTTTCCACACTTACACTTGACCTTCTCAGCAGCTAGCGAAGAGCCACCGGTGGCAATTCGTCGCATGGGCTGTGTGCAAGTCGGACTTATCGTTGAATGAACCCATTCACGCCACGGAAAATCCTGAATATGCCCTTTCTCGCACATTGCGACAAACGGAACTTGAACAAGATAACGAGTCCGGTTCTTGCTCAAGCACGCTTCGCACTTGATCCGGTCGCGGACTGTCAGTGGGACGTCATACAATTGCTTACATCTCAAATCCGGACAAAAATGCCACTGGGGAAAGCGCAAGAAGGGTACATGCAATCTGAAGTTTGGTACCCGTTCACCTCCCCATCGATTTTCACGGTAGTCCGGCGGTAACCGAAAATGATCCACGCGCAGTTGCTGCTGCAGCCGCCATTCGTCGAAAATGAATTCAGAGGGATCGACCGGGACGCCCTCACCGTCGTCCTCTTTTTCGTGCCAATGATCCAAGCCACAGGTGATTAGGGATGTTCCGTCCCGAACGATCACCATCGCGCCGACACCAAATGGGGCTATCAACTGTGCTCTGCGGATCGGTCCTTTAGGCATTCTTTGCTATCTCGTCGTTGATATAAAGCTGAGTTATTTGAGCTTGGCATTCTGCGTCGACGTTACGCATTGAACGCAGCGTGGGCCACGATAAGCGTTTGCGTTCACGACTCACGTACGCTCCAGCCTCGCGTAACAAGGGAGGATCTGTTTCGTCCCATTTTCCTTCCCATGACATTCGCCCCCATCGCTTCCACTCTTGGCTCTTGATCTCAAAAACACGTTCGAAATTCTCTAGTTCATCGTTGTCAACTTCTTTTACGCGCGCAATGAGAATTTCGCGTAATCGATCAATCAAATCGGCAGGGAACGGATAAGGTCGATTCGCAAGCGCCTTGTCTCCTAATTGCCGTGCGTAAACAGTCATAACGGCATGGAGCGCACGGTCGAGTGCTGGTGGAGAGAACGGTGTAACGCTAGTTGGTTCTACTTGAGCGTACAACCGCTCGTGATATGTGCGGAATTTTTCGAAATGTGAACGATCGCGAGGTTTCGAAGCGCTGTAGATCGTAATGATCAAGCCCGGTCGTGAACGCCATTTCCGCCCTACACGGCCTGTAACTTGAATATATTGCGATGTGGTCTTTGGTTGACCAACCACTGACATAAGTGACAATCGGTCGATGTCAACGCCTACCTCGATGATGTTTGAAGCCAAACAAACATCAATGGCGTCGGAACTTGTCGTTGTGACTTCCAAAGCAGAAATTGCCTCAGGAACCTGACTGCTATTCAAACGACCGGTAAGTTCTCGAAGCCTCCAAAAGCGACGAACATCATTGCTTGCCAAACCCAATCGATTTCGCAAGACAGAAAAGCGGTCTGGGATGTCCGACTGGAACAGCGACAGAGTTGTTCCAAGCTCCCGTAGGCTGTTGAAGAATAGCATCAGCGTCCACCACGGATCGCGTTCTTCGAGAGAGAGCGCGACGGGTGCCTGTAGCAAGGAAGCAAATGTTCGAACCTGAACGGTTTGTAGCGAACCCAGCCCCGCGCCATGAACGCCGACGTAAAGGTGCCCTGGAACCGGCCGACCGTCGGGCGACGTTGCAAACCGCGCGAAGAAGGAATCACTAGCTTCAAGTCCAGGCGGTGGGAATAGATTAACCTTGTTCCGAGCATAAAGAGCCTTGACTTGTTCCTCATGCCGACGAATGGTTGCGGTTGAACTTACGATCTTAGGCACAACTCGCATGCCCGCGTTACGATTGGTGCATAGCTCTTCCACGACGGCTTCGTAAAGGCCAACCATCGACCCCAGAGGGCCAGCAATCAAGTGCAGTTCGTCTTGAATGATTAAACCTGGCGGTGGCAGTTCGCGCTGCCCCTCATCATCTATCCCGAAGATCCGCCTTGCTTTAGGACGCCAGGCTAGCATAGCAAACTTATCTACAGTCCCAATGATCAAAGAAGGGCGTTGTTCATAAATGTCTTCATCTACAACATAGACAGGTAAGCCATTTTTGAACTCACATCGATTGTCAGGACACTTGAAAACGACAGTGTTTCCTTCGGGTTCATATCCAATTACACGCGGCGCGCCTGATGGCGTTTCCCCCGCGTACCGCAGGACTCCCATTTGCGCTCCACACCATGGACATCGTCCTAACAAAAACTTGTTCTCCGTGTATTTCTTTGGACTATTAAGAGCCCTTAGATCCTTGATTGCCTCAGCTCGGGAGTTCGGTGTGCTACTGCCTCCTAACCAAATTCCGATGCTTATTTGCTCTTCCGAAAAACCGCGACCAGCCCTGGATTCGAGTCGCCTTAAGTACTCCATCGCGCAAATCAGACCTGATGCTCTCTGGAACTGCTGCGCGGTGAGTAATCGTAATGTGTACCTCATCAACGTATGCACTCCAGCGTCATAGCTGTTTCGCAACAAGCGGAGAAAAGTACAAAACGCAGCGAGGCCAAGGTAGGCTTCGGTCTTTCCGCCCCCAGTAGGAAACCATATCAATTCGACAGTGCTGCGATCTGGATCATCTGCCTCTGCGGACGAGCGAATTGAAAGCAGGAGGAATGCAATCTGGAAAGCCCTCCACTTGCCTCGATCAGAGGTGAACAAGTCTGGCTCCTCCAAGGGTGGGGAAAACTCGACACGTTTTGCTTTCGCATCAAATACTGCCCGACGCGCTTCACGCCTACTTCGCGCCTGTTGAATGAGCATTGCATGGTTGGCCAATTGGAAAGCTCGACGCGCATCCTCATTCATCCTTAGGTACTCAAGTCCCTGACGCATTCGTTTCAAAGCGGTGGAACAAACTTCCATGTGCCGTTCCGCAGCAGCTCGATACCCTTTATTGAGTGCTCCGATTTCACCAGTTTTCTTTATGATCCATTGTTCATACAGTTGAATGATCTGAGCTAATTCTGGAAATCCGTCACTGTCAGGTACTAGGCCGGCTAGTGCTGCCATCGATACTTCCGCCGACACCCCGTTGCCTTGGACCTCCGGTGTTATGCTCGGCGTTTCGAAGGTAGGAAGGCACTCGGCTGATAGCCACTCCGGGTGATGAGCGCCCGGGCTAAGTTCCCAATTCGCTGCACAACCGTGACCTACTGCAAATGTCTCCGCGTATCGGTAAAGCAGCGAGATTGACTCCTCTTCAGGGTCAAGGTCAGACGCGGCCGGCGCCGGATAAGGTAATATCCGCGCCGTTCCTCGCGGTGACCGAAGACGTACAACAAAATGAGCCTGAAACAAAGAATAAAGGTTTGCCGATGCCATTTTTGGCTTTCGATTAATCAGACAGACCGTAAATAGATACTTATTAGATCCACCGTACGGACGTGCAATGAGAGTTATCTCTAAGGCCAGGCCGTCAGTATTCTCTGTGGCCGATGAAAATGGTGCTATGGTGCTCGGCACGTTGGCCGACATTATCTCGGCACAACTAAACTTGGATGTTAAGCCAACGGGACTCCGAAGCCACCACGTTCTCTGTGCATCTCCGACTTGAACCGTCTTATCGCGATACCGCCCACCCGTCGCTTCCACTACGAGAAACGTATCGCTATCCAACTCGGCAAGGAAACTAATAGCCATCGTACTGGGTTTGTAGAGATTGGCATTCGAAACCTCGATGTCTTCGTCACTATCTATTTGGCTATCTACACCACCGGAGCGCGACGCAATTTCTGCGATCGTTTCAGATCTCCGATCTCCGTCAACGTCTTCGTTAACCGAGATCGCGCTGACTTCATCAGCGGAAGGGTCGTCCAACTGCTCGACCGAGTCCTGCTTCTCTTCGTCATCGAAGGTGAGTCCTTGCGGATAAAGAACGCCGATTCCATATCGCTTTGTGGGTGTATCTCGCTGTAATATTTCTTCGCCGCTCCCGGTCTGTTTGAACGGGCCATACGACTCTGGGATAGTCAAGAAACTGACGTCACCGGAACAGTCGATTTCACGTCCGCGCGATGCCGGCCCGATCAATTCCTCTGCAAGGGCGGCGACTATTCCTGCCCGATTCGTTATGTGGTCTGCCATCGTTCTACTTAGCGTCTTGCTCGCTAGGATGTTTCCAATACGTTCGATACTTCAAAGGGTTCGGCAATTCTCGATAACGGTACTTTAAATAGCCTCGTTGAAATCGAACGAACTCTAAAAGCTGTAAGGCTTCCCGCATCGCTGCCACGTAGTTCAAATTCCATCCGCCCTGTCCTTTCGAGAGTGTTCAAATCGGCGGTGGCCATAACTCTCAGAAGCAATCGACGTATGTGCATTCCTGCTTTCATATGCGCCGAACGAATTAATTCGGCATTAGACCAGTATTCCACGGCACGATCGCCCATGCCGATTAGTTTCATGATCGCTTCAAAATCACGAAAATCCTGAGGGCGGATATTGGCATCTGACATCCAAGTGCGCAGGTTATTCTCGTCAGCTCGAAAGGAACCGTTATCTAGCAACGCGATACTCGTCGGCAGAGCGCCCTCAGTTTTTACTAGGGCGTTGAGACGGTACTTCCATTCGTATTGGGAACTTCGAACTCGTTCCGCTTGTTGCCCCAAAAACCTGTCGGCAACCGGACGCAGATAATCGCCACCGCCTTTCGTTCGCAAGATAACGCAGTCCCCAACTTGAACATCAACATTTCGAATTCTGCGAAACCTCGTACGGTCACCACCTGCTGTTTCGGGAAAGTCCACGTTGATCGTCATAGTCTTACTGTCTTCTGACGCTTCCATGAATACAGCCGTGTCTCCTTCTAAAAGGAGCAATATTGCATCTACTTGCTCAGCTTCACTCGATTCCTCACGTAAGCTACCAAGGCGGCCGACTAGCCGGGAAACGTCAATCTCAGTGATTATCTCATCGGCCTCATCAACTTCGTCAGAAGATACAGATTCCTTATCAGAATCATTCCTCGCCGTCGCGGTTGATCTATAAGCACAAGTCTCTGCCTTGAGAAATGCATGTTGAGCACTCCAACGATCAGAAAGCCAGTTGTAACAAATCAGATAGACACGTTCACCGCGCGGAACTGTAAATAAATATTCGGGATACCAACGACGCGCGCCACAAATGACTATGCTTTGATAACAGCCACCAGTGCTAATTTGCTTAGGACTCATAACCTGCATCCTGTTAGTCGCCTCTTGCCGAAGAAGCTCTTGCTGAACTACATCAACGAATTGACCATCTCGGATTACGACGACCGTTGCGCTACTATTCTCAACGTTTTGGTCGATAACAGCCTGGAGCAAGTGATTCGCGTCCGTTTCGAACACAGATTCAAATGCGTTAACCAAGTCAGTCACTTGATCAGTATGTACGGGATAGGATTGAGCGCAACCGGACAACCTGTTGAGTAACGTTTCTCGTGTTGCCAAACCGTCAAAAGACGGATGCTTTGGAGCAAGTGGAACGCAAGACAGCATGAATTGGAAACGGCGGATTCGCCAGTTGAACATAGCCCAATACTCATCGTCTGCGTTGTCTCCCAGCGCAGATTTCAAGTTTCGAAAACACATATTCAACTTGTTAAGCTCCGGAAAGTGAGCCCATATCCGCGCAGTTGAAACTCGCCGAAGGCAGTCGTAGATCTGACTGGTTCGCAAGAATTGGTTCGAACTAAGAGTGTTATTCATCGTGCCTCGTAGTAAGTAACCAAATCAATTCCTTCCGGGAGATCGACAATACCCTCGAAGCGAATATCATCCGCTTTTCTTTTGGCGTAGTCTTGATTACAAGCCGCCATCGCGTCACCAAATGTCGCATCCCGACGGTCGAGTATCACAAGCCAATTGGCTGAAGAAAACACGCCCCTGGACCGCAAGAATGCGGTAGACCCATCGAATACTACAACAGACGGAATAGCGTCGGACCACCTCGCACCCGAACGATTAAGCGTGCTCACAACAACCGACCGGTAATGCTCACCAGTATCCAAAAATTCACGTACCCGAAGGACATCCTGTAGGACACCCTGATTAAGATCAGTCGTTGTCCCTGGCACCGCAAAACTAGTCTCCAATATTTCCTGTTTTAGATTAGTGAGATGCCCTACTATCGCACAGTCACACCGAGACGTTGCTCCAAAGGAACCTACCTTTTCAGATCCGATCAGCGTTTTGGCAAATGCGCTCAGCGGCATTACAACCTTTCCTGTTATTCGCTTTGGAATCGTATCCTCCTCGTGAGTACTTACCAGTTGAACGTTTAGAGATTCCTCTTCGCCAACCAACTCCCACGCTCCCAATTCTCCGCCGCGAACCTTAACGCACAACCACGTCTTTTCATGTGCAACGACATAGCCGTCAATAATTCCTTTATGCCTCACGCCCCTTCTTAGCAGAGTTACCTGTGTCCCTTTTTCGGCTTCTATCAGTAGTTGAAAATGTTCCTGCACAGCAATGGTTGCGGCCGCTATCGAAGCTCTTTCAGTGACAATGCCAAATCCCGAAAGTGCAGCGGCAAAGGATCGCGTCGGAACGGCGACTGTGGCAACCAATCTCTTGTTTACACTGATGTGCGAGGCAAGCACCTCACCAAGATGGAGAAAAAACGTCGCCCAGTGAGGAAGCGGTAACCAACGAACACCATCAGAGTAATAGAGCTCGTTCATGACTAGGTCGTCAACCAAGAGAACGCGGCTAACGCTGTATCAATTAATACTAAGGATCAACGGGAGCGTTAGGACTCTACAGGACACCCAAACGAGAGCTTGCGTAAGCGGCCGAGTGCGGGCCGATTCATGCCGCGAAAGCTTTGTGGTTGGTGCTTCCACAAGTTGCTCGGATCGGCTAACTGCGGTGTCCCTTTCGAGTGCCCGCGCTCATGTCTGCCGCAGGGATTTTCTTGGGCAAGTCAATCCGATCATCGACTAGAGCGTTTATCCAAATCTTCGAAACGTTTGAATATCTTAGCAATACTAACAACGATGGTTCGCGCTCACCGTTCTCGAATCCGCTGATGTAGTGTCGCCCGTATTCTTCCGCGAGGCCGAGACGCCTTAGCATTCCATCCTGCGACAAACCCAATGCAGTTCGTATCTGCAGAAGCTTCTTGCCCAAATGCTTAGGGGTTTCACGCGATGCTCTTCCCATCAGGATTGTCCTCCTGTTGAGAAGGTCTTGCGTGCAGTCCTATTCAGGACTAGAATGTGGACTCGTTCAAGATCCGCCAAGTGTAAATCCGCTCTTGGGGCGGTTCTTGTCATTCGTAGCGACGTCGGACTGCCAAACGCATAAGCCTGATTAAGTTGTCAAAGAGTTTTTCGGGAAGGATACCAAACCGTACCCGCTCAAGTCACTGTTTGTCGACCGCAAACTTCAACTAAGTACTATGACTCCTACCACTGAAATCCTGGACTGCAAGACCTATAGAGCCATGAGAACTCTTCGAACTCAAAGGCTACGGCTAGTCCCAACTCTATTTCTCTCGTGCCTTCTGATCATTTTCGAAATCGCTCTCGCATGCGTCGGTAACTGTACAACCTTCACTGTTTCGACGGCCCAAGCATCCGAAAACAAATTACCAACTCGGCCCAAGCTAAGGGCGAAGCCTGGTAAGTGGTATATCTTCAAGGGTCCGGACGGAGACTTTACACTTGCTTTCCCTGAAAAACCGGCACTAAAGCAGGTCGTACAAGGCCCAGTTACCGTTCTTAGAAGTTATGAAGTCACAACGGACGAAGGAACAACTTTTTCCATCAACTTCCAGGATATTGGCGGGGACCCCAATGCGAGTGAAAGCAATGAATGGATCGGAGGTTTGGAGGAAATATTATCCGCTGCGGATCGCGCTCAAAACGTCCGCGTTGTGCAAACGCACAGACTCGCAAAGAACATCATTGAATCTGAACTATGGATACCAGTAACAGCCACCGGAGCAAACATAAATTCTCTACGGCGAAGTATTTTACGTCGCGCTCGCGTCTATACCTTGGGTTGTGGTCCAGCCATCAACGAGAAAGCCGTCAACAAACCACTTTGCCAAAGATTTTTTAGTTCAATGCGATTTCTCAGCCCAACACCACGGCGCGCGAGACGCTGACAAGAATCGCGAGCCATAGATTCGAAGTACTCAGTCCTGATTTGTCTTCCCGCAACTTTCCGGACCACAGTATCTCTTCAAGAGATTCCCTTTTAAACCACACCTTCCGTTTAATCCACAGTCCTATACTGGACCAACCTTCCCTTTAAGGGCAATTCCAGGCAGTTCCTTTCGGAAAAGGGCTCCTCTGGAGCCTTTGGCATTGTCTTTGCCATGTCAACAAGTGAGTAGCTGGCGAGGCCCCATTCAGCGGCTATTCCACGCAAATACGACTTGCCTCAAACCGCTGGCACACGTGCCGTGTGGGAAGAGCAATGAAGAAGCGAGTAGGGTGTGCCGATTCAAGTCAGAGGCTCTGTGCAATGACGTCCGAATGATTTCGTCATAACGCGGAGCGTCTGCACCGGAAACTCAAAAAGAAAGTAAGGGCGCGATGAATCAAAAACAGCTCCAAAACACTGACTGCTATGAAGAAATTCTCGATCGCGAGGACTTCATAGATTGCTTTCGCGCCGGCGATGAAGACGCGCAAATCGCGCTCTGGGAGTATGGGCGAACAAACCTTCTCAGAATTAATATCAAGCCCTCCCGAGGCTTGTTCCATGAGGATGCAGAAGATATCGTGGAGGAGGTCTGCACGACATTTCTCAAGAACGGATGTCGGAGTTATGAAAAATCAAAAGGCCCCTTTACACATTATTTCGCGAGGACGGTAACCGTCGCGGGTCACTATTACCTACGACAGCGAAGCCGCCTGAAGGTTGTCTACTACGAAGATTTTGAAAAACTGAAAGATCGATTAGTCAATAGTGGTGAAAATTTAAGCGGGGAGCCAGAGGGTGGAGACCTTGGGAAATACCTTGATCTAGTCTCTGAGAAAAACCGCGCTGCATTAGCTCTATGGTTTGGCGAAGGGTTATCGGTTGACCTGATAGCTGAGAAGCTCGGCATATCTCAGGCCGTAGTTCGAAGACGTATTTTCCGAGGAATCGAAGACCTTAAGAAGAAACTGAAAGGCTCAGATCCTCGTGAACTACAAAGACAACCAAGACGAACTGAACAACGAAATCGACGCCGAGCTTAGCGACCTCATTGAAGGAACGAATGAACGTTTTCCCGCCTTTTCAAACTACAAGCAATTGGAGTCCTTTCTACGCAAGTCAGCGGTTCGACAAACCGTCAGAAACTTGCCTTTCGCGTCGTTTCTACGACAGTTTCGCCGTTCAGTCGACGTGCCGTTCGACGACTTTGCGAAAGCGCTAAATATCACCCCGGCCATTCTCGAGCAACTCGAATCCAGAGACGCTCTGCCGTGGAATATTGATGCGGCCGTGATCGCAAGTATTGCGCAAGGCCTCCGTCTCCATATCGTCGCAGTTGAAGAGCTTGCAAAGAATTCGCTCGTCATTGCCACTGTATCTCGTAAAGCTCCAGATAGTGATATAGCAGAACGAACGATTAGCCGCTGGCTCCAGGCGGTTAGAGCCGAATTTGAACGCCGCGGCGCTCACGAACTCCTCCAGTAAGAGCCCACGACAATTGAATCTCAATTCTTACGGGTCAGCCTCTATGACCCGTTGACGCTCCCACACTTTTCTTCTACAAAACTAAATCTGTCACATCACTAGCCTATGTATCTCAGGGGGAAGTATTTTCCTCCTGCCCGTTCCTCATCCACTTGCCCTAAAAGTGACGACTTCTGTCACTCTGCATCGCGGGTCCTGGTTTTGTCTGTATTCATGATGGTGAAGCTATGGCTTTCCGGAAAGTGACAAACAAAGGATTCAGGAAGTTCATTGGTAAGTTTGCCAGTTACATTCACAAAAAGATCATCGCGTATGAAAGTCGACTCGAAAGAGACTTCCTTTACCTGGTCGAATTGGACCATATGGACGTCGTGGAAGTGTGGGAACAGGCCTGTCGCGTTCATTACTTTTTTGATGGCAGGCGCCGCAGGTTCACCATCGATTTCCTAATCAAACGCAAAAGGAAGAAACAGATGATTGAGATTAAGTATTCGACTCGCGCCAAACAGCCTAAGTACCAAGCTGCCTTCCGTGCGGCTCGCAAGGCTGCAACTCGTGAAGGCTACGAGTTCAAGGTCTACACTGAGGAAACGATTCGGCAACAGCCGCGATTGGATAACGCCAAGCTCCTCATTTACTACCAACGAACACCCGTCCATCCACACCATCAAATACTTTGTCATGAATTCTTTCGAAATAGTTCCAAAGCATCCCTTGGGCAACTTATCAAATTCTTCAACACGGAAGGCGTAGAAACCGGGACAGTCTACGCGTTGCTGCGGTGGGGAATTGTTGGCTTTGACATAAACCAGCCTTTGATCCCGGAGGCCATTGTGTATCTCGCCGGTAAGGAGAAATAAGAATGAGTGGCTTCAATTTCAGCGTTGATATGCACTTCCGATGGCTCGGCCGTGAGTACCTCGTACAGGAGTCCTTGCCTGACGGCCGGCTCCGAATTCTCGACATAGCTTTCAACGAATCTCGGGGCGAAGAGTATGACGACCTAGTCAAAGCGTTATATGCCGGCGAGCTTGAGTTCCTGGGCAACACGCAGGACACACGGATTCAGCGCGAGCAAGCGCAACGGTTTGTTGATGACTTCACGATGCTTGACGATTCAGATCCTCGCAAACTTGAGGCTAGGCGACGACTGGCATATGTAACTGCAGTTGCTGACGCAAACCTAGATCGATTCTGCGCCGAAACGGTAAATCCAATAATCGACAAAGTTCATGCTGAGATGAACGACAAGAAGCCAAAACCGCATTGGAAAACTGTAGTCTATGTCTATCGACCTGCTTGGGAGCGCTGTAACAAAGATGTCCGCGCACTCGGACCCGAGTTTCACAAGCAGGGCAACAGATGCGCCAAAAGCGTCGGCGAAGGAAACCGTAAGCGAAAAGGCGACTGCTACTCAACTACTGAAAAACTAAAAGCACGCGAAGTTGACCATATCATCGGAACTGAGATCGAGAGACTTCTTGAGCGTGGAAAGAAAGTCTCGATTTCGGAGGCTCATGAGTCGGTGCAACTGGCGATCGTTAACGAAAATAAACCGGAAGCGCCCATAGACCATCTACCGATACCAAGCGAGCGAGCTATCCATTATGTCGTAGATAGGTTGCGGCCCTATGACAAAGATCGGCTCTTATATGGTAAGGATTATGCTGACAAGAAATATCAGAGTAATGGGCCAAGCGCGGAGTACACGAGACCGTTAGAGCGCGTCGAGTTCGACGATACACCTACGGACCTCTTGATGGTCGACGAAACAACTGGACTTCCACTTGGACGCGCAACCGAAACACTCGGGGTTGATTGCTACAGCGGCATGCCCTATGCGAGTCACACCGGTTTCGATGGTCCCGGTTATCTTGCTGTTGCGCGTGCGCTGCTACACGGCATTCAACCGAAGACTTACCTAAAGCAACTCTATCCCATGGTTGAAGGTGATTGGCCAGTGTATGGCGTCCCACAAGAGATCGGCGTGGACAACGGTGCGGGCTACATCAGTGCCGATCTGGCCGACGCTTGCAATGAAATCGGAACAACGATTGATTATAGCCCGCCGCGATATCCGAACGGTAAGCCATATATCGAAAGTTTGAATGCAAGTTGGGCGTCGAGATTACATAGGCTAGATGGCACGACCTTCTCAAATTTTCTTGATAAAGCTGACTATGATCCGGAGAAACATGCGGTGATTTCGTTTAATGCCTGGATGGGAATCAAGCATGTGACACTAGTCGATATTATCGCGAGACGACTCAACAGAAGACGACGTAATACTCCATTGAAACTATGGACGCTCGGTGTCACAAACTACCCTCCGGCCTTACCTCGAAAACTTCAAGACCTTCGCGTCCTGCTCGGCAGAATTGAGACGCGAATTATCACCAAATATGGAATTGCCTTCGAGTGCCTCGACTACAACTCCGAAGAACTGAAGTTTCTAAGAATGGATGTTGGCAGCATGCCGATAAAGTTCAAATACGATCCGACGGACATCGGCGTCATTTTTGTGCACGATCCTCGAAACGACCGATATCTCACCGTCCCTGCGCTCGATCAGCGTTATGCAAAAGGATTGAGTCTGTGGCAGCACCAAGTGATCAAAAGGTATGCAAGGGAGGCATTAAACGTGAACCCTGAAGACACGGCCGCTCTATTAAGAGCTAAGAAGACAATCCAGGATATCGTCAACGAAGGGTGGGTCCGGTCTGGCAAAGGCGATGTGAAACGCCGACTCGCACGTTGGGTTGGTATTCGCCAACCTGACTACCACTCCGTTCTAAAAATGCCGGATGAAACTGCCGATGAACTTGAGAACACGACGTCCGAGCTCGCGACACCGCCAGATGCTACACCTTCTGCAATTCCGCAGATGATGAAATCGAATTCAGAATCCGCGGGCTCGTCCGACTTCGATGAAGACGTGATTGCTCATGACGAATCTCTTCACAATGACCCAGCAGACGATTCCGACTCGCCAACCGTTGAAATTGATACCTCTGAGCGTAAGGCCGACAAGCAAAAGAAGCGTCCGAAAAAGCAACCCGCGACTGCATCCGTTCACAAACAGGATGAACCGCGCTTTTCGGCCGCCGATGACGATAACGATAACGATAACGATGATGACGTGGATACCACTGGCTTTAAATCGAGCCTCGCACCGCGAAGGGAGAACGCCGACCATGCAAGTACCTGATCATCAGAGCGCCACAACGGCTGAAGCACTTAACTTGGCGACGCCGGGCGTGGAATGGACATTGCCGTCGTCGAATTACGATCCAATCAAGCTCGAGAAAATCGCGCAGATTGAGAGCATTCGTATTGTTTACCCGACCTTCAAAGAACTACTCAAGCAGATTGAATACTGCAGAGTTCACTCAAAGATTTCAGCCGAGCCTCTTTGTATGCTGGTCACTGGCCTTACCGGCAGTGGCAAAACAACTTTACTTGAGTCTTACGCTGACGAAGCTTCTCAAAGGAAAATTCGGATCCTGTTGGTAAGAGCTCCACCGCGGGGCACAGAAAAGAAACTCGTATCAGCCATGCTAAAGAGTATCGGAGATCCGAGTCCGGAATCTGGATCTGTGATCGTGCAAACCACTCGATTGCTCAATCTTTTGGACGATCTGAGCATAGAACTGGTCTTCATAGACGAATTCCAACAATTTGTTGATAAAGACAACGTGCGGGTGCTGCAGAACCAGTGTGATTGGGTAAAGGATTTGATTGATAACTCTAAGTGGAAGAGAGGCTTCGTTTTCGCTGGAATGCCGTGGGCAGCAAATATTTTGAGGAAATCAGAAAATGAACAACTCAGCAGACGAATCCCAATTCGTTTAGAAATAACTCCCTTCGGGCGGACAGGAGAAGAACAGAGCGCCTGCTTTCGTGCTTTTCTAAAAATGCTGGAAGGCCAACTCCCGCTTCGGGAACGTTCGCGCCTGGCGGGGGACTCAACTGCGTTCCGGATTTTCTGCGCGACAAACGGACGCGTTGGAAAGGTAATGAACCTTGTTCGCAGAGCGGCCGAACTCGCAGTGCTTGAGGACGCCACGCGTATAGATCTTACCATGCTGCGAACTGCATATAACGATCGATTACGGGCTGAACATCCCAACCGCGTCAACCCGTTCGATACAGAAATCGAGTCACTACGTGCAGTGCCGTTCGAAGAATACATGCCCGACCTCGATCGCGTGGGACGTGGCCGCACGCGACAGGAACGCGCGTCTCGAATCTTGAAGAAATAGAATTCTGCAATACCCGCGATATGGTTGCTAGGTTTATCAACACACCAGCACTTCAAGCCGGAGAGTCAGCCACGAGAGAGCACCTCTTATTTTGCGAGCAAGTAGCAATCGCTGAGTTATCCAAATCTCGATCCCTTTCGAACTAAAATGGTTGAAAAACTCCCTAACCCCGCACAACCCGAACCAGGCGAAAGTATCTTTGGTTTTATCCTTCGCCTAAGCGATCTGAATTATTACGACACGCCGTCTAGGATCACATCTTTAGTTGGGTTACCGCCAATTACGGCGCCGCCTTCTTTCATATCGGACAACACAGCGGATCTACGCACGCTCGCCAACCTGTCGGACACGCCCGTTGGCGAACTGCGAAAGCGAATGTACCTTCCTCTGACCCACTCCAGTACGTTTCTAACACTATCGTTTTTTGGTCATCCGGTTCCCCACTACACCATTAGATACCAGAATCCGAAACTGTGCGTCATGTGTCTCAGGGAATTCGGTTATTGTCGCGCAGTCTGGGACCTTCTTCCCGTGACTACTTGCCCTTTACATATGTGCTCTTTGCTACGTAATTGCCTGCGGTGCAACTGGCGAATCTCCTGGAATAGAAAGAAGCTCTGTGTTTGCAAGTGTGGCTTTGACTGGCGAAAATCGATTCCTATTACCGTCGAAGAACATGAAGTCAAACTCGCGCAGCGCGTCCACCAACTCTGTCAGTTTCCTCTGAGCAAGAACCCTCGGGCTGATTTTGACCTCGACAACCCGCTCCTTAGCCTTGACTTATCTCACTTGTTATCCGCCGTCCTATTTGTCGCTGGACAATACGAAGGTTTCATAAGCATTGTTGGAAAAAGATGGGAGTCCCGTCGATCGACAATCGATCCGTCTCCCTCCGTTGCAAAGGCTGTCCTGGTCTTTGAGGATTGGCCAAATGCATTTTGGGAGTTTCTGAGCTGGCTGCGAGACCAGAAAAGCGATGTTGTGTCCCGGAAGGGATTGAAGAAGGACTTCGGCGGATTCTATGAGACCCTTTTTAAAAGATTGCCGTCCACCCAATTTGATTTCTTGCGCTCAGTTTTCAACGACTATGTCCAAGACAACCCGCTTTTCCGATCCGACTGGCGCCGCATTATAAAAATCCCTGCCGAGAAAAGAAAATACATGACTAAATCAGAAGCTAAACATCGGCTTGGAGGGGGGACGGATACAGTTAATAGCCTAATCGAAACCGGAAAGCTGAAGACAATGAGTCGGCAGATTGGTCCAAATAGAAACGTTGTGCTTGTCGAACGCGACCATGTTGAAGCCGTGCGGCGCGAGTTTAGAGAGGCCTTGGGTATGCAAGAAACAGCCCAAACATTGGGTGTCGACGTACAATCAGTCACTGATTTGATCGAACAGAAATGCCTCCAGCCACTTCGCGGGCCGACCGTAGATTCTTACCCCGCCTGGAGGTTCAAGAAAGCAAGCGTCGACGATTTACGACGTCAAATCAAACGACAGATTGTTCCCCAACTTGCAGACGCGCCGGCGACCACATTTCATCACGCGTTAAAGATCCTTCATAGAGTTGGATATGACGCGGGAAGATTCGTCCGCGCACTCATTGACGGACAAATCGCGCCGTGTTCTTGGGACTCGAAGAAGAAGACTCTGGCGGATTTGAATTTCCCAAAGCGAGAGATCTCTCGATTGGTAAATAAGATCGTGGAAAATCGAAACGGCGACACCGTTTACGCCAAGGAAGGCGCCAGGATCCTTCGATTGAAGACGGGAACCATAAACTCTCTTTGCAGCGAGGGCATCATCACCGCAGAACAGGCGCGCGGTCATGCCCGAAAAGGTTGGCGGATCGGAAGACAAGCGATTGAGGAGTTTTCCACTAATTACGCATCCTCCGCTGACTTAGCGAAGGACCTCGATACCAACAGCAAAATGTTGACCGAGATACTCGTAAATAAAGGGATCAAGCCGATTGCAGCTTCATGTCGCGGTAACGAACCACAACACGTTTTCAAGAGAGAAGATCTCAAGACGGTTGACTGGGTTCAAATCGTTAACGAGATAAACGCAAGACTTCTACGCTCAACGCCTCATAAAATTTTCACTTCAGCCGAAACTACCGTATTGCTAGGTTGTACGCCTGAGACTTTGGCGACACTCGTAACAAACGGACTCCTCAGACCAACAATCTGCCCAAATAAACGACAGCAGCATCAGACTGGCTGCCACTTTAGCGGGCATCGTATAAACAGGTATTTACGCGATTGTGACGGTCGCGTGGATCTTGTGTCGGGTGCCGTTGCCGCGAAAATGTTAAATGAGACCGAGCCCTGCTTTCATGGCCGATGGGTTGCTTGCGGCCGTCTGAAGCGCGTTGGGATCCAGCGGTACCATGGACGCCTCTCTTACTATCTATATTCGGATGTTCAAGAAGTTGTCAGGCTGAAGAACTCAAGCGTGACTACTTTAGAGGTCACAAAGATTTTGGGCATCAGTCAGCAACAACTCCTCAAGCTAAGCACACGAGGCATTCTTACTCCTGTCTCGGGCCCAAGGATTGACGGCTGCGGACGAAACCGTTACCTGCGGAGCGCGGTCGCAGATCCGATCGTAGCTGACCAGGCCGCCCAGTTAAGAAGTGGAAGGCGAGACGCGCGCGATCATCGCGGCCTTTTTGTTTGCGCGAGGAATACACCCAGTGTTGAGAATCACTTCGCGGCCTAACACCTCGTCGTGTAGTTCCGATCCATTGTTTTTAGCTAAACGGACTGCTTCGGGAATTGCGGCGACATATCGCAAGCTATTTGAGAAGGCCGCAAAGGCCAGCGAGCACCTCTTACGAGGTAGTACGGATTGTTAAAAACCGGAGCGTTGACAGACCGTGACCTCCAGGAATCAAAACACAACGACCTCCGAGCCGGCGGGCACCTTCTCGATTAACAGTGCTGCTAAATACCTGAGTGTTCATCGGTCGACAGTCGAGCGTTTACTACATAGTGGCGAATTAGGAAAAGACTGGTGGCGCATCGGAAGGAAAATAATTATTCCGAAAACCAACATATTCGATTTTGAAAGACGCGAGCGAGAGAAGCGATTGACGGTTATTGAGTTGGTCGATGAGGAACCAACAGAAGAAATGATACATGCTCTTAAACGTTTTTGGGAAAGGGTTTTCGTGGAGCTACTAACAGCTGATCAATTCCAAGGTCACGAAAAGAGTCGAATACCTAAGAGTAGAACATCCAGCAAGAGCCGAATTGACTGTTCTTTGAAAACCAATTCAATCTAGTTGTCAATCAGTTTCGTGATCCGGAACGCTTTTGTTGATGGCGACGGCTTCCTGGGGCGTTGCGTAGTCTTTCGCGACTAACGCGGTCGTGATTAACTGTCGCAATCTTGAATCTTTGGAGGTCTCACATGCGACAGGCCAAGTCGAAGAAAAACTCGCGCGCGGCTGCAGCAAAATCTGAGAAGACGGATCCTGACGACCGGTGGCGATACGCAAGAGCTCGCGATTGGGTAAAGGTGCACCTCATGTCTAACTGGTGACCATACAAGACTATATGTGTGTTAGCGCACAGACGAAAATTCTTAGGAATGTCAATTTGGCTCCTGAATCCGAAGCTTTGCCTTAAGCATCACACCCTGCCGAATCCAGATGGGCAAGTCAATCCGCGCACGCTTCACCCATGTAAGAGGAGCTTCACCATGTCAAACAACGAAGAGAGAGCCGTCAACGCGCAGCTTCCGGTTAATTACCCTTCGAGGGGGAATAGTTCATCAACTTGCAGAACTCTTGCGATCCTGATCGCAATATTGGCGTGCCAGGTCATGTTCTCCAGGCGGGCGGAGGCGCAGTGGCTGCAGTCGACCGCTCATTGTCTCGGGAACATCCAGGACTCTAGCGGCAACGTCGTCGCGGATCTCAATGGCTCACAAGGCTACGTATCGGTCTATACAGATTATTTTCCGGAAAATCAAAATCACCAGAACCAATGCGTTGCCGACGTTTCGGCAGCGGCGAGTTCATGGCTCAACAATTCAGGTCAGATGTGCCACGCCTTCCTGGCGGCAAACGGCGGCAATCTAACAATTTACTACAAACTGGGCAGTCTTGGTTGGCGCGACAGCGGGCACGCGACCACTCCAGCCGCCTACAACTACCCGCACAGCTGCTTCAACCTCTCGGGTTCTGTGTTTCCGAACTACTACATCATTACGCTCATCTACACTCCGCCGGGCTGCACGCCTTCGACGTCGTCGACTGGATACACATGCGGCTCGGGCAGTTCCGTCAGTTATGCGAGCGGAAGCTCGGCGGGCTCGACGGTCTCGATCGAAAAGTCGACCGGAATTTCCACATCGTTGACGGCGACGCTCGACAGCGCCTTGAGCGTCAGCGGAAGCTATGCGGAGACGTCCACCTCGGGATCGTCGGTCACGATTTCAAAAGACTCCAATTACACGGTGACGTGGCCCAACCCAGGCCCGGCCGGCCCTGACGGAATCAATCACGACTACGACCAGTTTTTCATTCTTCTCAATCCTTTGGTAGCCATGAGCGGTTGGCACGATCCAGTCAGTGGCCAAAACCACGTCCAATGGTCTCTCGGGACCAAGAACGGAGCGCCCATGCGCATACAGCGTGTCCAGGTCTCGTACTTGAGGTGCGCGCTCGCAGGCATCGGTCCCCGTCCCGGCAATTCCGGTAACGGTGGCGGTCCGTCCATCTACGATCCGACCGGCTCATGCTCGGCGAATCCGTTTCTTCAAATGCAGGGTCTGTCGGACGCCAGCGCTGCAAACGGTTGGCTGCCGGGTCTCACCTATGACGACTACAAGCAAATCCTCGTGCAGGATCTCTTCTGGAACGCGTCCCCAAGCAATCGGATCCTTATTCCAACGTCGCGCTTCGCGCAGCAATCGGCCGACTTCACGTACGACCCGGCCGGCGGATGGCAGGGCTCCTCTTGCGCCGACCAGACGCAGTCGATTTCGAATTCCAATACCACCACGAACACGTCTTCGGCGCAGACACAGTATCAAGCATCGATGTCGCTGTCTGCCGGCTTCCCGAGTGTCCCGCTGGATCTGCAATCGACAACGTCCTTCACATGGACGAACACGACATCGCATTCGTTGACGAACGCCAACAGCCAAACCGCGACGGCGACGGTCGGCTGCACCTCGATCAATTGGACGGGGGTTTACTTCGTATCGGCCTATTACGACACGCTCTACGGCACGTTCCTGTTTGCCCTGGACGATGGAACGGGACGGGCAAAGGTGCTTCAGGGCACGATCACCGACATGGACGGCGACCTCGTTCCCCACGAACCGTTGAAGCTAGTGATCGGCAGCAAGACCTATCAGTCCTTCTCCCACAATAACGGCAGCTTCAGCTTTTACTTGCCAGCCGGTGAAACCAGCACCAGCGCAACAACTGGCACCCTTTTCTTGGGAAGCCCCGGCGGAATCAGCAAATCAGTCTCCGTCGGTCCGCAAGCGACAGCTACGGCCGCTATTCCCACGCCGGCGCCCTCGTTGTCCGTCGCAGTCGGAACCCCGCCGATCCCGCCGACGCCTTTACCGATACCCGACGCCCAATCAGCGCGAACAGCGACACGTACGGCGGCGCCTATCTATATCGCCGTGGCCAACCGGTCGCTCTTTGCCACGGCAAAGAATGTGACAATCACGTCGATTCAGGCGACATCCCAGACGGGCAGCCCTTTGGTTTATAGCGGGAGTCTGCCGCTCACCGTACCGGGAGGAACAGCGCTGAAAGCGGGCGGCAAAACGAATTTCCCTTTGACTTTCAACAATGTCACCGGACCGCTGTCCTTCCTTGCCGTCACGGTAAAGGCGGACAATCTGGCACCCTTTTCGACGGTTCTGATACAAAGCAGCAAGAACCCATCCAGACAGTAGTGATTTTCGGGTCGTTTGCGGTGCGCCACACTTCAGCCCTAGGCCCGACTTGACGCCTAGTTTCTTGGGCAGGTGTCAGTTGCTGCGGGATCTTCCGGACATGGATTTTAAGTTCTGTCCTGTTATTGGCGAATCATGTCTGATCCTGCGCTAAAAGGCTGGTCAAAGTCATTCGATCTCAGCATGTTCAAGTTTGACCGTCTTTTCGATGAAGATAAGGACTCCTAACACCTGAACTGGATTAACAGTCTGCATAAGCAGCCAGAGTAACACCAGTAAGGGGATAGCCCGGTCGTTGAAACCAGGAAATCCTCTGCAGCCTGTGTCGAAGGCGCTCCTCTTCGCTTCACTTATCTTGCGGTGACTGACCAGGGTCTAGCGCAGTCCAGGTTGAAATATCCGAACGCTGGATTTCAGGAACGAACCGTTTTGGAAGCGCCGTTGGTTTCTAAAACGCTAAAGTCCGGGCCCTGGGCAAAAGTGGCTCGGACTTGATCGATGATCGGTAACGGGCAGACTATCGTTTGTCGATTTGTATGGAATATCCATCCACCGGCTCGTATCTATTGTCATTGAATCCCAAGAGTTCTATGGCATTGGAGCCCTGGCGCAAGCGACTCGGCCGAACTTGAAAAGTTATGACCGAACCCCCTCGTCTGGGCCGTAATCCATTCACCACCTTCTCCCCATTGAGAACTATCCGATACAGTGAATAGGAAAGTCCCGGCCGTAACTTGAGATCAAACCTAACGGCTCGTGCGTCAGTACGAAGTTGCCGGGGAATATCTTCCTCTGGACCTTTTTTATTAAACGGAGACAATTCAAAAGCCACTATTGATTCGGACGGTTTCTCTGGTGGTTGGACTTGCGGAAGCTTATCATTCTCACGTCGAGCGAGTTCGTCACGCTCCTGTTGCAAACGCGCGATATCTTTCTGCAGATCGCTGATTTCTTGATCTCGGCTGCGGATATCACGTGCGTTTGCCTCTAGTTGGCGCCGCAAGCTTTGCCTTTCCCTGAAGACCAGAATGGCTAACGCTACTACTAGAAACGTTAATACCGCATAGCTGATAATTCGCGCCGGAGACAAGACGAGTCTCCGAAGCGTGCCAAACCAAGACAACGTTGCTTGCGTGTCGCGCTGTTCGTGTGACTTGGCGACGCGCCGCGACTCTTCAACGAACATCTTGGTGACGGCGACTTTCTCCACATGCTCCTCAGCTTCGAGGTAGTTCGTTTCGAACAGTTGCCGGTCGCCATAGCTAAGTGTGTTCAGGAGATACTCTTCGATTAACTGCTGCTCGGCCGCCGCAATTTGATCAAAGACGGTTTCACTCGTCAGGACGGCCTCGAAATTTACGAATTCTTCATCTGACAGATCCCCAAGCAGATACCGTCTGATTCTTTGGTTGTCGTTGGCTCTGGATTGCATCGAGTATTGAATCCTCACATACGCGCCACTAGGACTTCAGCATCTCTCTTACATAGTTCCTAATCAGCTTCCTTATTTCTCTCTCATCACGCGTATTTAATTGCCAATCGCCTTCATCCATGCATTTCATTACCAATTCCGTGACTTTCTTGGTGACCCTATGTATCTTCACCTGCAGATTGTTATAGGTCTTCAATTGATGTTTTGAGACAAGAGATTCTCGTGCGCGAGGATCATGCTTGTCTAATACATAGTAATCAAAGAACAACTCCCTGACTGTAGGCGCCATCCCTGAGATTACCGAAGAAAAACACTCTTTTAATTTGGCGGATAAACCCTCGTCATCCGTGTCCTGATCACCTATAAGAGGCTTCCCCGCCGAAGCATCAGCAGCGACCGTATTATCAGCTTTACTAGTTTCCGCGCGCGCCCTTTTCTCCTCTCTAATAGCCTTTCTGATCAAGTGATCCAAGACTCCGATAGCGTATGCAAGCGGATTCCTAATCGTTGCTCGATACTGCAGAACAGCTGTCAACGTTTCTTGCACCCATCGCTCCGAATCCCGCCTCAAAGTTCGTCTCTTTTGACACTCTCGCCGAACTTCCTGCTCGAATTCCGCCCACAGCTTCGCGTCTTCCGACTTCGTATCTAGAAGTTCGAGATACTTTGAAAACCTTTCGCGGCCGGTTTCCGCGAATTCGTCGCTATTAAGATCGTTTATGTTGTCTTCAGGCACTACGTAATTAGAACGGCTGCTTCAACCTCCAGTCACCATAGAGGTTGAAGCTAGCCCAATAGTAGGGTGGAAGTTTTTGTCGCCACATCTCACGCTGGGCCGCGCGCAAGGCGGCTGCTGGTGATTGTTTCTTGTCGAACATTCCATCGTAAAAATCTCTCATCAATCGTGCGGTATGGAATTCATTGGCTTCCCAAAGACTTGAGACAACGCTCGCCGATCCCGCATGCATGAAACCGCGCGTCAGTCCAACGATTCCCTCACCTGGAACTTGTTTGCCAAGGGCAGTCTCACACGCGCTAAGTACTACCAGATCAGCCGACAATTTTAGATTGTAGATATCACTCAGCCCCATGAAGTTCGGTATTTCCCGACCTTGCCGGTCATAACTAGAAAGATATATACCGCTAGCTTCGGGTCTTGCATCGTCTGCCACGCCGTGAGCAGAATAATGAATAATACGGAAGCTTTGAAGTTTCACACTTGTGCCATTTTGCCGAGTCGCATCATAAGTCTTGAATGGCACCAGTTCTCTTCCGGGTCCTAACTTCGCAAACGCACTCTCAATCCCATCTATCTCGTCTTTCGCAAACGCCAACGGTCGCAAAATCTTGCCACCCTTGGCGGAAGTCGCGTCCGAACGGCCGCCTGTCTTTGACCGTACATAAATAGGATCAGCGAAGAGCGCTATAGTCTGTGACGGTATAGGTCGCTTCATCGTTTCTTGTCGAACGGCTGCCAACGCAGATGCAGAAGGAATGTTGACGATCTCGTGCTGAACCACAAGCGGCTGCCAATCAGAAGCAACGTCAGGTTCAGGGAGACCACTAAACGGCGTGTATTGCAATATTCCATCAGCAACGACAACTAACCGTTTACCCGCGATTGCAGTCTTCACCCCGCTTAACAACATTGAACTAAATTCGCGCGAAACCTGCTGATACCTACGTAGGTCCTCCTGGTCCAAATCAGCCTTGCCCATCAGATCCTTTACCTGCGTCGCAAGCTGTTCTACTTTCTTGCGGCCAGGAAGGACGCCACTGACGATCGCCGGATCCTCGCCTTTTGATACTGCCCAAACGTAACTCTGTTCTTCGCCCAGTGAGTACTCGATTAGCGTAGTCTCGGAGTCCAGCATGTCTACGATCTGCTGGATCGTGAGGGGCGCCGGCTTCAACAAAGACGCAGCCGTTGGATCGCTCAGCGTTTCTTGTTCGATTGCGCGTAGTCGGGCGGTTCTTTCGTCAATCTGACGATTCAATTCAACCGCTTGACTAGATTTTTGCAAATCAGGACCCAACAACTGCCTTTTGCCAGCGAACCGCGATATTTCATTCGTTAAGGTCTGTGCATCCGTAGCGGGGCCGCCTGCTAGAGTCCTTGCGAAGTTAATCCGCGCCGACAAAAGAGCTTCCCGAAGACCCAGCGCCTGCGCGTTATCTTCGAACTCCAGCGCTTCCGACGTTCGTCCTTGGCGCATAAGAATGTCTGTGTACAGTTTGTAAATCTTGTCTACAGACCCCCGAAACAACGAACGTTGATCAGGGCTGATAATGTTCTTCTGAATATCCTCTACAATCGTGCGTGCTCGGTCTATTTCACCAAATGCCGTGTTTAACTCCTTCAGATGAATGTGACCCAGCGCCATCGCATACAACGTAATTGCCTCGCCACTCTTATCGCCTCCCCGCAGCTTTAATGCATCGGATAAAATTCTCAGCGCTTCGGTGGGATGACCCTGGTCTATCAAAATTCGACCGATATTGGTCTTTGTATATGCGAGACCGATGGGATCATGTGCTTGCATAGCTTCAGCACGGTTCAATAGAGTCAAAGCTTGATCGAAATCTCCGACGTCGTAATAAACCGATCCTGTGTTGACTAAAGCATTAGCCGCGGCGGGATTATTTCCGAGTCGTTGGAATAAATCGAATGCAATGGTAGTTTCTTTTTCACCGGTGGCTTTATCATTTTGTTGAAAGGCTGAGAAGCCTTTGTACAAGTGTAGGTAGGCAGCTGCATCAGCTGCCACCCTATTAGGTGGCTGACCATTGGGTTCAGCCACGGCTAAGCCTTCCCGGTAAAATTCCATCGCGGTCACGTGATCACCGAGGTGTGCGTACGCTAGTCCTATACCCTTTGAGAAGTGCGGGAATGCTTCCTGGAATTTATCCTCCCCTGTCGGTCCTTGTTTTCGGCCTGCCTCGTACAGACGCTTCGCTTCAAGAAGCTTGTCTAACGCGAGCTGGTACTGAGCTAAGGCTTCTAACGCCACCCCCAAATTGTAGTTTGCATTGGCCAATACTTCGGTATCTGTAGCGCCAACAGAGAGAGCTCTCTCATAATAGTTGCGTGAAACAGCAGGTTGCCCGGTGTTGAAATAGAGCATGCCGATGCTTGTCAGCGCGTCTGCTGCTTTATCGAAGTTTTTCTTGTCGATTGAGAAGTTAGATAACTCCTCATATGCATTTACAGCTTCGAAGAATTTTCCTACCGTTGAATAAGCATCTCCAAGTTGATCTAAGATCTGTGGCCATATTTGAGGCTTCGAGCTAAATGTCTTCAGCAAAGAATAGGCGCGCTCAAGATTACTAATAGCACCCGCCATATCTGGCTTAGGAGATTGCAGCTGTAGTTGGGATTGGTAAAAGGCACGCTCTGCCTCAACATAGTTCGTATCTGCATCGTTCGCTTGCCGTAATTCAGTCACGCGAACGTCGTACAACGGCTCGCGATCCGACGGTTTATCCTGCGATCTAACAGCGATGACACAATCAGTATCCGCATTAGATACTAATGAGATCGGTTCCGGGCCATCGCGGTAGTTGGTACTGTCTATTTGCGGTCCGATCTTTATGCCTGAGGAATTAAACAGTTGGACCACAACGTCTACACCACGTTGCACTACGTCGACGTGAGCATATTGATTCTTTTCCAGGGAGAGTCGATAGCATTGCACCTGACCTGGCGCAATTTTACTTGTGATACTTGCCGATTGTTCCCGCGGTATCGGCCGAATGTCACTTCCACAATCAGAAAATTTAATTTCCGCTGGAGCTACAGGTTGCTCTTGACCGATTGCTCGAAACTGAAACGTCAGAAGAAGACCTAATGCAGCTAAGGTTATCTCAAATAATGAGGAATTGCTTCGCATCTAAATATCCCTCGCATTCTTAGTACAACTATAACGTTTCAATTTACCAGCTCACAAACCACGACAAAAAGAAAGCCGGTGAAGTTCAACCTCACCGGCCGCCAAAGGAAGGCCGTTAGTTGCTCACCAGATGTAGAAGTAATAAGGGACTGATTCCCGATTGTCGTTATTGATCGCCGTCACAGACCACCATCCGCGCTGTCCGATCGTTACGAGCATCATGAAGAAGTACGGATCCGAGGATGGTACTTGCGCGCCGGAGAGGACGGTGCAACCGCCGGATGGCCAACAGACGCGCGCCCGTTCGCCATAACTTAAATTCGAACCATATACAACGTACGAAATATCGCCCCAAGACCAAAACCTTGGGTTTGGTGATATCCCGGTAATCGCCGGGCGCGGCTTGGGGTGAATGTACCAGTTAAACCACGTCTTGGGATATCGTTTCCAATAGTTGATGGTTCCTGAACCGTAGTTCATTTCGGAAACGTAGACGTAGGTGCTATCCATTCCAACAACATACGCGACATGACCCGTAATGTAACCAGCCGCCGCCGAATAGACGGTGGTGTTGACCGCAAGCGTGTTCACCGCCGGTGTTGAATCGACCGTGTACATCGCTCTACGCGCTCCATCTGCCCAATACTTCGCGTCGCCCCATTTTTGGAGTGGATCCCCCCAGTTGTCTTTCGCCATCTTCCAACCCCACCACACGCAGTTGCCTTTGCCGAAGCAGCTATACGGATTACCGGTGCTGGTTTGACCCAGACAACTGTCATCTGCCAAGACAGTAGCTTGAGCGACGAGTAATACCGTGAAAATCGAAACTACAAACAAGATCTTTCTCATGTTGACTCCTTTGCTGTTTGCGCAAGCGAAATTGCCTCGCACAGCTATAGTGGTAGGGAGGTCAAATTCTTACATTGAATCTGAAATACCCAGGTAGGAATGATCAGTGACTTCAGGGTCCACATCGGCGGCGGAATACCTTAGCCGCTAATTCTTCACGGATACACACGCAGAGCGGTGGCAGTAGAACGCCGTGAAGTACCCCGGTTGCGCGAGCTTAAGTCACTTTTCATTCGCAGTTTGCGAGGAATTGCAGCCAACCCATCATTGTGCAATTGCGCGGCACAAGACGTGCTAGGAACGTCGCCAACGGGGGAAGGCTAAAGGACCTTCTACAGACAAAGATCCCCAGCCTCGTCCCTCTTGCTTGCAACACCCATATTTTTCGCTAGGAGATTTTGCTCCCATGATAATTAATCGTGCTTTTTGCGTTGAGCTGCAAAGAATTATGACTATAAACGAGGCTCACCGCTGCTACTTCGAACCAGCGCCAGCAGCAAGAAGGAGATTTACCTTTCTGTGTAGTGACAAAATTTGTCGCGAGCGCGATGAGGGTGGTGAGACGATACGAACCAAAGTTACGGGAGTAAACTACGATAAGTCGCCGAAGGAAGAAGACTACTATCTAAAGCCCCATTTTCGTAGTAACACTCCACATAGTCCAAATTGCGAGTGGTTGAAATCTTCGACTACCCAAATTGGCGGCCAGTGCGGTGGGGATGATCCCAACAGAGAGATTTCCCCAAAGTCCTCAGATGTCATTGACATTTTCTTGCCCGACACAGATGAAGCAGCGAAACCTATTGGAGGCGGTTCAGATGGCAGTATTACCGAGACAGAAATTATTGAAGAACCTAACATAATCCAAACAAAAAATCTCAATGTGACTAGCTGTCTCGAGAATGTGGTCGATTCCTATTTGTTCCTTAGCCCCGACCAAAAAAGATCCACTCATCTAAAATTAGGACGCGCGCCATGGCGTAGTTACACGGACTGCTTTAGACCAATCAAATTCTATAATCGAGGCGGGACGGACAAGAATTCCATCTTTTACGGGAACATCTGGGGTAGAAAAGTTGGGTCCAGCTTCTCGCTATTTTTTTATGACCGCCCAGAATTTAGGGGGAAAACGTGGGGAGTGGAATTACGGATCGAAGAAAGTGATCTAACCCGCTACAAACACGGCGGATACGTTGCAGAGTTGCTGACCGAAGTCATAAAAAGGGGTGAACCTTCAACGACCTGTTACTTTTATGGGAGCCTTCAACCTGACGATGCGACAACTGCCGAGCCGTTAAGGGTTTGCGTCGCTAACTTGGGCAATTTGGTTTTTAAGTTGAAGTCGAAGCAACGGAAATAACTTTGGAGAAATACCAACAACCGCTTGGCGTCTCGAATTGTTAAACTAGCGGTTTCGGCCACACAATATTCGGTTACATATTCCGCCTCGCGGATTTGATGTTCTACGATTGCGAAATCCCGAGCATGCGAGTTCTCCGTAAGAGATATGGAAAACTGCAATTCTCGGTGGCAGTAGATTAGGCGGATATCAATAGAATCCCAATCCTTGCCGGAATCCGAATCGACACCAGCATATCGATAGAAACCTTGCGGTATGCAAATTTCTAATTGTTCGTGGTGTAAGAGCGATTCGTGTTTGTCAAAATTACGGAGTGCTTGGATTATCTCACCTAAAGTTTTGTTCATCGTGACTTCTCCTCCGCATTTCATTAGCTGCGCTATTCGTCTGGTCTATCCTCGTTATATATGCACTCTTACTGCCGCTCTCATACTGAAACAGTAGTAGGATTTCGTAAGATATGCTTCATTCTGGAATGGTTTTCACAACTTATGATTCACCCTTTTCGCAACTTATGCTTCATGTCTGTTGAAGAAAGCCCGTAATTCCGACACTCGCGTTCGCAACTTATCTTTCACCTTTCGTAATCAGTCCGCAAAGCGGACCAAAGATCATCCACTGAGGCGGACTCAGGTGACGCTACTCTTCGTGTATAGCTGAGGGTTCTCTCTCGAAAGCAATCGTAACTACGAAGTGGCTTTTCTTTCCAGCAAGACATTTATGCCGCGGCGAATACCATCGGCGTTGGTAGCTTCGTACCGTAGCATGTGGGTATCCAGAAAGACTGTGGGCGTGCCGGTTACACTCATGGATGTGCCGCGTTGAATATCGGCGCTAATCCTCTGGTCAATCTGGTTGCTCTCCATATCCTGCTTGAATTGATCGATGTTGAGACCAAGTTGGCGCGCATAAGAAAGGAATATCGGCCGAGGATCCTCCAGTTCGGTCCACTCTTTCTGATTGCGATAGAGCCGATCATGCATCTCCCAAAACTTGTTCTGATTGCGCGCCGCTTCCGCGGCATGCGCCGCCGCGAGAGCATTCTTATGGATCTTCATCAACGGAAAATGATGAAAGACAATCTGCACCTGGTTCCCGTAGTCGTGTTCGATTTGCTTGAGCTCCGGATAGAGCTGGCCGCATGGTGGGCACTGATAGTCGCCGTACTCTTCGAGCACTACGGGTGAGCTGACTTTGACATTTGGTTTCGTCAGGCCGGCCTGGCTGGGTGACGATTGATTCGGCGCGGTGGTATTGCCGGCGGACGGCGCGGGTTGGTTCGAATTAGGAATGTCCGAACCTAAATCCCCGCCGCCGTTTCCTCTGCGCAACGCAAACGCGAAGATCGCTACGATGGCGACCAGGACGAGGACGATTATGATGAAAGGTAGATATCTTTTCATAGTATTAGGAATGCACGGCCGCGCGCGGCATCTCGCGTCTAGTCAAGCAATTATTTTCACGCCGCTTCCTCCTTGCGAAAATGCAACTTCATCATCTGTTCGGGTCGCAAGGCTGCGAAAGCATACGGCTTACCAGAATTGTCGCTGAACTCGACTTCAAAGACTCCTTCCTTCCATTCTTCTACAACGGTTCCAACCTCGCCTCGTCGCAAGCCTTCAGAGTCTAAATCTTCTACCAGCGCCACCACATCAAGTAATTTGATTTCATCCATTTTTCCAGACGCTCCTTCGCGGAATGAAACAACTTGTCAGACGTGGAAAATCTTCCTCATTCCTTATGATCCACGCGGTTCGTACCAGCGCTCGGCTCTTTAGTACTCCCTCCGTTAGTAGCACGTCCTCTCCTTCTATGGTGGAAACCGCAACGTCGACAACATATCTTCTTCCGTACACTGTGCTCTTTTGTTCGAGGGCATCTTCCGTAAGGATTGCTTGTAAGATAACCTGCCGTAATTGCTCCGCATGACTCCTTCTTATACCGACTCTTCTTTGAAACACTCGAGCCTTATGTTTTCCTTCGGGATGATTCGGATTTAGGCAGTAGTCCTGAAGTTTGGCAATATCGATAACAGCATTCTCAGCATTGGGAAGCCTCATCCGGGTTTTCCTTTAGGAATGCACTGCAACTCTCGGCATCTCGCGACCGTCACCGCCTTCCGCAGGTGTCAGTACACGCAAGGGCTCGGGCCATTGAACCGCAGGAACTGACGTCGGCCCAAACCGGCCATCGCCTCCTTTCGCTTTATCGCGCAGGGCCTTCAGCACTTTCTCCGGCATGATCGGCACTTCATCGATACGCACGCCTACCGCATTATAAACTGCGTTCGCGACCGCGGGTGGCACCGGCAGCAGCGGGCCCTGCCCAACCTCCTTGGCGCCGAACGGGCCGTTTGGATCAGGGTCTTCAATCAGGTAGGTCTTAACGTCGCACATCTCCATCGTCGTCGGACTCTTGTATTCAAGCATCGAAGGAATCTTGTGCACCACATTGCGATTCGCGCGATAGGCCATCTCTTCCATCAGGATTTCGCCCAGACCCATATACACGCTGCCTTCGACCTGACCCATCACCAGCATGGGATTGATTGATTTGCCGATGTCATGTGCGATCCAGATTCTTTCGACGACGACTATGCCGGTGGAAGGATCGACATCGACTTCAGCGACGCAGGCAGAATAGCTGTAGGCCGGCGAAGGACCAACGCCGGCGCCTTTGTATCTGCCCGGCGAACGCGGCGGCGAATATGAACCGACTGTGCCGATAGTGCCGAACTTTGATTCCGCCAGGACTACAGCTTCGGCAAATGAAACGCCCACCTCGGGATTCTCAACATCGAACGCGCGCCGCTCGGCAAACGAAATGTTTTCAATCGGCAGGTTGAGTTTTTCAGCCACCCCGATCGTCAAAAGCTCGCGCGCGCGCTCGGCTGCCTGAATTGCGGCGTTGCCTGTCATCAAAGTCACGCGACTCGAATAGCTTCCCAGATCAACCGGAGTCAGATCGGTGTCGGCAGTAACGACGCGAATGTCGAACGGATCGATTCCCAGAACTTCGGCGACAATGTATGCGAGAATGGAATCCGATCCCTGGCCGATATCAATCGACCCGCACATCACGCAAACACCACCCTGCCGGTCCAGCCTCAGTTGAACTCCCGACTGCGGCATGTTGTTCCAGTAGATCGGCAGGCCTGCGCCGCAGATATATGAACTGCAGGCGATGCCGATTCCCTTTCCGTAAGGAAGCTTTCGATTGTCATTCCTGCTCGAAAGGTTCTCTCGCGAGTCGGACCCGGTCGCTACCGCTCGCGGTACTGACTGCTTCCATCCATTGAATTTGTTTTTCCAATCGGAGCCCGTGACGACCTTGTCGATACAAGCGCCCAAGCCCATACTGCCGATCCGTAGATAATTGGCAGTTATTGAATTTGGCTTGACCAGGTGTTTCCGGCGCATCTCTGCCGGATCCAAACGCAACTCTTCAGCGATTTTGTCGAGTTGGACCTCGAGCGCGTACCGCGGTTGCGGCGTGCCGTGTCCACGCTTGGGTCCGCAGGGCGGT
>DATNNY010000019.1:0-8520 GCA_035601635.1 Pyrinomonadaceae bacterium
CCAACAAAGTCACGATCCGGTTTGGCGGCCTGACTGCAGTCAAGGAACTCGACATGGCGGTGGCCGTGGGAGAGATCTATGGTCTGATCGGTCCTAATGGCGCCGGCAAGACGACCATCTTCAATTTACTCACCGGCGTCTATGAACCGACGTCCGGCGAGATCTACTTTGAAGAGAAGCGCATCGATGGCAAGCGACCTTACGAGATCTCACGCTGCGGCGTCTCGCGCACGTTCCAGAACATTAGATTGTTCCCCGGAATGACGGTACTGGAAAATGTCATGACCGCGTGTCACATTCATGCGCGCCAAAATCTCTTTGATGCCGTGGTGCGCTCGCCCCGGTTCGCACGCGACGAACGCGAGCACCGGGATTTCTCGCTTGAGCTGCTGGAGATTTTTGATCTCGCCGATGCCAGAGATGAAGGCGGCACGAGTCTGCCCTACGGCAAACAGCGGCGACTGGAAATTGTTCGAGCGCTGGCAACGCGGCCCAAGCTCCTGTTGCTGGACGAGCCGGCTGCGGGACTGAATCCTTCCGAGCAGGAAGACTTGATGCTGCTGATCCAGCAGATACGCGACCGTTTTGGTCTGACGATTCTGCTGGTCGAGCACAATATGAAAGTCGTCATGGGCGTGTGCGAAAGGATTCAAGTCGTTGATTATGGTAAATCGATCGCGCTCGGGGTGCCGGATGAAATCAAGAACGATCCGAAGGTGATTGAAGCGTACCTGGGAGATTAGTGGATTCTCAGTACGAACTCCTGGGCGGGTGTTAGCCGCAACCAGAGGCAGTAGCAGTTGGCTAGGCCGGCCTTGGTCTTCGGCTCCGTTAGGAGCGCGATATTTATAGTACCGCGAGCCCATTGAATGCGAACTCCGGAGAAGCGGGACTGACAAATCCAAGCGGCAATATATTTCGCTCCTACGGAGCTTCTGAGTAACTTTGCAGCACTTGGAGCTATAAATATTTCGTCCCTATGGGACTTACATTGAGGCCAAACCTCACTTAAGAAATGCTTATATTAGACAACGTCTCAGTCAACTACGGCGCGATTGAAGCGCTGCGCGGCGTCTCGATGCGCCTCGAGCAGGGCGAAGTGGTTACGCTGATTGGCGCGAACGGCGCCGGCAAGACCACCACGCTGCGCACAATCACGGGCCTGCTCGAGCCGCGCGAAGGCAGCGTTACTTTCGAAGGTGAGGAGATTGGCGGCACGCCCACGCATAAGTTGGTCGCGCGCGGCATTTCCATGTCACCCGAAGGCCGTGGCGTCTTCGCAAATCTCACCGTGCGCGAGAACCTGCAAATGGGTGCCTACCTGCAGAAGAATCGCGCGCAGATCGCTGCGGACATGGATCGCTGCTTCAAAATGTTTCCGCGTTTGAAAGAGCGCGAGACTCAAAAGGCGGGCACACTCTCTGGCGGCGAACAGCAAATGCTGGCGATGGGCCGCGCGCTAATGTCGCGGCCGCGTCTGCTGTTGTTGGACGAGCCTTCACTCGGCCTGGCGCCGCTGGTTGTGCACACAATCTTTGAAGCCATAGACGAAATCCGCAGCAAAGGCACGACTATTCTTCTGGTCGAACAAAACGCGCACGCCGCACTCAAACATTCCGATCGCGCCTATGTTTTGGAAACCGGCGGCATCACCATGGAAGGACCCTCGAAAGATCTCGCCAACGATCCGCGGATTAAAGAAGCCTACCTGGGCGAATAAAGGAGCGCAGGCATCCTTGACCGCGGTTCGCCCGTATCCTTGCGGGCGATTTTTCCTGCGGACTTCAATGAGACTGTTAGCAGACGGAGTTCACTTGAAAGTTCAATCCAAATTTCTTGTCGCCAACACCTCACGCGCAGTTTGTCTATCCCCGTTGCAACTGATCCTTCGCGGCGCGTCCAGAAATTTCAAATCAAACTTCAGCCTTCGATACAGCGCGACTATACGCTTGGTTGCCTGATTGGAAAGCAGTACCGGCCCGTGATGCTTTGCCAGCAACTCGGCAGTGCGCACTTGATCGTCCCACGAAAACCCGCCGGCACTGTAGGCAGTGAATTCCACGTCGTACGGCGGATCCGCATAAATGAAATCGTCCGGCTCGATCGAGAGTTGCGCGAGATCCTTATTAGTGAAGGACCAAGTGCGAAATAACTTCCGATATGAGTGAAAGTCGGTCGCGTAATTCACCTTCTTGTATCGGCCGAAGGGAACATTGAACTCGCCGCTCTGATTGAAGCGGCAAAGGCCATTGAAGCAAGTTCGGTTCAAATAATAGAAAAGTTGCGCGGCTTCGCTGGTCTTTGCGCCACCTTCCTTTATGATCCGGTTAAAGCGCGTGCGGTGCGCATAGAAAAGCTCCTGGTCATAACGCGCCTCGATCTCCATCGAGAGCCCACGCCGGAGTTGACCGTAAAAATTAATCAAATGCGGATTTAGATCGTTGAGCAGGGCTCGCTCCGGCCGCAAACCCAAGGCGACTGCCAACCCTCCGCAAAAGGGTTCGACATAACGACGCTGATGATGCTGACGCCACAGTGGTTCAATGTGCGGTACCAGCCAACGCTTCCCGCCCGCCCACTTCAGGGGCGGAATCGGCAATCGCAGGGATTGCTCTTGATTAGACTCCTCGACCGCACGCATCGTCGCTCTTGTCGTCACGATCCGCACGATAGCAGATGCGGATGAGTCGTCAAAATATCGTCGGCAATAGAACTTTAAGTTTGTTTGCCTGAGGTGAGACTTGAAGAGGGAATGAGTGACTCGGATTCTCTTCACCTTACATAAGGGCATTCAAAACTATTGCTGTGATTGCCGGCAGGACCGAGAATATGAGCCTGGATGGGAGCAGGAGTCAGACGCTAGCCTAAGTTTGAAGTGATCTACTTCCCATCCTCGCTGACGTCGATGGAGATTGAGTGCTTCTTCTTTCTAATCGGCACGCCGGCCATCACAACTATCGAAGTGGTCTGGCCCGCAGCCAGAGCCGGCACCTTGGCGAAGACAGTCGCCGCTTTCTTCTGCTCAAACTTTCCCGCCTTCCAAACTATCAACCGAAGAGTCGATGTCCCGGCATTGCCGCCCCCTTTGTTCGCGACTTGGATCTTCACTTCACCCCTGGGCGGATTCGTCAGCTCAAAGTGATCGATGACCAGATCCGGGAGACGACGATTTGGAAGCGTTGGCTTTGCTCGATCATTAGACTGGGCGGCTGTGACGCCTGCGGCTCCCAATATCAGCAGCATTGCCAGAAGCAGACGTTGTCCAGGATGAGTGGTTCGCTTCGGGCTCAATTGTCCTCGCATGATGATTCTCCTTGTCATTTGGCCTAAGAGGCCATTCCCGGGCCAAGAGCGCCGCAAAGATGATCCGAACATTACCATTCAGGTCAGACGCACTCAACGCCAGATACCGATATGGGTTCACTTGCGAAACAACCTTGCATAAGCCCGGTCGCTCTCAAACGGATTGATTTTGCCTGGGACACCGGGTCAGTGAATAGACCTTTGGCGAGACCTATTTGGCAAGTCCGTTCTTAACGAGGGCCCTCGAAATGGTGCCGGAGGTCGGACTCGAACCGACATGAGGAGTGAACCTCGCCAGATTTTGAGCCTGGTGCGTATACCAATTTCGCCACTCCGGCATTCATAAAGACGGAAATTGTCAGGCCATATTAGGCCAGCAAGTGGGCAGCGTCAACTTTGCCCGTGCCTCAATGCGCCAGCCGCGCCGCTCTAAATTCATCAGAAAAGGCCCATGAAACCCCGGATCCCGCCAACGTAAAAGAATGTTTGCCAACCACGGCCTCCTGTTATACAATTCTTCAGCCAGTCTGACGCTGGCCTCGAACCACTGTAGTCTCTTCCCCCGCCCGGCGAAATAGCCCTGAGGCACTTCTCATTCGTCTAAGCCGAGAACATTGCCGTCACTGCCAACTTAACTATGCCTGAAAAAATCGCCAAGCCCCGTCTCCTGATTGTCGATGATGAAGTAGAAGTCCGCAGCGTCCTCCGCGACCTGTTGGGCGACACGTACGAGTGCGCCGAGGCAGCCTCTGCGGAAGAGGCGCTGACGCAGTTACGAGAGACGAATTATGAGTTGGTGATCAGCGATATCACCATGAGTGGGATGACCGGCCTCGAGATGATTCCGCATGTGAAGGTTGCGTCTCCCGACACAGTCATCGTGATGATTAGCGGAATGCAAACAATCGAGAGCGCCATCAACGCGCTCCGTCTGGGGGCATTCGATTATCTGATGAAGCCCTTCGACCTCCGTCAGGCAGAAGCCGCGGTGGCTCGGGCTCTCGAGCATCATGAGCTGGTCGTCGCAAAGCAACGCTACGAAAACCATCTGGAAGAGCTGGTCGATCAGCGCACCGCCGAGTTGGATCGGACACTCGATTCCCTCGAAAATGCCTATCGCTCAACGTTGCAGGCCTTAACCGCTGCGCTTGAGACGCGCGATGCCGAAACCCACGGACATTCGGAACGCGTGGTGACTTTCAGTCTCAGACTAGGACGCGAATATGGTTTGACCACGCCGCAAATGAAGGCCCTGGAGTTCGGCTCGCTGCTGCACGACATCGGCAAGATTGGCGTACCCGACGCTATCTTACGGAAACCCGCGAAGCTGACAGACGAAGAGTGGGTCCGGATGCGCGAACATCCGATGCATGGCCAACAGATTTTGCGCGGGATCAAGTTTTTGGAAGGCGCGGCCCGAGTGGTAGCTCAGCATCATGAAAAATGGGACGGCTCAGGCTATCCGCTAGGACTTAAGGCTGACGAGATCGATATTTGTGCCCGCATCTTTTCCGTAGCGGACGCGTTTGACGCCATCACGAGCGACCGCGTTTACCGGAAGGGCCGGCCATACGAGGCCGCGACGGCGGAGTTAGACGAATGGGTCAGTCGGCAATTTGATCCGAAAGTTGTCGAGGCGTTCCATCGAGTTCCCAAAGAAGATTGGGATGAATTGCGACGCCGGTCCCTGATGCGCAAACCGCCCGAGCCGGAATGGCAGCCGCTCGCTCCGGCGATAGAATCACAGCTGAATGCACCTATTAGCTAAAAATTTTAGAGTTCAGCCCCGTTATCAATTCCGACGCTACTAAGGCACGACGTAGCCCTGCCGGCTTCGCAAATGCAAACCCACCCGCCGGGAAGCAACTTCAACTCTTCGATATTCGCCTGGTTTGGCCAAAGCGAGCGGACGAGTCGGGCGGTAAGTGACGACGTACTGCGAGCCGATGTCACGAGAGATGCTTTCAGCCTGGCTCAATAAGCTCTCGGTAGAATCCGGGAGCAGAATCCGGCCGCCGCTTTCTTCGGCAATAGTGACAAGTTGCTTTTCGCTATCACGCGTCGCGCGCTCGTATTCTTTGCGTTTCCGGCGCATCGCCACATCCGTATCAATCGAACCAAGTTTGAAACCAGGCGTGCGAGTCGTACCCGGAGGTAGCGTGGGATCGCCGTTAGCCACCGGATTGCTTCCAGGATTGGCATCCCGTTGCACGCCGTCGCCGCCGCGGATTACTTTGGTTTGAGTTTGCAGAGTCTGCCGTTCGAGCACCGTGTAACTGATGATGTGCACGCTTGCCTGAATCGAATTCAGTTGTTTTAGAGCGTTCGTCATGGTGACTTGTCCACCAGACGCATCGACGCCGTCCGTGATCAAAACGATATGACGAGTGCCCGCCGGCGTCTCTTTGAACTGATCGGCGGCAGCGGTGATCGCGCTCGCCAGGCGGCTGTTCTTACCCGAGTTCAGCTTCGTCTTGAGCACCTTCGCGATTGCCGCCCTGTCCGTGGTCCAGCTTTGCAAAAGCTCCGGCTTGGTCGCGAATTGCATGATTGCTATTCGATCGCCAGCATGAAGCGCTGAGATGATTCGCATCGCGACGTTCCGAGTAAGATTTGTGTCCTTCAACCCCAGCGTGTTACCGGTGTCGAGCAGCAACAGCACGTTCGCGGGCAAGTGCTGAATGCTTCTGATTTGCTGCGGCTGGCCATCCTCAAGCACGAGCACGTCGTTAATTTCCAGCGCCGGATCATAATGACCGTACGCATCGGTTGCCGCCACGGGAAGTCTAACTTCCTCCGTAAACACACGCACCGGTTCCTGCTCTTCACTCTTCGGCGTGGGCGAGGGTTTCGGATTGACCTGCGCTCGTGCCGCGGCCGCTGAAAAGACCAATACCAAAATAATTAGCAATGGTGAGCGCAAACTTGATTCACTTCCCAGGCTTTGGTTTTGGATGTACGGGAGGTTTGATGCCTCAGGTCATGCTTTGCAGTTGCCCGACGCGATCAAGAAACTAACCCCCGATCTTGCGCGCCTGGGCCTGCACGGCCGTAATCGCTATTGCGTCGACGATGTCTTCGGCCTTGCAACCCCGTGAAAGATCGTTCGCTGGTGAGTCCAGACCCTGCAGGATGGGTCCAATCGCGTTTGCGCCGGCGAGCCGTTCGGTCAACTTATAAGCGATGTTGCCCGATTGCAGATCAGGAAAGATCAGCACATTAGCCCGGCCGGCTACGCTCGACCCCGGCGCTTTCGATTGGGCGATCGCCGAAACAAGCGCGGCGTCGGCTTGCAGTTCACCATCGATCTCGATCTCCGGCGCCCGGGCACGCACTGTTCGGGTCGCTTCGACGACCTTATCAATCAGCCGATGACTGGCACTGCCTTTGGTGGAAAAAGAAAGCATCGCTACGCGTGGCTCAGCGCCAAGCAAAGCGCGACAAGAATCCGCGGAAGCGATCGCGATCTCTGCCAGCTCAGCAGCGCTGGGTTCGATCACTACGCCACAGTCAGCGAAGATCATGGCCCCATTGTGACCCAGACTTTGATCGCGCAACGCCATTAGAAAAAAGCTGGAGACGAGTTTGAAACCCGCGCGCACGCCGATGCAATGCAGGGCTGCGCGCACAGTATGCGAAGTCGTATTAGTGGCGCCCGCTACCGAGCCGTCGGCGCGGCCGTCGCGCACCATGAGGTTGCCGTAGTAGAGCGGATCTCGGAGGGCGGTGCGCGCTTCATCAAGCGTGAGGCCCTTCGCGCGTCTCGCCTCGTAAAGCAAAGCCACCATTTTATCGAAATCGTTCGCGCGTTTAGGATCGATTACTTCAACTCCACCGAGATCGGCGCCCGCCTGACGGGCAGCAGCGCGCACTTTTTCTTCATCCCCGAGAACCGTGATCCGCGCCAGCCGTTCTCGCACGGCGGCGCCGGCGGCGGCCAGGATACGCGGATCTTCTCCCTCCGGCAGAACTATGTGTTGGAGTTTGGCCGCAGCTCGTTGGCGAAGTTGATCGAGAATGGACACGGGTAGTCAGTAATTAGGCCTAGTTGTCAGTGTTAAGTAAAGCGTTGGCAATTTATCATGAGAAGCGTCAGCCCGAAAGCTTGGCCAGTAGCGTCCCTACTTGTGCGAGATCTTCCTGTTAGCTACAACGATCCACGAATTACACGAAGCGAGGTGATTCTGTGGGTTTCGTGTGACTTGGTGGATCGTTCTTCTCCAAGCGAAGAGAACGCACGAAACCATTTTCGACCCCACCCGCCGATGCTAAAGCTTGCTCCCCTTCGACAGGTCGGCTAGACTTTCGGAAAAGGACGAAGGAGTTCTTCAGCGCGAAACCAACAACTGGCAAATAACTACTAACAACTGTCCATTGATTATGTCCAAGTCTCAACTCAAAAGCCGAATGAAGAACCTGCTCATGTTTCTACCGAACATGATCATTTTGTGCGCCAAGTTGATGGTTGACTCACGCGTGCCGCGAACTGAGCGAGCGTTGTTCGCGGGCGCTCTAATTTACGCCATCATCCCGTTCGACTTCATTCCCGACATGATTCCTTTCGTCGGCCAGATAGACGATCTGTTTTTGATCTCGCTGACGATCCTGCGGTTAATTGATCGCACCGACGACCGCATCGTGCGCGAACACTGGCGCGGCGGCGGCGACATTGTCGCACTGGCCGAATCCGCGGCGACGGTCACTCCCCTGTTGATTCCACGCCGGATTAGCCGCGTGCTGATGGCCAGAGTGAAGCCCACCGCCGAAGGCGCGGGACTGCTGGTAAATGCTTCAAAGTTTGAGCCGCTGTTGGTTGAGGTTCCGGAGAGAATACCGGGTCAGAAACCCGACCGTCAGGGAGGGCAGGATACGAGTAGATCCACCCGAAACGCGAAATCAGCTTAACGCCGATACAGCAGCCTGCGGGGCCACGACCTGTTCAACTTCCGCTCGATCCACGCGTCGATAAAGAATGTCGCGCTGCTGAGGAATGAAACCCGCTTCGCTAATCAAATAACGCAGCATCTTTTCGTCAGCTTCATTGTGCGCGCCAGCCGCTGAGACCACATTTTCTTCAATCATGATCGAGCCCATGTCGTTGGCGCCAAAGCGCAGGGCGACTTGTCCCAGACGCAACCCCTGGGTCAGCCAGGACGACTGAAAGTTTTCAATGTTGTCCAGAAAAAGGCGGGACACCGCCAACATTTTTAGATAGTC
>DATNNY010000020.1:0-5239 GCA_035601635.1 Pyrinomonadaceae bacterium
CGCGCTTCGTCGATGAATCGGCGGAAGATGGATTGAGAGAACTCGTCCCGTTCCCAACCGAGTTCAGGATGCCATTGAACGCCGACTACGAAACGATCGCCGCGCGGATCTTCGACGGCCTCGACCAAACCATCCGGCGCCCAAGCCGTCGCCACCAATTCCCTTCCCAGCTTTTCAATCGCCTGGTGGTGATGGCTGTTTACGGGCGCCATCTCTCGCTTGGCCAATTGCCCGAGACGACTGTCTTCCAGCAGGCGCACGCCGTGCGAGTGCCGATCACGAGGCGCACCCTGTTCGTGCTTAAGGGCGTCGGCATGCTGACTTACGATGTCCTGAATTAGGGTGCCACCGCGCGCGACATTCAAAATCTGGAGGCCAAAGCATATTCCGAAGACAGGTAGGGCGAGGCTTTCGGCCTCACTCAGCGCCAGCAGATCCGTCTCGTCTTTTTCCGGATGCACGTCGCCGAGTTCGGGGCGTGGCTCTCTTCCATAGCGAAGCGGATCGACATCGGAATTGCTTCCTGGAAGCAGCAGGCCATCGAGGCCGGCGACTATCTGCCTGATAAAATCCGGTCGCGGAATCAAGGCGATGTGGACCGGGATACCGCCGGCGGCTTCGACAGCCTCGCTGTAATGGCGCGCCAAATAGAATCGATTCGTTTCAAGTTCCAACCGCATCGTGATTCCGATGCGCGGTCGTAGCTGTAAGCCCATTCGTTCGCTGTATCCTTCAAACCAAGACACTAAAGTTTCTTAATAATAACGCACATGATAACGCAAAGACATTGTGCCTTCCCAATCAGCGTCGTCACTCAGCGGAAATTTCGCGCAGAAGAGAGAGTATCGCACACTCAACAGCGCTTCGCTTGACTAATCTTCACGCGAGTTCCTATAGTGCTGTTTCCGAGATGAGCAGAAAAAATTCCTTACAAGTGCGCAGCACAACCGTGTTGCTGGTGCGGCGTGATGGACGGGTGGCGATGGCCGGCGATGGCCAGGTGACCGTCGGCGAGACCGTCATGAAAGCCAACGCCCGCAAAGTGCGCCGGCTCTATAACGACAAAATTTTGGCCGGATTTGCGGGCGCTACCGGAGATGCGTTTTCGCTGCTGACGCGCTTTGAGGGCAAGCTCGAGCAGTATCACGGCAATCTGGAACGCGGCGCAATCGAATTAAGTAAGGAATGGCGAACCGACAGAATCCTTCGGCATCTGGAAGCTCTGTTGGTGGTGGCCGATGACAAGAGTTCCTTTCTGTTGTCCGGCAACGGCGATGTGATATCTCCGGACGATGGTGTCCTCGCAATTGGCTCTGGCGGGTCCTACGCGTTGGCCGCTGCGCGGGCGCTCGTAGCCAACACTAAACTATCGGCGCGCGAGATTGCGGTTGAGGCAATGCGCATCGCCGGTGACATCTGCATCTACAGTAACTCGAACATAGTAGTCGAAGAGCTGTGATCAGAAGCGATTCAAGGTTGTTCTGAAGAGTTGGCCGCCGACACCTGCAAAGGAATCTTATCGGTTATTGGTTTGAAGTAGACAATGGTTATCTATCTGGCAGGAGATACGGAAGAGCAAGAGGCGCGTTTGGACGAGATGACGCCGCGCCAGATCGTGGCCGAACTCGATAAGCACGTCGTCGGCCAGAATGCCGCGAAGCGCGCGGTCGCGATAGCCCTGCGCAACCGCGTCCGCCGCAAGAAGCTGCCGGCCGACCTTGCGGCTGATGTGATTCCCAAAAACATCATCATGATTGGTTCGACCGGCGTCGGCAAAACCGAAATCGCGCGCCGGCTGGCGCGCATGTCGAATTCGCCGTTTCTGAAAGTTGAAGCGTCAAAGTTTACCGAAGTCGGCTATGTCGGACGCGACGTTGAAAGCATGATTCGCGATCTTACCGAGATCGCGGTCGAGATGACGCGCCAGGAAAAGATTGAAGAAATCGCGGACAAGGCCGAACTGAACGTCGAAGAACGCATCCTGGATATCCTGCTGCCACCGCCAAAGTCATCCTCCGGCGGTCCCCTCTTCGATTTCGACTCGGGCGAAACGACGGCCCCTGTCCTGGTGCCAGAGCCTGAACCGAAGGATGAAAACTTTGGTCGCACGCGCGAGAAGCTGCGCACGCAGCTGCGATCAGGCAAGCTCGACAATCGCCTGGTCGAGATGGAAGTGCGCGAGAAGAACTTTCCCACGATTGAATTTGCCGGGCCCATGGGTGTCGAAGAGATGGGCATCAACATGAAGGACATGCTCGGCAATATGTTCCAGGGCCGCAGCAAACGCCGCAAGATGCGCGTCGACGAAGCGATGGAATACCTCATGCAGGAGGAGGAAGAGCGGCTCATCGATATGGATACCGTGGCGCGGGCCGCTCTGGAACGCGTCGAATCTTCGGGCATTATCTTCCTGGATGAAATCGACAAAATCGCCGGCCGCGAGTCGGGTCATGGCCCGGACGTTTCGCGCGAAGGCGTGCAGCGCGACATTCTTCCTATAGTCGAAGGCACGACGGTCAATACTCGCTATGGAATGGTGCGCACGGACCACATTCTGTTCGTGGCCGCCGGAGCATTTCACGTCTCCAAGCCCTCGGATCTGATTCCCGAGTTGCAGGGACGGTTTCCGATCCGCGTTGAGCTTGAATCGCTGACGATCGAGGACTTCAAGCGTATTCTGGTCGAGCCCAAGAACTCTCTGGTGAAGCAATACCTGGCATTGATGGAAACTGAAGGGGTGAAACTCGATTTTACGAAAGATGCTATCGACGCCGTTGCTAACTTTGCCGCGCGGGTAAACCAAAACACGGAAGACATTGGCGCCCGGCGGTTGCACACAATCATGGAACGGCTGCTCGACGAAATCAGTTTCGAGGGGCCGGACCTGGAACCAAAAAACAAAACTATCGACGCCGCATATGTCGAACTAATGCTGGCCGATACCGTGAAGGATCAGGATTTAAGTCGTTATATCCTTTAGTATCTTTCTTAATTCATTTCCCAGTGCCCGCACCGCCACCAACGACCACGCTCAAGCGTCAGCCAATCGCGCGTCATTTGCTGTTAATAATTGCGGCCTGCGCGCTTACAATGGCGCCCACCTGCGGAAAACGCCGCCCTCCCCTGCCGCCGGTCGAGAGAATTCCACAGCGCACTGAAAGTTTAACCGGCGCCCAGCGTGGCAATCAGGTCGTTCTCAGTTGGCCGGCGCCGCGGCGCAACGCGAACGAGGGAAGTGTCCAAAGCATTCGCCGAGTCGACGTCTATCGCGTTGCTGAAAAACCGAATGCACCGCTGCCAATGACGGAAGAAGAGTTCGCCGCGCGCTCGATCCTGATCGGCTCAGTCAGCTATGAAGAGATCAAGAAGACCGGTGACAACCTTACTTATACCGACACGCTCGAGTTGGCGGGAGTCCCGGCGCGGCTGCGCTACGCCGTTCGTTATGTTAACGGGGCCGGTCAGAGCGCCGCTTTCTCGAATTTCTTTCTGATGGAGCCGGCCGCCAAAGTAGCCGAGCCGCCCACCATTATTGAAACCGGCAACGAGTACTCAGAGACCGCGAACACCATTACCTGGGAGGCGCCTAAGAAAAACACTGACGGATCGACGCCAGTGAACTTACTTGGTTACAACGTCTATCGCTCTGATGCCTCAAAGCCTGGAACGAGTCAGAGTCCGCTCAACCAGGATCCGATCACCGTCACGCATTTTGAGGATCGGAAATTCAAGTTTGGCGGAAAGTATCTCTATGTAGTGCGATCCGTGTCCCTGGGTACTGAGGGCAAGCCAATCGAGAGTCTCGACTCAAAAAGCCTTCAGCTTGCGCCGGTTGATACCTATCCCCCGGCCGCGCCCGAAAGAGTTTCTATTGGTCCCGCGCCGGGAAGGCTTTCAATCTTCTGGGTGGCGAATTCAGAACCGGACCTGGCTGGCTATTATCTCTTCCGTTCCACGGATCCAAGGCTTCCAAAAAAGAAATGGCTTAACCTAACGCCAACGCTATACACGAAGACTACCTTCACCGATCTAAACGTCGAGTCGGGTAAGACCTATTACTACTATGTCGTCGCGGTCGACACCGCCGGCAATGAGAGTCCGCTTTCGGAAGTTGCTTCTGATACTGTGCCGTGAGCAACGATGCATGCACAGGATCAGCAGTCGAATAGTCGACACTTTAAGATCCGCGCTGGCCTGCAATGATCGATTAACCTGAAATAGAAGGGAGACTAATGATGGCCATTCCAGCACTGCAGTGGGCAACACAGTCGCACGACGCACCGAACATCGAGGGTTTCAACGACATGTTCGGTGCGGCGGCGGACGCGATGAAGGCCATTGGCCTTGCCAAGGTCAAGCGCAACCAGGACGACGTGTCGGGAATTACCAGCAACACTCTGACGGCAGTCACGTGCCTCCGTTGCGGCAAAGTCTTCACTCTCGTGGTGATGGTCGCTGGAAACAGCAGTTCCGCGACCAAAACCATCCTAGACAAGCTTCTCCACGAGATCCCGAAGCATATTCCCAACTTGTAGTTCTAACGAGCCTATCAATAGCAAAAAGCCCGGCCTGCGACTCTCGTCGTCATGGCCGGGCTAATTCCCAGCTAGTTATTAATCGATGCGCCCTTCCTCGGCGCTTTGTTTAGTACCTGCGCAAGTCAAGAATCAAGTTCAGGATATCTCCGAGGATGGCATACCTGCCCCCCGAATAACTCCCGTACTGGTTGCGGCCGTAGTAGCCGTCTTCATAACCGCGACGGAAGCCTTCGCGAAAGTAGTACTGATAATCAGCGACGTCGACATAGTATCCGTCGTAACCATAACTGGCATCCAGATACGCATCGCTATTCTGCGGATCAAAGCGCCATCCGTCCTGCTGGTCGGCTTGACCGGCGTTGAAGCCTTCTTCGTAACCCGCATTAACTGCTTGTCTGAGCAGGTCCGCCCCGTATTGATTCACGTTGTAGTACTGGCCATTGCGATAGTAGCGATAGTCAGGCGTGCCGTAGTCGTAATAGTTGAAGCTTTGAAGTCTTAACTGATCCTGGCGCAAACGCTCCCAATAGCGCTGTTGAAAACGCCATTGATTCAGCCGTCTTTGTTGCTGCAGCTGCTGTTCGCGTTGGATCCACCAGCGCTGTTGCTCGGAATCCCGGTTACGAAACTGGTTTTGACGCTGACGCCAGGACTGTTCCTCACGCTGCCGCCAAAGGTTCTGTTGTTGATCCGACAATCGC
>DATNNY010000021.1:0-14498 GCA_035601635.1 Pyrinomonadaceae bacterium
CTCCAACAGGCAATCCACCAGATCGCTCCGGCCGCATTCGCGCGCGTAACGCGCGGCGGTTTCGTACTCGCGAATATTTCGGCTCTCCAGGCGGCCCGCGCCATACATCGGCGCCAACCATCCCGTCACGTGACACAGAAACCCCAACGTCCGGCCAATCAAGTTCGCACGCGTTTCGCGCCGCCGGCTGGGTCCGCTTTCCAGGTTGCCGAGCATTTCACCGACCAGCTTGCGGTGCCGCCACTCATCGCTCTCAATACTTTGAATCGCAGTTTTCTCTGCGGCGCTGCGTACAGACTTCCAGTGCCCTCGATAGGCATGCGCAGCGGCCAACTCGCCTGAGTAGGCCAGCTGGAGCAGAGCAATTAGCTTTGTACGACTTTCACCTGCTTGGCTCGTCATCAGTAAACCCAGGTCAAGGCGCCCTCTCGCGTTGGGGGGTGACGGTCTGAGCGCGAACCTCCCTGGGCCTCATTTTGTCTTCAGCAAGCAGCACAGACAATCAAGAACGAACCAGCGTCAGCCTTCGCACCCTGATCCCCGGCCTGTCTCCCAAAGGGCGAAGGGAGCAAATCAAATCAGCAACTCAAACAAGCAACTAGCGGGTCACGTCTGAGCGGAAACTGAGACCACTCGAAATCACTTCATCTTACCGGCTACTGAACGTAACCGCGGGCGGCGCCCAGGTAATCGAGTCACCGCCAATGATACCCCGCTCGACGTTAACCACCTCCAGCTTTTGCGGTACCACGGTAATGAGCACATAGTCTTTCCCGCGATTAGGATAGAAATCCTTCCACTCATCTTTCCAACGCTTAGCTTTTTCCTTTGCGTCATCGACGATTCGGGCGCGGCCTGAAATTGCGACATACGCCTGCTCTGCGCTGACAAAATAATAAAGAGTGACGTGTTCGTTGCGGGAAATCTCGGCGACTTTGCGACTGTTTGGGTTGGTCCCGAGCCACACCCTCATGTTCTCCTCGGGCGGGAACGGATCCATTGTGCGCGCCTGCGGCCGGCCGTTTGAGTCGAGAGTAATCAAAGCACAGTAACGAGCCGTCTTCATTATTTCGCGCGCGGCGGCAATCAAGTCTTGTCGCTCCAGCCGCGGCGCTGGCTTAACCTGACTGCGGATTCCCGGTGATAAGGCTGCAAAGCAAAGCAGTAAGAAGAGTCTGGCGTAGTTGCACCTTGCGTGGTTGGTTGATTTCATGAACTCATCTCCGGAATTCCAGGGATCGGATTGCAACAGCCTGAAGGAGACTCCGATCAAGTCATTAACTCCCCGGCGGTTCTGCTCCTCGCCGGCGTAGAGGCGAAATGTTTATAGCCCTATCCCGCCATTATGGCTACCGCTCCGTGGGAGCGGAAGGTTTTCGCGCGCCTACGGAGCGCGGGAAACAAATTATTCAGTCGGAGCCATAACATTTGGCTCCGAAGCCCAAGACTCAATCACGGCCAAGAGACTGTCTCACTTTGTCACCTACTTCGGATTCGTTCCGATCCGGGAGGCGCCGTATTTTGAGGCGGGTGGTCCCCCGCTTTTCGAAGAGCCGAGATCGTGTACAATGACTTCAACATGCCGGCAACAATTGCTCAAGAAGAAAGACGGCCCTCTTTGGGTGAGGAAATAGCCAATAGCATCAGTCATGGTATAGGTCTGATTCTGGCCTTGTTGGCGACCCCGATTTTGGTCATCGCGGCGCTGCGCTACGGCAGCGTTTGGAATACGGTTGGGGTCAGCGTGTTTGCGGCTTCGATGGTCGCGTTGTATCTCGCCTCAACTCTCTATCACGCGCTTACGCACGATAAGGCCAAACGAATCTTTCGCATGTTCGATCACGGAGCCATCTTCCTCCTGATCGCCGGCACGTACACGCCTTTCACGCTCGGCATTCTGCGCGGCCCGTGGGGATGGACCCTGCTGGGACTCATCTGGACGCTGGCCGCTGTGGGCCTGACGATGAAGGCTGTCTGTGGATCTCGATACAGCCGGCTGTCGTTGGTTTTGTATTTAACGATGGGTTGGTTGGTAGTGATCGCCGCGCCGCAGGTTTTGAGAGTCATGCCGCTCTCTGGCTTGGCGTGGCTGGTGGCCGGCGGCATCGCCTATACCGCCGGCGTCGGGTTCTACGCCGCGCATCGAGTGCGTTACGCCCACTTCGCCTGGCATCTATTTGTTATCGCCGGCACTACCTGCCATTTTTTCGCCGTGCTTTGGTATTCAACCTAGTCTTGATCATCGGCTTTGTAGGGCCTGGAGGTCAGTACCGGGAGTACCGGGAGCGGTAAGCGACCGAGTCTCCACGCTCCGGACTGGCGAGACTGTTAGGACGGACCCGGTCGCTACTGCTCCCGGTACTGACTTCATCCTGGCCTCGGGCCATCTCTCGGTGCTATTATCGCCCCACTTCTTAAAGGCAATGATCAAACACCACGATTTACATTTTCGGCCGCTCGACTATCGCGCTGATCTCTTCGCAGACTAGCGTTCCTTCATCAAAAAATCGCGCCGTTTTTTGACACTGTCCGTAAGTGTCTTGCCCGAGTGGTTTCAACGAGGAGAAAAGATGATGTCAACCTCTATTGCACCAAAGAAACCAGACATAAAAACCGAATTGCCCGGACCGAAGGCCAGAGCGATCATAGAAGCTGACGCGCAATTTGTTACGCCGTCTTACCCACGCCCTGCTTTCAAGCTGGTGGCTGAACACGCCAAAGGTGTCTGGGTCGAAGACGTCGATGGAAATGTTTTTCTCGACTGCAACGCCGGCGTTGCCGTGTGTTCCACAGGTCACTGCCATCCCGAAATCGTGCGCGCGATTCAGGATCAGGCCGCCGAGCTGATTCACATGTGCGGCACCGATTACTACTATCGGCAAATGCCCGACCTGGCGAAAAAGCTTGACGAGATTGTGCCAGTGGCGCGTCCGACTCGGACGCACTTTGCCAACAGCGGCACGGAAGCCGTCGAGACTGCTTTGAAGCTGGCCATGCATGCAACTGGACGCGAAAAATTCATCGCGTTCTTTGGCAGCTTTCATGGACGCACACTGGGATCGCTTTCGCTCACTTCGTCCCGGGCCGCACAACGCCTGGGATTTAAACGCCAGGCGCTCGACGTGGTGCACGTGCCTTATCCCAACGAGTATCGCAATCCGTTCAGCGCGGAAGACTGCGGCAACGGCGGCGCGGGCCAGGGGGCTTTGAATTGGATCGAGAACCGTTTATTCAAAACCACCACGCCGCCCGAAGAGGTTGCCGCGATCGTCGTCGAAGCGGTCCAGGGCGAAGGCGGGTATGTGCCAGCGCCCGAAGGATTCCTGAAGGGATTGCATCGCATCTGCGCCGAGCATGGCATTCTTTTGATCGTCGATGAAGTTCAAAGCGGCATGGGTCGCACCGGAAAGATGTTTGCCTGCGAACACTATGAAGTAAAAGCCGACATCGTCTGTATCGCGAAAGGCATCGCGTCGGGCTTGCCGATGGGCGCCTGTGTCGCGCGCGCCGATTTGATGGATTGGAAACCTGGCGCCCACGCTTCGACCTTTGGCGGCAACCCCGTCTGTATTGCTTCGGCGCTAAAAACGATTGAATTGCTTGAACGAGAACTGGTCACGAATAGTGCCGAAGTCGGCGCTTATCTTAAGCGCGGTCTCGAGAAGTTGATGAACAAGTACGAATGCATCGGCGATGTCCGCGGTATGGGCATGATGATTGGCGTCGAGTTCGTTAAGGATCGCGCCACCAGAACTCCTGACCCCGACCTGCGCGATCGCGTCGAAGTCGCCAGCTTTGAGCGCGGACTGATTCTGTTGGGCGCCGGGGCAAATACAATTCGCTGGTCACCGCCGCTGATCCTGACAGAAGAAAACGTAGACGTGGCGTTGGAGATTTTTGACGAAGCGATCAACGCGTCTGTGTAAGGGCCGCCGTTTTGGAGTGCGGTGGCAAGCCCGGGGTCCCCGGCGCGGCAGCCGCGCTGGGGTGGTCGTAGCGCGACACCGCTTTGGATGTGCTCGAGCGACGACCTCTAACCAAAGCGCCGTCGCCGCTTCGCTCTGCCGGCGCACTCCAAATGATCGATCACCCTCGTTACTCACTTTTAAAGTCGATAACGAACATGCTTGCGCAACTCTTCATCCTCGACCTCGATGTTCTGCAGACGCAGCATGACATCCGCATTCAAGTCCCAACCAGCTCGCTCTCCAGCTTCCAGTTTCACCGTGCCGGCGGCGGCAATCATCGCGGCGTTGTCTGTCGATAAATGCGGCGAAGGGAAATAAACCGGCAGCCCCAGCTTTGCGGCCGCCTCGCGCGCAGCCTCGCGCAAAGCACCGTTACAGGCCACGCCGCCGGCTACAATCAAAGTCTTAGGCCCGTACTCACGCGCGACGCGTTCCATCGTCGTGACCAGCGAACGCACCACGGTGCTCTGGAAACTGGCGGCGAGATCCTTGATTCCCTGTGAAGGTTCTCCGCCATTCTGCACCGGTTGCAAACCGGACTCGCGCACGTACTTTGTTACCGCAGTTTTCAAACCGCTAAAACTAAAGTCGGGCCGATTGTCACCCATTCGCGGAAGGGCAAACTTGACTGCCTTTGGGTCCCCTTCTCTGGCCAGCTTTTCGATGATCGGTCCGCCGGGATAACCGAGCCCCAGCAGTTTTGCGACCTTGTCGAATGCTTCGCCCGCCGCATCATCACGCGTGCGGCTGACGACTTTGTACTTGCCCGCGCTCGGCACAAAGAAAAGATTCGTGTGTCCGCCGGAAACGATCAGCGCCAGGGCCGGATGCTCGACCGGCGGATTTTCGAAGCACACCGAATAGATGTGACCTTCAATATGATTGACGCCCACCAGAGGTTTATTCAGAGCAAACGCCATCGCCTTCGCATAAGAAACGCCGACAAGTAACGAGCCGACCAGGCCCGGGCCGATGGTGACCGCGATGCCGTCAATTTCATCCTGCGTTGTCTTAGCCGCCGTGAATGCCTCTTCTACTATCGGAACGATCTTATCGAGGTGTTCACGCGACGCGAGCTCGGGCACAACTCCGCCAAAGCGTGTGTGCGTGGCGATCTGTGAAGCGATTACAGACGAGACAATCTCCCGGCCATCGCGCACAATTGCCGCCGCAGTTTCATCACAGGAACTTTCGATACCTAATACGAGCATTTGTTTATAAAATGATTCTACCGAACAGAAACGCGCAACCGAAACCTGGGAGCGCGGACGTCCTGTCCGCACTGAGCGCGAAGCGCGAAAAGCCCTGAGTTCCTCGCGCGCGGCCGGATGAAACGCAAACCATGATCTGAGTTCCGCTAGGAACGAAATATTTATAGATCACGATCACTCTTTAAGATTCCGAGCCCATTTATGGGGGACATAATGCCAAGAAATGAAGTCAGCAGGTCCGAAGCGCGCTACTGAATGCGGAACGCGGACGTCCTCGTCCGCACTAAGCGCGAAGCGCGAAAAGTCCCGGCGTGCTGCGCACGCTGTGCGGACGGGACGTCCGCGCTCCCAGCTCTAAGTAGCCTGATAAAAACTCAGCACCGAATCACCCTGCTTGAGCGTGCGATAACGATGTAAGACGCCAAACGCTTCCTTTAGCTCCTTTTTTTTATGATGCTCCGCCACCACGATCGCCTCTGTTGTTAACAGCACCCCGTTCTCGTCACCCATTCGTTCCAGGATATCGTCATAATCCGATTCATACGGTGGATCGAAAAAGATGATGTCGAATGGCGATCCTTCTTTCTTCGCGCGGCGTCGCAGGAAGTCAACCGCTTCACCGTTTACTAACTCGACGTCAATCTCATCCGCTAACGCTTCAAGATTCGCCTCAATCAACGCGCACATCTTCCGCGATTGATCCACAAACGTGACGTGCGCAGCGCCACGGGAAAGTGCTTCAATGCCGACGGCTCCCGACCCGGCACAAAGATCAAGAAACCGCGCGTCTTTAATTCGCGGCGCCAGAATATTGAAGAGCGTCTCGCGCAAACGATCCGAAGTCGGCCGCGTTTGCAGAGACGGCGGACTCTTCAACTTCCGTCCCCGATATTTGCCGGCAATGATTCGCACAGTGACTCTAGATGATCCAGCAGCTTGGGGAAACGGGGCAGTAGCCCGACCGTTAGGGAGGGCTCACTGCGCGGATTACGGGACCTCGAGCCTTAGCGAGCGGATGCAACCATTCAAGTTGAGTCTGTGACCCGGTGGCTACCGCTCCCGGTTCTGTAATCGGAGCCCTCCCTGACGGTCGGGCTACTGCCCCGTGCGGCTTCGCCGATCAACTGATGTGCGGTAAGGCTCGGCCTTACCGGAGGGACATTTCTAATTTTCAAAAGGGCTATGCCCGCAATTAGATCCGATTGGGCACAGCCCCGAAGATATAAAACATCGCGGGCCGGAAAGGCAGAGCCTTTCCGCACATCAAGCGGCAGAGCCGCGCCGCCACGCTCTCACCCAACCGCGGCCAACCTAATTCGCGCATCGCTCTGCACTCGCTTGATCATTTTCACAGCTTCCGCCGAAGTCTTGCGCTGATTGATATAGAACTCTGCTTCCTTGCGAGCGTGCTGCAAAATATCCAGGTCCCGCACCAGATTCGCGACGCGAAATTCCGGAAGGCCCGCCTGGCGCGTGCCCATGACCTCGCCCGGCCCACGAATCTCTAAGTCTTTTTCCGCGATCTTAAAACCATCGTTGGTCTCTTCCATGATGCCCAGACGCTGGCGCGCGACTTCGGTCTGTTTGTCCGAAGCCAGCAGTACACAGAAGCTCTGTTCAGCGCCGCGGCCAACCCGGCCGCGCAGTTGATGTAACTGGGAAAGCCCAAAACGTTCGGCGTGTTCTACCACCATGACTGAAGCATTCGAGACGTCGACGCCTACCTCAATCACGGTCGTCGAAACCAGGATCTGAATCTTGCCGGCGATGAATTGACGCATTACTTCTTCCTTCTCTTCCGGCTTCATCCGGCCATGCAACAACCCAACTGAGAATTTCGGGAAGACCTGATCGCGCAGGTACTCGTAGCGCTTGGTCGCGTCTCGCAGATCCATCTTCTCTGATTCTTCAACCAGCGGATAGACGACGTAGACCTGCCGGCCGGCGCGCACTTCACGCGCGATCATTTTCTTTACCTCCTGCCGTCCCTCTTCGCCAAAGACACGCGTTTCAATCGGCGTGCGTCCCGGCGGCAGCTCATCGATAATCGACACGTCGAGATCGCCATACACCGTCATCGCCAGCGAACGCGGAATCGGCGTCGCCGTCATCACCAACACATCAGGATTCATTCCGCGCTCGCGCAAGGCTGCGCGCTGCATAACACCAAAACGGTGTTGCTCATCGATCACAACCAGCCCCAGGTTTCTAAACGCCACGTTTTCCTGAATCAGCGCCTGAGTGCCGACGGCAGCATGAATTTCGCCGGCGGCAATCGACTGTTGCAGACGCTTCTTATCAACAGTCTTGAGCGAGCCGGAAAGCAATTCGATTCGATAAGGAGCCCGGGCCAAAATCCTTTTGATATTACGCGCGTGTTGTTCGGCCAGAATTTCGGTGGGCACCATCAGGGCGGTTTGATAACCATTCTCCATCGCCGCCAGCATCGCGATCAGCGCCACGATCGTTTTGCCACTGCCCACGTCGCCCTGCAAGAGACGATTCATGGGCGCGTCGGAGCGCATATCTTTGAAAAGTTCTTTGACGACTTTGCGTTGTGATTCGGTAAGTTTGAACGGCAACACGGAACCAATCCGCTGCTTCATCTGGGTATCGATCTTAATTGTCGCGCCCTTGCTTTCCTTCATTCGCTGGCCGCGCTTTACCGCCAGACCGAGTGCCACCCAAAACAACTCTTCAAAAATCAAACGCTGATGGGCCGGACTTCTCATGGCCTGGTAATCGTCGAGCGCCACATCTTCTTTTGGAAAGTGGGCGTGCCGCACAGCATCGTTGCGGGTGATGAGTTGGCGCCGGGTCAGTAAATCCGGCGGGAGCGTCTCTTCGATCGCTCTTGCCGGCAGACCTGCGAGCACCTCGTGAATTATCTCGCGCAGGCGTTTGGTGCGGAACTCGCCGAGCTTGCGATAGATCGGTACGCGCCGCCCAACGTGAATCGCAGCTAGAGTTGGATCGCTCTCGACTTCGCCCGCTTCGTCATCAGCGCCCGCCACCAATTCCAACTCATCGGGCCGATTCAAGCGCAGTGAATAAGTGCCGCGCTGTTTGTCCCACTCCCATTTTCCAAAGGCGATAAAGCGGGCCCCCGGCACCAGACGTTTGGCATAGTAGGTGATGATTTGCTGAGCTCGCGCGCCGGAAACAAACCACCACACCACGACCTGACGCCCGGTGCGTTGCTGATCGATCGCGCTGACTTCGAACTTATAGAGCCGCTGTTTGAACGAGCGGCGGTTACGTACCTGATAGCCGCCGGAAACCTTCACGGTAAGATCCAGCGAAGCTTCTATCTCGTGATAGAGATGACGAATCTCGACCATGCTCGAACGATCTTCGTAACGCGCTGGAAGATAATCGAGCAGGTCTGAGATGGTGACCGTGTTGCTGTCTTTGCCGGGAGAAACTTCAGCCAACGCCAGCGCCAGTTGACGTGCGCTCTGTTGACCAAAGCGTGGGATTTCCGCCGCGTGCAGATCGAGAATTTTATTATCGAGGGAGATAGATCGACGCGACGGCATGGGCCCGATCATAACACAGCAAATAAGCTCGCGCCGCCATTGCATTCGGCTCGATATTTCACTCTAGCGCGAGGAGCTAAAGCACTGTGCAGAGGCTGCACGAAAATGCTGAGCACCCAGTCCGCGTTAGCGGACAGGACGGATGAAAATAGCCCAGCGATTTTATCGCTGGGATAGCAGCGAATGTGAGACGAAGTCCGTGAAACGGACGACTGAAAGCAGAGTAGCTATCCAGGGAAGATCACTTCAGCCGTCGGCTTCACGGACTATAGATCTCTTCGCTCGCGCGGACTAACAGAAAGACCTTTGGTGCAAAGCTACACACGGGAGTCAGTCCTCCGCCTGACTCGCAAGAGTCGCTGTCCCAGCTCGCTCTCATCGACACCCTTCACCCAACCATCGCGATAGATCTCTTGTCCGGCAACGATGGTGCGCAAGACATCTCGGCCCGAAGACGAAAAGACTAACGCGGCGACGGGATCGCCGACAGGCCCCTGGTGCGGACCGTTGAGACTGACAACAGTCAGGTCGGCCTGCATACCATCGGCCAGGGCGCCTACTTGATTATCCAAGCCCAGCGCACGCGCACCGCCGAGCGTTGCCGTGAAGAGGGCTTGTTCAGCCGTGACCGGGGCGGTAGCCCGACCGCCAGGGAGGGCTCGCATAGCATCGCTTTCATCAAAACCAGAGGCTTCCCTGACGGTCGGGCCGCTGCCCCAATCCAGGCGCGCGAGCAGCGTGGCAAAGCGTGCTTCCTCCAGCATGTCGCAGGTGTTGTTACTGGCCACCGAATCGCTGCCCAAGCCAACCTCGATTCCATTATTGATGAATTCGGCGAAAGGCGCGCGGCCGTGACCCAGCTTGGCATTCGACTTTGGACAATGCGCAACGCTCGCGGAGTTCTGTTTGATGAGTTCGAGATCGCGCCCATCGACACTGATGCAGTGCGCAAGCAATGGGCCGGCTTCCAGGACGCCGTGTCTCTCCAGGTATTGAATCGTCGAGATTCCGGGGGCTTGCCACTCAATGCCGCGGGCTCTTAACCCTTCCGCGAACACCCCCTGGCCTTCAAGCATGAATAGTTTCTCAGCTTTCGATTCCGCCGCGTGCATCGTCACAGGCAGTTTCTCGTCAATCGCCAGACGCGAAATCAATTCCAACTGCGGCCCGCTAACGCTATAGGGCGCGTGCGGCGAGACCCCAACTCGGACCAGTCCACCTTCAAGTGTGCGCAACTCTGAGATCTGATCGCGTAGCTTTGCGACATTCTCTTTGGCAAGATTTGGATCAGGACCGAAAGACTCCTGATAGACGATGCCGCGCAGTCCAACCGAGTGCAACGCGCCGACGGCCTGGCTGGCGGCCGAACTGGCGTCGCCCAGACAAGTCACGCCTGCGCGGGCAGCTTCAATCGCGCCGCAGGTTGCTGAAAGCAATAAGTCTTCGGCCGTCATCGCCAGGCGCGCAAGGGTGAGCTTCTTCAGCCAGGCGAAGAAATCGTTTTCTTCGCGCTCGAGTAAGCCGCGCATTGCCGTCAGCTCCAGATGCGAATGCGCGTTCACAAAGCCCGGCAGGATTGCGGCCTCGCCAAAGTCTTTGGCATTGGCCTCGGGAAATCTGGAAACGATCTCAGTTCGCTTGCCTACGGCGATGATTTGAGATCCCTCGAAGGCGATGGCGCCGTATTCGATGGCTGGAGAAATGATTGGCAGGACCCAGCGAGCGGAGTAGATGACGGTCATTGTTGGAGAGTGCCGTTTGCGATTGATTACACAGGGTCGGCTTCGTGTGAATTCGTGGATCGAGTATCTGCCCACTGAGGACGATCCACAAAGTCACACGAAGAATCACGAATCACAGGATCGCCGGCACTGGGTGCAAAGCCGACACTGCCGGGCGCGCCATTCTTCGCCGATCTTACTCTGTGATACCGAGCGAGAATTGAAGTGACATAGGCGCGGGTAGAAGCGATATCGATGCGGCCGATAAATTCCTGTTCCGTCAACGGCGCCGTGCCAGGAGCGACGCGGCTCCACTCAGCCGCTCGACTTGGTCCGGCATTGTAGGCCGCGAGAATACGCGCATCTCGGCCCGGCGTGTTGCGATAATCCTGATCCGCCTTTTCCAGGTACCAGCATCCGATCTGAACGTTGCGTTCCGGATCTCGCAGAAGCGTTGCCGGGTCCATAGAGGTGCGCTGTTCCATTGGCGCTACGCCGCTCTCGGCGGCCCACTCGCGCGCCACGACCGGCGTTACTTGCATCAGTCCGATCTCGCCGTTGCGGCCTTTCTTCCAGGGACTGAAATAGGTTTCTTCGTACACGATGCTCCAAACCAAATCGGGATCAATATGATGCGCGGCGGCTGCGCGCGCGATGAGCGAGTCGTAGCGATGAATCCAATATTGATCCAGGAGATACAGGCCGCCGGCCAGACCCACCAGCGCGATGAGGATGATGATAAGCAGTCGCTTCATTCAGTGAAACACCCGAGGGACATACAACCACGCGGAATCAAGCGACGTTGGTCTCCAAACAACGGTGAGGGAAAGCCGGATCTAGTTAGCGCGCGAAAAGCGCGACCAAAAACTTTCCGCCGAGCTGGATCGGTCTACGCCTTCATAGCGCAGCCGCTGGGCCCGATCGTCAAAGACGTGTCCCTGCAACCAGACTTCAGCGGAGAGGGTTGCGCCCACGGCCAGGCGGCCACCACTCAGGGCCCTGGTATTGACCAGAACTTCGAGCTTCAGTCCGTTGAGATCCAGGTAGATCCAATAAAGCTCGCTTCCCGAAAGCGGATTTCGCAGCGGCTTAAAGGCGATCACTCGACCACGCAGGATCCAATCGTTTTCGTGCGCGGCGCGCGAGGGTGATGCCTTTTCAAGCGGCAGCCAGCGCGAGTTCATTTCGCGCGAGCACACGCGCGCGCGATAAGCCAGCCCGCACAATCCCACATGCAAAGCCGGCGCGCGAAATCCCGAAGCCCCAACTTCGGTAAGATTCTGCAACTCAAAGAGCACCTCACTATCGGTTCCATCCGCATAGCCGTGAACGACCGCTTCGCCTGCTTCATCATATTCAGTGAGGGCCCAGGGAGCGATGCGTTGCATGTAGCGGGCGCGAAATCCGGGGCGGCAGTTGGCGTAAAACACATCCCCGGTTTCCGATTCGTACAGGACCGTCCAGACTTCCAACCCCTCGCCGAGCTTCCAGCAACGTCCGTGCAAAACGGCGCCCCGCCTTAAGAGCTGAGTTGGCTCGCCCTGGTTTTCAGCGCGCTCAGCCAGGAAGTTGATGGCTTTCTCGCTGGGAACCTCGAGGCCGATGGTTTCGAAAGTGGCGTCCATTGATCTATTAATTTTCAAATCTCAAATTGAGATTCGAGATTCTTGAAATCTGAGAAAGTTTCGATCGCGTCACGCGCTTGCCGAATCCTATCGTGCGGCCCGCTTCCGTACTTTGACCCTGGGCGCGCCCACCAAAGACGGCGCGGCAATGCTGATTTCATCGTTGCGGGGAGCGCGCTTCTTGAAACCACGAATGTTTCGCTCGGGGCCATACTCGGGGCGGGTTCCCGAACGAACCATCTCGGCAAACAGATCAACGTCATAGTCCGCTTCGCGCGACATGGTCTCGCGAATTTGATGAAGCACGGTCAGGAACTTCGGCCGGCGGTACATATCGTGACTCTCGATTTTTGATTTCTGGTTTTCGATTGTCCGTCTCTCTTTCGGGTTTGCCACTCGTCGCTAAACAATGGATCGGCGGCTCGTCTATCAGAACTTACGATCTCGGATGTGAAATTTCAAATCGCAACCGGCGATCTCAGGGTTGAGACCTGAAGTCTGAAATCTCAGTTCCTTCCGAAACCAAAAACTCCGGAGTTACGATCATGGGAACAAAAAAGCCGGCCGCGGTATTAAATAATCGAATGCGAGCCTGCCGGCGAACGTTCGCCAGGTGTCCGAAGTTCCATGTAACTAGATAGTCGATTTTATGGAATGAAGCAACTGCGACGTGCAAGGCGTCGGCGATGAATTTGCGATGAAAAATTCCGCGTGAGACATAACCCTCAGCGAGGATGGCAGCCTCTTCGCTGAGTTCGACCTGTTCCAGATCTTTTATCAGTTTCAAGTATGCTGAGCGATGCGGCTCTGAGACGCGTTCGAGCTCCCTGACTACCAGCGGCGATATCACCGCCCGGTATTCCGACAACTCGTGCTCCCACCAGCGAATTGTAAGATCGCGCCGGAACGGCTCACCATTGTCGAGATAAGCGCCGATTACCGAAGTTTCAAGATAAGTGCTGGGCTTCATGACCTTGTGATCGCGTTCTTACCTCGTGCCTTCCGGCGTTGGCTGGCCGATTGACGGGGCCGGATTGTCCAGCGGCTCGAGCCGCACAACGCTTCTGAAAAAATCGAAAACGACTCGATAGAAGCGAAGGAAGTTGCCGCCCAGAATTCCACTCTGGAGAAAGCCAGCGGTCTCGTTCACCGGATCGAGATCAAGCACCGCGGCGTCCAATTTCTCGCGGGAATATGTGCCCAAAGCCACTCGGGGCAGGAGGGCCATCTTCACATCGTCAGCCACACCCGCAGCGCCAAAAACACGCATGCGGCTTTGTTTGATGAACGGCTGTGCTTCCTCTCGGGAGGCCAGCTTTTCAGAGACCACGGTGACTGTAGCCCCTGTATCGATGATGAAGTTAAGTGGCTTGCTGATGCCGGCAATAAAAACTTCGCCGCTTAGGAAACCGCTGGAGGTCGTCCGGACTGACACATTAATTCCGGGGGGCGCTGCTTCAGCTTTCACCGGATTGCCCTGACCGTCAATGACGCGGGCGGCATCGGCGTCAGCAGTGCGTTGACGAACCAGAGTCATGCGGCGCGATCCATAGTCGACGGTCGTCACGACCCGTCCCAACGCCGCAATCCCTAAATAACCGTCAACCGGATTGTGTTCATCAAAGAAATGACGGATGTACACCGGAACATTCGTGACCCGAAGTTCGCCAATGTCAATTGAGTTAAGGTACCCATACACGATTTCAAAGCGGCCACCGCCGCCCACCGCCCGCGCCAAACCGCCGTGAGCTACTGCCCTGAGGCCCAGCTTACGCGCCGTAGCCTCGGAAAGCACGGACATGCCTGAGCCAGTATCCAGCACGAACCGCATATAGTCTTTCGATCCATTGATGCGAATTTTGATTATCGGTCGATAGTCCGGGGCCTCAAATTCCAGAACTGTCCGATCGGCTCCCTGCAGTTCGTAGAGCGAGCCCTGCTGTCCCAGGTAACGTAGAAAATCGATCAGACCACGAATGCGCGCGCGCCGCTCGGCGTCTGTAAGCGGAGCAATAACCAGGAACCGTTCATAAGCATCGGCTGCTTCCTTATAACGCTCGAAGCGCGCGGCAGCCTGGCCCAGATCAAAGACGTAGTCGGGTTCATTTGGATCGATGTCTACAGCGCGCCGTAAGCCGGTGATACATTTCGCGGTACGATTCTCGTAGTAATCGACCATCGCCAGGCCGGCAATGGCCATTGCTTCATTCCCATCGAGGGCCAGTGCCGTACGAAATTCTTCTACCGAGAGTCGAAAATCTCCCGACGCCAGTACGGCTGAACCCAACAGAGCATGGGCCCGCGCGGACAAAGGATCGATAGCTATTACCCGCGCCGCATGATCGAAAGAATCCTGTAAGCGGCGCAGTTTAAGCAGCGCGTGGCTGAGTCCCAGCCGCGCCTCTTTATCGTGTTCGTCTTTGGCCAACACTTC
>DATNNY010000022.1:0-3804 GCA_035601635.1 Pyrinomonadaceae bacterium
ATAAAACAAAATGAGGACAAGGTAACGCCGATAGGTCGTAGCCGTCGCACTGTACCCTGGCTTTTGGCAGGGACCGTGGCGGTCTTGCTCGCCATCATCGTCGCTCAGCAACTTCTGAATCGGGGATCGCTGGTAACGCCCGAAACGGGCTCGGATACTCTGCTGCTTTACGCGCTCTCTTCTCTCAACTTTGCCGCATTTATCGTCTTCAGTTTCATTTTGCTGCGCAGCCTTTTGAAGCTGCGCCGCGAACGACGCGAGCGCCAACTCGGATCGAGAATTCAAACTCGCCTGCTCGTCTATTTTATCGGACTGAGTCTTTTGCCCATCGCGGCCATGGCAGCGTTCTCGTACCTGTTCCTCAACCGCTCGATTGAGAAGTGGATGGGCCGTCTGCCTGAGAACGTCGTCGAGCGAGTGCGCGAGCAACAACGCGAGAGTCTAGTGTCGCAGAACAGAAACTTGCGCGAAACGGCTATGCTGCTGGCGACTGCAATCAAAGCCAGGCCGCAATCTGAGTGGCAGTCGACGTTGGACCAGTTGGCAACAACCGGCGAACTCTCAGCTATCGAGATCGTCTCGGAGTCGGGACAGGTCCTGGTTCACAGCGAAGCATCGGTGCCGCCGTCTCAACGTGATGAACTCAATGGAGTCTTGCAGCGCGCCCGCGATCCCAACGCCCAGGCCGGCGAGTCGCTGAGCGACGGTAAGGGTTTCGACCTAAGCGCTGTTCCCCTGGCCGGATCGCTGCGTTTGATCCTGGTGCCGCATCGTCTCGGCGACACGGATATCAACGACACGATTGCCGGCTCTCAACGCGAATACCAGCACTTGCTCCAAAGACAACGGAAGGTGCGGTTGTTGGGACTCTCAACCCTGGGACTCATGAGCCTGTTGTTGCTATTCGCCTCGACCTGGGTGGCAATCCATCTCGCTCGCGGTTTGGCCGCACCGATCAGATCGCTGGCGGAGGCTTCGAAGGAAGTCGCGCGCGGCAACCTGGCACACCGGGTTGATACGATCGCGGACGACGAGCTGGCGTTGCTGGCTGAATCATTCAATCAGATGACCGCCGAGCTCGAAGAAAATCGCCGGCATATCGAAGACGGCGCGACGACTCTGAAGGAAAAGAACCTGGCCCTGGAAGAGAGACGGAACTATATCGAGACGGTGCTCGAGTCGCTTTCCACTGGAGTAGTTTCGTTGGATCAAGATGATTGCGTTACGACCATAAACACGGCGGCAGTATCAATTTTAAAGCTGAGCGAGGCCCCGCCGGCCAGGGCCAAGCTGACCACTCTATTGAGTAGCGAGGATCGGGTGGCGCTCGAGCGCCTGATGCGCCGCGCGCGTCGTGCGGGCCGGGCGGCCGAGCAGAGCCAGTTAACGCGGAGCGCAGTGGGCGGTGCGATACCGGTGGCGTTGACGGCGACGGCGTTGAGAGGGCCTGCGGGCGATGGTCGCGGGGTGGTGCTCGTGATTGAAGATCTCTCGGAGTTATTGTCCGCGCAGCGCGCCGCGGCGTGGAGCGAAGTGGCACGACGGATCGCACACGAGATCAAAAACCCCCTGACACCGATTCAGCTTTCCGCGGAGCGAATCGCGCGCAACTTTCGAATTCGTGTTAACGGCGTCAATGGGTCAGAACCGGGAGCAGTAGCGACCGGGTCCAATGGTCCAGGTGAGACTTCAGACGCCGCAAGCAACGGCAACGGCGCTAACGGCTTTGCCCTCACCGAAGAGAATCGTGAAGAGCTAACCCGGGTTGTCGAGGAATGTACGAACTCAATCACACGCGAAGTCGCGGGCCTGAAAGCTTTGGTGGACGAATTTTCCCGGTTCGCTCGCATGCCGCCTCCGCGCATGCAGCCTGGTGATCTGAACGAGGTCATTAGACAGACAGCCCAGCTATACGCGGAACGTTTGGATGGCGTCGAAATGCAATTGCTGTTGACGGATCAGTTACCGCCGGCGATGTTCGACACCGAACAGTTGAAACGAGTGTTCGTGAATTTGACTGACAACGCTCTGGAAGCGCTGGCCGATACTTCGCATGAACGCGGGCTGAGAATCACAACCAGGCACGACGCTGCGCGTGAGCTATTAATAGCCACAGTTGAGGATACAGGCGAAGGCATTCCTGCCGGTGATTTCAAGCGACTCTTCCAGCCCTATTTTTCGACGCGCGGACGAGGAACCGGATTAGGCCTGGCCATCGTCTCGCGCATAGTCACTGAACACAGTGGGCGTGTTTATGCTGAAGGGAACGTGCCGCACGGCGCGAGGTTTGTCATTGAACTGCCCGCTCTGGACTCAAGTGTGAGTCGTTAAGATTGGATATTTTAGAGTGGCAGTCCTGAAAACCGCAGTAGCGAAAGGACAGATTCTCTAATGACCTCACTTGAACTCTTGAGACAAATCGAAAAGCTAGAGGCAATCCTTCAACAGAACGAGGAACTGAATGAGTGGCTTGGGGCGGCGTCTAAAGGTCTAAACCTGTCATTTCTGAGCGATCTTCTCGAGTCACCAAGTTCTGAAGAGGCTTGGATTAGAATTAATAGGGTCAAAAGTTCGATTGAGGGCCTAATTCGTGAGCTGAGAACGCGACGCCCCGGTAAGACTCTAGTCAGTCTCGATCAATGGATAAAAGAATTCGCTAATGCGCCTGGGATGTTTCCAGACGCAAGCGGAGAAGTATTAGATGTCATAGGCTCTCGAATTCAGCAGACTTACGACGCGTATGACACCTTTATTTCTTCTTACAGTGTCCGCGACGTAATAGAATTCTCGAATTCCGCCAGGATATTGATTATCACCCTTCATACGTTTCGGAAATACACTTACCTCATAAAACACTCTCTAGTTGTCAGTGTAAACATCGAAGAGGGAAACTCCAAGATGTCACTTGTCCTATCAGCTCACAATCCTTACAGAGAGACTATTGCCAAGCTAACAGCACTGCAGACACTTTATGATGAACTATGTCGACTGCTGAACATTTCCACCAGCCAATATCCGTTACAGATCATAAAATTAGAAACAGGTAGTTTGTGGGCCATCATATTTGGTGAATCAAGCGTGGTGAAGCTTATTACGGCGTTCATTGAGTCTGGGGTAGCGTACCTCCATAGAAACTTCACAACAGAAGGTAAGGTGGATGCCATACCAAAGAATGCCGACGTTATTATCGCGCTTCTAAATTTGTCGGAGCGGTTGCAAAGTAGCGGCATAGATACCAACGTCCTCAAGGAGAACATTCAACAGTCATCCGTCATTCTCGGAAAGAATTTGAATCAGTTGCTCCTCGGTGAGCCCGTCGTGGAGGTTAATGGCCATGTCCATTCCGTTGGTGAGGAATGGGAGGCCAAATTTCTGCGCGAGCCCAAGTTTCTCTTCCTAGAATCTGGGGGCACTACTGATAGCAAGACAGCCGATGCATCATCTGACAACTTACAAGCCGATCGGGATGAAAATGCATAGAATGCATAGTTTGCTCGCAATCCGGAATGTCTGAATCGATCCTAATTGTTGACGATGAACGCGGCATTCGCGAAACGTTGAGCGCCGTGCTGCGTGACGAAGGCTTCGCCGCCGACGCGGTGGAGACCGGCGAAGAGTGTTTGAAGGCAATTGCCCGCCGCGCCTACGGCTGTGTGTTGCTCGATGTTTGGTTACCAGGCATCAACGGCCTGGAAACACTGAGTCAGATGCGCGCGTCAAACTGCGATGCCGCGGTCGTGATTATCTCGGGGCACGGCAACGTCGAAACCGCGGTGCGCGCCACTAAACTCGGGGCCTTCGACT
>DATNNY010000023.1:0-6253 GCA_035601635.1 Pyrinomonadaceae bacterium
GATAGTCGATGCCGAGTTTTTCAGTCAGTCGATTTCGATTCCAAGTCATCCTTACACCTCATCGTCGGTCAGGCTCCGCCATTGTGAGATCATCAAAATGCAGCTGCGCCCGCTGTCGCGACGGCATGGTCCTGATCGCCGTTACCACCGCTGACACCGATTGCACCTACTACTTTGCCCTCGCGCTTCAGCGGGATGCCGCCAGCGAAAATCATGATCTTGCCATCGTTTGACGCATGAATGCCGAAGAACTGGCCTCCTGACTGAGAATGCCTTGCCAAATCTATGGTTTCAATATCGAATGCGCGCGACGTGTAAGCCTTCTTCATGGAGATATCAATGCTGCCAATCCAGGAGTTATCCATACGAATGTGGGCGACTATGTTTCCGCCTTCGTCAGCCACCGCGATATTCATTGGCTGCCCAATTTCCTTCGCTTTCTTCTCCGCCGCGCTGATCACGCGCCGCGCATCATCTAGCTTCACTGCTGACATAGATTCCCCCTTACAATTGTTTCACGTTGTGCGGCGGCCCGAGGTACGGGAACTCGTTCATCAGGTCACCGTGCGGCCCAACCATGTCTGTCACGTTTCGGTTTGCGTATATAGAGAAGAAAAGATCGACAACGTCATCGGTCAGCGTCCGGCCATTGTGCGGAAAGCGCGCCGGCTCGCGCGGATGATAGGAAAGAATATCTGGCAACAACTTTCTGGCGACGGCCTTTGCCTCCTCCGGAGTATAGCCGCCTGTGTGTTCCAACTCGTGCGCGAACACGCCGATGAAACGATCATCATTCGCTGGCTCCCCGTTGAGGTATGCCTCCCTCTCCTCTCCAACGAGGAAAACCGCTTGCAATGGTCTTGCACCTCGGTCTGCCTGGACCCAGCCTTCCCCAGTTTTGTCCACCGTGCGAGCCCAGATCCCCACTTCATTGCTTCCCAAATCCGAGTTGGGCAATTCAATCACGATGCTGCAAACATTTTTGTCGATGAAGAAGTCGTCCCCGGTGAACTGCATGTGATTGAAATTGCCCATCACGTCCAAAAAGAAAGGATCGCTGCGCCAGCCGAAGAAAAAACGGAAGTCGCCGACTTCCGTCACCAGGGCTTCTCGCCCGACTGAGACCCGTGCTCCCTGGACCACAACCTCGCCGTCGTCGCCGAACCCAGCGGCTCGTGCGGCGTAAAGACGGCGCACTGTCGCAGTCTGCTGCCGATGTTCGGAAGATGCGAACTGAACGCTGTAACAAATATCCGCAATGGCATCACCGTTGGTGTCGATCTTGATTTCGTACAGCGCTCCTGGCGCGAACGGCTCCTTCGTCGTCGGCTCCGGCGAGTCCAACCTGAAAGACGGGTGCATATTTAAGATCAGTATTGACTTGCCCGGGTCGCCTGGCTTGGGAAACGCATAGAGATCGGTCATGTCGAGCCGGGCATCGCCGCGAGGAAATCCGAAGTTGGGACCGGAGGCATGGTGTGACATTTATGTTCGCCCTTCTTCCGAGGCTTCACGCCCGAGTTGACCGACGTGATAGCCCAAGCGGTTCTCCACATCACCGGCCTTGTGAAATCCCTGGTCCAGTAACTTCTTGATCCGCTCTTGCGCGGCTGGCCGCATAATCGAGGCGATACACACATCCCACTCCGGTGCGATTTCGTAGTCAGGCGGCAAACTGGCCACGTCGACGAAGCGCTTGGTCTCGCTGATCGCACGTTTGTCGAACGATGCGATGCGGGTTGCGAGGGACTCGACAAACGCATCAAGATCCGCATCCGGGAATGAGCGATTCACGTAGCCGTATCGTTCGGCCAGATCACCCGGAATGTCGTCCGCGCCCAGAAACACTTCGAGTGCGCGACCTCTTCCCATCAGACGTGGTAGCCGTGCCATTGGGCCACCGCCTGGTACCACTCCAGCCCCGACTTCAAAATGCGACAAGATAGCTTTTTCGCGGCTGGCGAAGCGCATGTCGCAGGCCAGGGCAAGCTCACTGCCGACACCGGTAGCGCGCCCACGAATTGACGCGATCGATACCACCGGTGCACGACTCAGGCGCACCAGCATGTCGGGTAGAGGTTGCAAGCCCGCCGGCCCCGGCGGTAGTCGGGTCGTATCCTCAACTGGTGCAAGGAAGTCGTAATGAGTCATAAAGAATCCTTCAACCGCGCTGTCAAAGACGACCACCTGGACATGCTCGTCAGTTTCAATCGCGGTGATGACTTCGTTGAGTTGCGGAATCGTTGTCGGACCGAAGATGTTCAGTGGCGGATGATCAAGCGTTACTCGCCAATACTGGGGTGAGCGCCGCGTAAGATGTATTTGCTTCGTGCTTGTTGCTGTGTCAGTTGCGTTTTTCATGTTTTGTCTCCCGTGAAATTTCCGTGTGCGCTCGCCGAATCGGCGGCACGCTACTTCTCCGCAGCGATCGCTGCCTGTTCGATCAATCGAGCAACCTCTGCCGGGTGTGAAATGAATGGCACGTGGCTCGACTTGATCTCAGTCGTCTTCGCGCCAATGCGCTTTGCGAAAAATCGCTGGAGGTTTGGATTCAGCGCCTGGTCTTCCTGCGCGACGATGTACCATGAAGGTATCGTCTTCCACGCTGCTTGCGGCACTGACTCGCCGAATGCGCTGCCCTTGATCGGCTTCTGCGTTGCTGCCATCACCCTCGCTTCAGTCGCCGGCACGTCCTTCGCAAAGACGTCGTGGAACTGCGCGCGGTCGATGTAAACGAAGCCGGCCGTGTCGGGCTTGAGCGCGTGATCGAGTGGCACCGGATACTTCTCGCCGAAGGCAGTGATTACCTCGCCGGGCTCGGGTGCAAAGGCAGCGATGTATACCAGGGCCTTGACGTTCGCGTTCTCCGCCGCCGCTCCGGTGATCACTGCGCCGCCGTACGAGTGGCCGACAACGACCACGGGGCCGGTCTGTGCGTCGATCAATCGTTTCGTTGTTTCCACATCGCCGGCAAGCGAGGCGAGCGCATTCTGAACAGCGATCACGTTGTAGCCGTCGCGCTCAAGGATTGGAATTACGTGCTGCCAGCTCGTAGCGTCGGCGAACGCACCGTGAACGAGCACGATCGTCGGCTTGGCGGCATTCCGCACGTCGCCAGTAGTTTTTGCCCGCGTGCTAGGTCTCGCGTTAGATACCAGCGAGGATTGAGCACAAAGGATGCCGACGCCGACGAAGCTCGCGACGATCATGCCGATGAGCGAGAGTCGGATGATGCTGGTCCTGATCTTAGTACTCAGAAAGCGATGCAGTTTGATTTGTTCGAACATTGTTGTCTTCCTCCACTTCGATATAAGTCATGTTGATTCGCTAGGCGCATTCTTAACTTGCGGATCTTTGAAACTCTATTTGTCTCATCTACTCGATGCGCAGGGTTTGCTCCATTGAGTAGCATTGATCCCAGACGTACACATCAAACCCGCCGAGTTTGGTCGACCACTTGGGCGTAAGCGTGTTGACGCATTGCGCTGCGACGCGATCAATGTAGTGATCGAAAAAGGCCCATGGATTGTTCTTATCCAGCGGGTTCAATCCTTCGCCGGGTTTGTTCGAAGCCAGGGCCGCGGCGGCCGCTTGCTTCACATCGTTTATGAACTCAGCCTGCAGATCTACATCGGCGTGGGTGCCGGTGCGAGCGACATGGCCGCCAACGAAAATGTCCCAATCCATTTTCCGGATCTCTTCGACCTGCGCGAAATAAGCGGGGATGTCCTGGGCGAGAGCAAATCGACGCCACGGCATCCAACCTGGGAACACGATATCGACGACCATTAGCGCTCGCTGCGCTGGCGCGTAGATGAAAATATTTCCCGGCTCATGGGCATTGCCATGGTAGGAAAGTTCGAGTACTTGCTTGCCAACGCGCAGTGTGTATTTGTCTGAGAAGGTAAGCGTGGGCAGCGGCCGGTTCGGATCCGCATCGCGCTTCAGTAGTCGGAGAGTTTCTTCATGCGCGATGATAATCGGATGACCACCCAGAGCTTTCGCCCCGCCGATGTGGTCCGCGTGGGAATGACTGTAGATCAAGTGAGTGATCGGGTTGTTTGTCAGTTCCGCAATCGCTTTCGGGATATAGACGGCCAAATTTTGAGGTGCGTCAATCACCACCACACCGCGGTCGTAAACCAGAAACATCGACTGGATTGCGTTATCAGTGATCATGTAAAGACCGCTTCCCAGATCCTGCACGCGATAGCCCTTGGCCGGGTCGATTGGTGGTCCTTGTGATGAAGCGGGCACATCCAGATACTTGCCAATCCTCACTCCAATCGGCGCAATCGACGGCATTCTCGGATATGGTTCTCCTGCCGCTCCAGGCTCCGAAGTCGGATCGGCGGACTGCCCTCGAATACCAACGGTGCTCGCGCAAACGATGGTAATAACAAAGCCGGCAAGCAGAAGTTTGTAGATGCGGCTCCTGGTCATGGGCTTAGCACTAAAAAAGCAGCGCCGGTTGATTTCTTCAAACATTTTTTTCTTCCTCCACTTCGATATAAGTCATGCTGATTCGTTAACCGATTTGATCCGATTAATTGATCAGGTGCGGAGTACACCACGAAAGAAAGGAGGAATCTATTGGACCAAGGTATCGATCGAGACCTTGGTATTAGTCGGTGCGACCAGCAGCGTTCGATGAAGACTTAGTAACCTGGGGCGTACCGACCCGGGTGAGTCCGACCGAATCCTTCGGCATGGTGAGCGAGATCCAGACTCCTCGGCAGCGCCTCGCGCGGCGTCACACCGAGGATTACCGGCACCAGATCGAGAATTGAGATGGGGAATTACAGACTGATTGTAAGGAAGTCGTAACCCAGAGCTGTAGCCGCCTCCTCGTTCTGTGTCTACAACTCAGGAATCCCGCGCGCCGAATGCCAAACACGTGCAATTTCACAAAGTGATCGCTCACGATCGATGCGATAAACGATCCTGTACGGGCGAAAGATAATTTCGCGAATCGCTTGATTTCTGTATTCGGGAACAGTGCGGCCAGACTCGGGGAATGTTTGGAGCCGGTCTGTCTCTGAAATTAATTCATAACCGAAAGCCATCGCACGGTCAGGATTATCACGCGCAATGAAGAGCACGATGTCGTGAAGGTCGTCGCGGGCAGCGGGAGACCAGATTAGCTTGTAAGCCATGAGGCCAACTGTTTTTTGACTTCTTCGTGAGGAATGCCTTCGCCTCTGTCCAATTGATCGAGGCCTTTCTGCACCGCCGCCATGAATTCAATTCGCTCGGCAATCTCATCCAATGAGCAGTTGTCCGGCAGCGAGCGAATAGTCTCAATCACGATCTCTTTCTCAGTCATGTGCTAATTATGAGGTTGCAGATACGAATCGCGCAAGATCATTCGTCGCGGCAGGCGACGAGTCGAAGCGCGGAACGCCCCAAAAACAATCAGCAGTAGCGTAGCGCGTTCAGTCACTGCCGACCTGGCCCTGACTCTCGCCCCCCGGCTTTAAGGACATCGACGGCGTCGCGCGAAAAACTATTTGTGAAAATACCTGTCGCCGTTAGTGAGATGTTTGAGAGACTCATTTGACACCGGTCAATACTTCCGTCGCCTTTTTCTCACCTTTGGCCGTCAGCCGGATGGTACGGTTAGTATTGTACTGAGTCTTGTCAATATATCCTGAGTTCTGGCCGACGGTCCTTCCATGTCGAGTCTCCCCAGGGGACGTATTCAATAGCAGTGGGTGAAACTCACGGATCGAGTCACACGAAAACGATCGACTCTGAAAGGGTCGGATTAAATGTTCGGCCGCTTCAGTGCGGGATATGTTTTCGATTTGCGATCGGTGGGCGATGCCCACGGCTATTCAATTTCACGCGTGCTGCGTGATGGCAGACCCGGGGTGACAGAACGCCGTGTGCGGTGCCCACGGTCATTCAATTTCACACCTTCGGCGTGAAACCGATGGCCTCGGCGGGGTATTACTCCCGACATCAATATTGGTGGACATTTTGAGCCGCTTGGGCGCATCCTCATCGCGTGGAGCCTCGACAGGATAGAACTGCAAGCGAGAACGATCTCATCGTGCGACTCAAGCGCGCTGAGGAAGCACTGCGAACCCGCGATCTTAGCTTTCGTCTGATCGTCGACAGTATTCCGACGCCGGTCGCCGTCACCACACCGTCCGGTGAAATCGAGGGCGTCAATCAGCCGGCCCTCGAATATTTCGACAAGACACTCGAGGAGTTGAAAGGTTGGAAGGCCTCCGACGTCATTCATCCG
>DATNNY010000024.1:0-8353 GCA_035601635.1 Pyrinomonadaceae bacterium
TTTGGAGAGTGTTTCGGATTGAGAAAGCTTAGAACTAAATACTTCGGTGTCGGGCTGGTACTCATACTTGTGAGCCACAGCCTTTTTGGCTGGCCTCAGGACATTGCCGGTGGGGCAAGTTCTCTGGTTGGGCAGGACATAATGGGCGGCGCGGCTGTAGCCTTCAAACGTCCTCCCCGCGTGCGCGACCTCTCTGGTGGCGCGAGTGTGATCCTGGTGAAGCGCCGTGCGCCGCGCCGGCCGACCGAGCCCACGGAAATTGCCCGCAACAAGCCGTCCCCGCAACCGGGCGTGCCGGATGCAGATACAAATCCACCGGTTTCCAGCGATGAGAAGGCTGAGGTCTACAACAATCAAGGGAACACCCTCTACGGTATCGGCCAGTATGCAAAGGCCATTGAAGCTTTCAAGCAAGCGCTGACGTTCAAGCCGAATGACTCTCTTACCTACAACAACCTCGGCGCAGCCTACTTCGCTCTTAATCAAAACAACTCCGCGATCGAGGCCTTCCAGCACGCGGTAAAGGCCAAACCCGATGACGCTGAAAGTTATTTCAATCTCGGGATCGCCTATAACACCGCCGAAAAATACGATGACGCGGTGACCAACCTGAACCAGGCCCTGACCTTTAAGCCGGACTGGGCCCAGGCCCTGGACGCGCTCGGCGACAGCTACCTGAGTCTCAATCGATTCGAGGAAGCGGCTAAGGCTTACGAGGCGGTGGTGAAACTTCAACCGGACAACGCGAACGCCTACGGCAATCTGGCCTTTGCTTACGATCGTCTGTCGCGTTACGAAGATTCGATAAGTGCCTTGAAGAAGGTCGTGCAGCTAAGTCCGGCCGATGCGTTCGCCTTCAACAATCTTGGCGCTGCCTCTTATAAGGCCGGTAAGTACCAAGACGCTGTCGATGCGTTTACCCATGCCTTGCGAATCAAACCCGACGATGCGGAAACCCAAAACAACCTCGGTGCGGCGCAGTACGCTTTGGAAAAATACGGTGACGCCACGAATTCGTTTCAGCAAGCGATCAAACTGAAACCGGCCTTTGCTGATGCCCAATACAACCTCGGCAATGCTTTTCTGATGAGGGCAAAGTTCAATGAATCGGTAGACGCTTATCAACAGGCAATCCGCAACCGGCCGGACTATGGTGAAGCGCAAAACAACCTGGGGATCGCTTTGACGAACCTTGGTCGCTATGCAGATGCCTTGACCGCGTTCAGGGAAGCCGCTCGCCTGAAACCTGACCTGGCTACTGTCTTCAACAACCTCGGCTTTGCCGCAGACAAACTGGAACATGAAGATGAGGCGATCGCCGCATACAAGGACGCAATCAAGATCAATCCGAAGTATGCGAAGGCCCTGAATGGTCTGGGGTATGTCTATGACAAAACCGGGAAGCCCGCGGAAGCAATTGAACCTTTGAAACAGGCAGTCGAAGTCAAACCTGATTTCGTCGCCGCGCATTACAACCTCGGCAAGGCTTATGTTGGCGCCGGCCGCTTTGCCGAGGCTGTCGAAAGCTTCAAACGGACGACGCAACTCAAAGCAGACTATGAGCCGGCCTGGCTCGGCTTAGGCACCGCAGCCTTCCGCGCCGGCCAGTTCGCCGAGTCAGCCGCGGCTTTCAAGCAGGCCGGCGTTCTGAATCCGTCTAATGCCGAAGCTTTTTACGGGCTGGGTAATGCCAGTTATAAAGTTGAGAAGTATCAGGATGCCATGGCGGCGCTCAAGGAAGCGATCCGACTCAAGCCCACTTACGCCCAGGCCCATTATAGCCTTGGGTTGGTCTATGCAACCCTTAAGGACAAAGACGGTTTTACTCGCGAATTTGCCGTTCTGAAAAAAATCGATCCACCGCTGGCAGAACGGCTTTACAACGCGGTGAAGCAATGAGTCTGGTGTGATGGTCGGCACAAACCTCAGTAAGTGATCAATCGCTCTTCGTCCAAACACTCTTCAGTTATGTAGCGATCAGAGCGCACTTAGCATTGTTCACCCCGAAGTCGAAAAAGGTTTGACGTACTGCGGAAAGCAAAGTAGACTGGGCATCGCTAATCAGCCTGGAAATCATTTGGCGCCGCTTAAATTATCGCTGGAGGCGATTCTCTATGGATACTAGAAGAAAGAAAATCCTCAAAGTTCTCACTGTTCTTTTTGCTTTTTCTTTTGCCCAGGTTTACGTACAGGCAGGCTTGCCAAATGCGACGCCTGGAGCGCCCCTGCCGCAGCGGGCAATTACGGCGCGACTGATTACGAAAAACAACCAGCCGATCACCGTCAACGGAAACAGCCTCGGTACTGGTGGAACTATCCTGACCGGAGCAATAATCGAAACGCCCAATCTGATAGGAGCCACGATTGACTTGGGAAGCGCAGGCGTCGTCGAACTCCAGCCCAACGCGAAAATCCAATTGGACTTTGACGAGAACGGGAATGTGAGGGTCAAGATAATTAGCGGATGTGCGGTCGCCAGGAAGAAGAGCAACGTCCTGCCGGGCCAAATGGAGATATATACGGATACTGCTTCCGAGAAGACCGATAATTCACGGGCTACTCTGGGTTTTTGCGTTCTCCCGAACGGAGGGCTAGGGCCTATTGGGTCCGTCGCCACGGCTGGGGCAGCAGGGGCCGGTATGCCCGGTGGGGAAGTGGCACTGATTGTCGGCGCTATCGGCGGCGGCGCAGCCGCTGGCGCGTTTTTTCTGACCCGCGGAGGAAATCCCAGTCCCTAGCTAATCATTCTGATTACTGGATTCAGAAAGGCCGGCCCTTCATTTCGGAGGGCTGGTTTTTTTTGCGCCTCCTTCACCTCGGACTTCATCAATGACTACCAAACGGATAATCATCGCGGTGCTGGGTTCTGTGCTCTGTGGTTGGGGCATCTGGCAGACTACTCATGTTGGCCTGGCGCGAACGCTGGACGAGTACGCAGCGAAAGCGCGGCGTGACAACGTCGCAGCTTGGGCTCAAACCGTCGCTCGGGTAGACGATCCGAAGGCGGCCGAGGATCGAGCCGTGGCGCTGGCGCCACAGGATGCGGAAGGATATTCCGCGCGCGGCGACGTACTCCAAAGCATTGGTGATTATCCGCAATCCCGGGACGCATATGCGCACGCGGTTCCGTTACGTCCGCGCGATTACTACCTGTGGTTGGTGCTGGGCGCCATGCGAGATCAGAATCAGGATCAGGAGGGTGCGCTGCGGGCGTTCCGGCAGTCAGTGGCGCTGGCGCCTTACTACGCCGAGCCCCACTGGCAATTGGGTAATCTGTTGCTGCGAATGGGACAGTTGGATCAAGCATTCAGCGAACTACGAGAGGCGGCAACTGCTAATCCGACCCTTTGGCCGAACGTAATCGATCTGGCGTGGGGTGTGTACGGTCATGATGCCGGAACGGTAGTTCGCGTGCTCCATCCTGAAACAGACGGTGCCCGCATGCCTTTGGCGCTGTTTTTCGCCCGAAACAATCAAAGCGCGGCCGCAGTGGATCAGTTTCGGCAGCTTCAGTCGGCAGGTGCGGCCTCGCGCAATTTAACTCAAAGTCTGCTCGACACGTTGTTGCAGGCAAGAGCGTTTGCCGAAGCCTACGAAGTTTGGGTGCGCATGAAAGGCCTGCCCTTGACGAGTGCAGTTGAAGTTCGCAATGCAGGATTTGAAGAACCCATTGTCGTCGGTGAGTCCGACTTCGGTTGGCGAATCACAGACGTGCCAAACGTCACGATGTCCTTTGACGAGGGCCGGCATCAGAGCGGGACGAGAAGTTTGCGCATAGACTTTCGCGGGAACTCAAGTCCGACTTCTCCTTTGCTCAGCCAGCTCCTGCTGGTCAAACCGCTGACCCGTTATCATCTCGGTGTATTCGCTCTCTCAAAAGATTTTGTATCCGCCGCCGATCCCATAATCACAATTGTCGATGCTTCCGATCCAAAGAACACAGTGTTGGCCCAGTCGCCGCCACTCCGGTCAGAGCCGGGGGTCTGGCGCGAGTTCGCTATCGACTTCAACACGAACGCGGGAACTCAGGCGGTTACCATCAATGTGGCGCGGCAGAGCTGCACCAACAATCCTTGTCCCGCCTTCGGAACCTTATGGCTGGATTCAATTTCGATTAGCACAATGCCAACAGCCTCTGCGATAAACTGACCAGGCCGGAATAGGATAACGGCGCCCGCACAGATCTTTTCCCACCGATTCCCTCGGCGAACCCACCATAGAATCCGATCGCGGCAGAGTCAGCTTCGACTGCATGACTATCCGAAGAACACCTCCGCCACCCGATAGATCTCGTCGTCAAGCCGCTTGAGATCTCCAACTGCCTGGGCCAAAGGTACGCTGATGATCGCATTAGCGCGCAGCGCGGCCATTTGCCCCCATTGCTGATCGCGGACCATTTCATAGGCTTTGATTCCCAGTCTCGTGGCCAGAATTCGATCGAAGGCCGTGGGTGACCCGCCCCGCTGAACATAACCGAGTTTAGTGACCCTGGCTTGTATGTCGGTACACCTTTCGATTTCCCTGGCCAACGCCTCACCGATTCCGCCGAGTCGATCGTGCTGGTAAATCGCGTTGCACTGCTCCTCATCCAGGAAAGGCTCGTCTGGATGAGGATGAGCGTCTTCCGCCACCACCACTATCGAAAATGCGCGGCCCTGTCGCTTGCGCTCGTTGAGCAGATCACAGACTCGCGAAAATCGGAACGGATATTCAGGAACCAGAATTACATCGGCGCCGCCGGCCAGACCGCCGTACGCAGCAATCCAACCGGTGTGGCGGCCCATTACTTCGACGACCATTGCCCGGTGATGCGACTCGGCCGTGGAATGCAGCCGGTCAATTGCGTCGGTTACGATTGAGACAGCGGTGTCAAAACCAAATGTGAAATCCGTGCCTCGGATATCGTTGTCGATGGTCTTTGGAACTCCGACCACTTGAAGCTGATGAGTGCGCCAGAGTTCCAGAGTCGCCGATAGTGATCCTTCGCCACCGACAACGATCAATCCGGCGAGTTCGTGCGTGCGCCAATTCTCTTTGAGACGTTCGATATGCTTTGGATCTTTGGTCGGATTGAATCGCGAGGTGCCGAGAATTGTACCCCCGCGTGGCAGAATCCCGGTGACCGAGTGACGGTCGAGCGGCATAAAATCATTCTCGACCAGCCCCTGCCAACCATTCCGAAAACCCACCGCCTCAGCCTGGTCCGAGTTAGCACGCCTGACGATGGCGCGAATCGCCGCGTTCAGTCCCGGACAATCGCCACCTCCGGTTAAAACACCTATTTTCATAATCTAGCCAAAACCATCTTTCGAGCCTTTGCTTCGGATTCAATTGTGTGGTTTAAAGATCATTGCGCCGCGATGCGCGACTGTCAAACCACGACAGTTACGTTTTTCTTATGACGGAAAGCCTGGAGGAAAAAGCCCCGCTGATTCTGGCTATTGAGACCGCCACGCGCGCGGGCAGCGTGGCGCTGGTGCGAGGCCACGAAATCCTGGCTTCGGCCTCAGGAGAGGCATCGTCATCGCATTCAATAAACTTAATTGAGATCGTCGAAGGCACGCTGAAAAAAGGCAAAGCAGACCTAAGCGAGGTCGCACTGTTTGCCGCGGCTGTGGGCCCGGGAAGTTTTACCGGGCTGCGGATTGGGCTGGCCACAGTAAAGTCGCTCGCGGTATGCACCGGGAGAAGTTGTGTGGGAGTTTCAACTCTCGCTGCGATTGCTCACGCAGCGGGCACTTCAGAGCGGACGGTCTCGCTGCTACCGGCTGGACGTGGCGAGTTCTTCGCGCAATTGTTTTCAGTCGCGGATGGACGGGTGAGGGAATTGGACGGGCCGGAGCACCTTTCCCCAAACGCAATTCTGGAAAAATACGGGCAAGCAGGACCGCTGCAATGGGCCGGTCCGGGGGCCCACCTTCAGGCGGAAGCTTTGCAGGCATGGGCCGTGGCCAGGAATATCCGTTTCGGTGGCTCAGGCACGGATCGGAGTGCATGGACCATCGCTCCTCCAACAGCCGAACTCGCAATTTCAGTCGCCACATTAGCGCTGAATGAATACCAGAGCGGCAATACTGTCAGGCCAGACAAGCTCCAGGCTGTTTACGTCAGAGCCTCTGATGCTGAGATTAACGAAAAATGGCGACTAGAGAAATAGAGAGAGCTGGCACGAGTCTCTCGATCAACCGAATGACTGAGCACGATCTTCTCGAAGTTGTCGAGATTGAGGAGCTTTCCGGTATCAGCGTTTGGGGCTGGGACGCCTATCACAAGGAACTGCAATCGCCGCAAGAGGTAATCATGCTGATCGCGAGGCCGGACCAGTCAATCGAAAATCAAGCGTCGTTCATTGCCGGTTTCATTGTTTCGCGGATGGTGGCGGGCGAACTGCATATAAACAATGTAGCGGTGCGACCGGAATTCCGCCGGCGCGGAGTTGCCGCTCAACTGCTAGCGGCGGTGCTGGCGGAGGGCCGGAGAAATGGCGCGCGCGTGGCGTTCCTCGAAGTACGGGCGGCAAATGTCGCGGCGCAACGCCTTTATCGAAGCCGCGGCTTTCAGGTAACAGGGCGCCGCCGGCGTTATTACAATCATCCGGTCGAGGACGCGCTTTTGATGTCTCTTTTATTAGAACCTTCGCCTTGATTTGCCTCACTGATTGGGCTAACATTTCGCCCATGACGAATTGCCCCGGGCTTTTCTCAACCGCACTTTTTTCCAACCCTGATCCAATCGAGAGGAGAATACTAATATGGAAATGACTAAGGCGGAGAGTGTCAAGGACGAACTAATGACGAGCAACTCTGAGTTTCGCGAGCTGGTCCGCGAACACGGTCGTTATGAAGAACGTCTCAGCGAACTATCTGCACTTGCATATCCGAGCGATGAAGAGCAGTTGGAAGAGGTTACCCTGAAGAAGAAGAAGCTTGCCATAAAGGACCAGATGTATTCATTGATGCTCCAGCACGAAAAGACCGCCAGCACGGAGCACTAAATTCTTGATACGGCTGGGCGCGCGCGCCCGGTTGGTTCTAATCTCAACTTAAACGGGGACGACAGAGCCGCTGTTGCGCCCCGTTTTGTCTTGGGACCTGACCTGGACGATTCGAGTTTCGCAAAGCCATGGTTCGCGACGGAATTCCATACGTAGTCATTCCATTGGGGCTGGCCATCGTGCCGCTCGTCTTTGGGTATTGGTGGCTGGCGATTCCTTTCGTTGCGGTCGCCGTCTTCATGGCTTACTTTTTCCGTGATCCGCGCCGGGCGATTCCTACTGAACCGGGTATCGTCGTTGCTCCGGCTGATGGTCTGGTCACCATCGTCAGACTGGCCGATGGCCGGGAGCATCTTGAATCTCTGGTAAGCATCTTTCTATCGCCACTGGACGTGCACATTAACCGCGCCCCCATCGGCGGCGTGATCACCGAAATCGAGTACAAGAAAGGGAAGTATTTGATGGCGACGAAGGAAGCATCGCGCTTGTTGAACGAGCAGAATACCTTGACAATTCAAGGCGATGGGTTGACTGTGAGGTGCACCCAGATTGCCGGGATCCTGGCTCGCCGAATCGTTTGTTGGAAGCAGAAGGGCGAAAGAGTAAAATGCGGGGAGCGCTTCGGCATGATAAAGTTTGGTTCGCGAACCGATGTCTTGCTTCCACCGCACGTGGAGGTGATAGTTCGTGAAGGTATGCGAGTTCGCGGTGGTGTTACCATAGTTGGTCGAGTTAAAGGATGAGTCTTCCGCGTTTACAATCCAGCACGCGCTTCGGCCCGTCGCCGGCGCCCCCAGGCCACAAAGGCCTGAAGAAAGGCGTGTACCTCGTACCGTCGTTCTTTACTGCGATGAACATTCTCGCGGGTTTCTATTCGTTAATGGCGACGATGAGTGGTTTTCACCAGGTGGCAATTGGTCAGACGTCAGCAGCGAGGCAGCGATTTGACTATGCGGCTATAGCTATTGGCTGGGCGTTTGTCTGTGACTGTCTGGATGGTCGCATCGCGCGGATGACTAAGAGCACGACCGAAATCGGAATCCAGCTTGATTCGCTCGCGGACATCGTTTCGTTTGGTTTGGCGCCGGCGATTCTGGCCTATGCCTGGGGATATGGAACGGCCTTGCAGGACTGGAGCAACGCCAGTCAACTCGCGTGGTTTGTTTCTTTCATGTTTGTCATCTGCGGCGGCTTCCGTCTCGCCAGGTTCAACGTTCAGGCCTCACGACCCCGTCCTCTGGCCGAGGGAACGCCAAAGGTAGACAAGAAGAGTTTCGTTGGTCTGCCGATTCCGGTGGCCGGATGTTTGGTAGCCGCGATCGTTCACTTTGCGCCGACCCCGATTAAATATGCACCCCA
>DATNNY010000025.1:0-12442 GCA_035601635.1 Pyrinomonadaceae bacterium
GGGCTAAACTTTCGGCACTAACCAAGATGAACGGAAGGCTGTACTCGCTGGCTCCTAAAACTTGGTTTTCAGCGAGCGAAGAGTCAACACCGAGACTCTCTACAGTTCAGGTTTCTTAAGAACCTTTTCCAAAAATAGCTACCGGAGCTTTCCGGTGCGCGCTCCGTCGCCCCGCAGGGAAAACCCTTCGGGGCGATGTCGTATTTGGGACTTGGTTACTTCGAAACCTTGGTCCGGCCTTTCTGCGGCCACATCAGTGACGCAGCCACCGAAGCCAACAGCACTAACGCTACAATCCCTAAAGCAATTCCAATCGGAATATCATCTAGCCCGCGTACCCAATTTCCCGGCCCGGTGACACCCAGGGCAAAGAAAGCCGCCGCCAGCAACTTCGACAAGACCGGCAAAAGCATCTTGACGCCGATGAAACTCAGCACGACGCCCAGGCCAACTTTCAGGTAGTGAAACTTTTCGACCACTCCTGCCAGCAAAAAGTAGAAGGTGCGCAGGCCCAAAATGGCAAAGACATTCGAGGTGTAAACGATAAAGCGATCGGTTGTGACACCAAAGATTGCTGGAATCGAGTCGACGGCGAAAACCAGATCGGTCACCTCGACCACGATCAATACCAGCAATAGGAGCGTGCCCACGCGTTTCCCGTCAACAATCGTAAAAAATTTCCTGCGCTCGTAATGACGCGTGATCGGAACATAGCGCGACACAAATCGAACCACAATGCTGTTTTCAGGCTCGATCTCTGCTTCACCGCCCCCCAGCATCTGCCCGCCCGTATAGACCAGGAACGCGCCGAAGATATAAATAATCCAGTGGAAGCGATTGATTAGCGCCGAGCCGGCCAGAATCATCGCCACCCGCATCACCAGCGCGCCGAGCACGCCCCAGTACAAAACCCGGTGCTGATATTTCGGAGGGACTTTGAAATACGAGAAGATGAGAAGGAAGACAAAGAGATTATCGACCGACAGTGAGAGTTCGATTAAATACCCGGCGACAAACTGCAGGCCCTTCTCGTGACGGGCCGCGCCAAATAACTCCCAACCCAAAGGACCAAACAACAAACCGGCGAAGAGCAGGGCCAGCGCCACCCAGACGCCGCTCCAGACCGCAGCATTCCGGTAACTGATTTCGTGGGGTTTGCGATTAAACAGGCCCAGGTCGATGGCCAACATCATCAGAATGAAAATACAGAAGCCGACCCAGGCTAGTGTCGAAGTTGCCAGTGAATGCATCTATGCAGCTAAAATATCACTCGCGCTATAAGCCACGCAAAAACGAAAAGGATGAACTTTGCCAAATGGAGCTTGTGTCGAGGTGGTTCCCGAGTTGCAGCGAGCGGTTCACTCAATTAGAATTTGTCGTTTCGGAATCCTGAGAAAAGGTTTACATACATGCTCAAACAACTAAGCCGCTTTGAACGAACCAGCAAGGTCCTGATCCTGGGGTTCGTGGGACTGATGGCCGTCAGCCTGGTTCTCTTCTTCAGACCTAACAGCGGATCTTCGGCCCTCGAACCGACTAAGAGCACTGAGGTGCTGGCCACCATCGGCGGAGACGAAATCACGGTGGGCGATTTCGCTACCCAGAAGCAGAATATTCAAGCTCAGTTCAGTCGCTTCGGCGGACAGGTAAGTCTGACTCAGATGGGCTATACCGACGATCGGATCCTCGACGGTTTGATACAAAAGAAAGTCGCCTTCCAGGAAGCGCAGCGGTTGGGCCTCGGAGCGTCCGAAGCAGAAGTTAGAGAGAAAATCGCGAAGACTTTCAGTGACCCCTCCGGAAAATTTCTGCTGACGGATGCTTCCGGCAAGCTGGACATGAGTAAGTATCAGGAGCGCGTCGGAGACGTGGGACTCTTCGAACGTGGAGTCGCCGAAGACATAGCACGAGAGAAACTGGAGGCCTTTGTAGCAGCCAGCGTGCGCATTTCCGAAGACGAGGTGCAACAGGAGTACAAACGGAAGAACACCAATTTCGATCTCACGTACGTGGTGGTTTCGGCCGACAAGCTGGCTGAGAAGATTCAGCCTACGGATGAAGAGCAGAAGGCGTATTACGAAAAGCACAAGACCGACTACAACATCCTCGTACCCCAGAAAAAGATTAAGTACGTTTTCATCGATCAGGATAAGTCCGGCCAGAAACTGCAGATATCGGACAAGGAACTACGCGATGAGTATGACGGACTGAAGCCCGAGTTCAAGCAGGCCGGAGTTAAAGTCCAGCAAATCGTTTTGAAAGTCGCGCGCCCGGATCTCGATGCCACGGTCAAAGCCAAAGCCGACGAGCTGGTGGCTAAGGCGCGCGGCTCCCAGGAAACGACTACCGAGGGGGCGTTCGCCGAATTGGCGAAGGGTAATTCCGAAGATCCAACCACAGCTAAGAACGGTGGACATGTGGAGGGCATCGTCAAGAAAAATCCAAACAAGTCGGAAGATCCTTACCAGCAAGTGCTCGAACTCCAACCCGGCGAGGTCACCGAAGCAATTAAATACAAGAACGCTTACTACATCCTGCGTCGCGGCGAAGCAGTGCCAAAAACTTTCGAGGACGCCAAGCCGGAATTGCTGGTCTCTTTACGCAATCGTCGTGGCTATACCGTGGCGCAGAAGCTTGCTCAACGCGCCCAGGATCGCCTGAAAGAAACCAAAGACCCACAGAAGGTCGCGCAAGAGTTCGCGGCCGAGGCCAATATGTCGCCTGCTGACATGGTGCGCGAAACACCGTTCATTAAACCAGGCGATGACGTGCCTAATATCGGCAGCTCACAGCAATTCGAAGAAGCGATTGCGTCCCTGAATAATCCCAACGACGTCGGCGAGCGCGCCGGAATCAAGAACGGCTTTGCGATTCCGATGTTGGTCGAGCAAAAGGGCCCGCGTATTCCGGACTTCGATGAAGTGAAGGACAGAGTGGTTCAGGCCGTGAAGACTGAAAAAGCAAAATCACAATTGGAGCAGACGGCCAGGGATCTGATTGCCGGCGCCAAAGCTCCCGGCGACTTGAAGGCTGGCGCGGCCAGGCTGGGCCTGGAAGCAAAGGCCGAAGCGAATTACAAGCTGGCGACGCCACTCGGCGAAGCCGGATCCAGTACGCTGTTGGATGAACCGCTTTATGCGGCCAAGACAGGTGAAGTGCTCAAGACTCCGATCTTTCTGAATCAGAACTATCTTGTGATCGGCGTCAATACTCGCACTGAAGCCGATTTGGCGGAGTTTGCCAAACAGCGCGACTCGCTGATGCAAACCGCACTCACCGAACGAAAGAACCAGGTCTTTGAAGATTACCTGGGGGCCGTGAAAAGGACGATGGAGAGCAACGGAAAGATCAAGATCTATAAAGACGTGCTGGCTAACCTGATTGACTCAGAAGAGCCGGAAGCCGCGCCGCAGCGTCGTCCGCCTTTGCAGCTGCCTAAGAAGCAAAGCTAGCGTAGTGTGTTCTCAATTGGCTTGACACCCTTTTCGCATGGTTTGGTGTGATTTCGTGGATCATGTCTCTACCTGCGTTAGGCGATCCACTAAATCACACGAAAAATCACAAAAGGCAAACCAGCTTCTTCTTTCATTCACGAAACGGCTTCCGGCTCGGAACAATTGCGACCGACAGTCCACTCCCTGAAAGTGTATCAAGAGTAAAATCCCTGATGTCCCGAAACGGCGTCGCGGCATCCTCAAAGTCAGGGCGATAATAAAACGCCGCGCCATCGTATTCCTGCATCCATCCTTCCTCCATGCCAAACTCATCCAGCGCCGCGACCGCGCGCAGCCATTCCGTCTCTCTGATTCGTCGAGACAGTAGCGTGTAACGCTGATTCGTTCCGGCCACGTTTGTCGGATAGTACTGGGCCATCAGCGACACAGCGACGCGCGGACTCAGTTCGTCGTGAATCCAGCGCAGCGATTCGCGCACGCCGCCAATATCGTTCGGCAGGACCAACAAACGAATGACCAGGCCCCGCCGCAGCAACCCGTCCTGGTCATAGATAAGTGCGTCGCCCATTTGCCGCTTCATCTCAGCGATAGCCGCGCGCGAGACGTCGCGATAGCCGCGGACCTTTGAATACACGAACCCCTCGTCGTCACCTGCGTACTTCAAATCAGGCAAGTAGACCGAGACGATACCGTCGAGAAGTTTCAGCACTTCTACAGAATCGTACGCGTTCGTGTTGTAGACAATTGGCAGGCGCAGACCCTGTTCGGCAGCCAGCAAAATTGCGCGCGCCATCTGCGGCGCGAAATGCGTGGGCGAAACAAAGTTGATGTTGTGACATCCGCGCGCTTGCAGTTCCAACATCATCTCTGCCAGGCGCTCATGCGTCACTTCGTTTCTGACCTGCTCTTTGTGAGTTTGCGAGATCTGATAGTTCTGACAGTAGACGCAGCGCAGGTTGCAGTTCCCAAAGAAGATGTTGCCGGCGCCGCGCGTGCCCACCAGCGGCGGCTCTTCGCCAAAGTGCGCCGTGTATGAAGAAACGATCGGCAGTCTGCCCGAATAACACGCGGCGATTTCGTCCCGCAATCTGTTATTGAAACAGTCGCGCGGACAAACCGTGCAACGCTCGAGCAAAGCTTCCAGCGCTTCAACGCGACGCCGCAGCTCGCCGGTCCGCAGCAGACCAAGATAGCCGGGTTCTCTTTTTTCTGGCTGGTTGCCCATACGCTCGGTGCTTATGACTTGTCTTTCTTCCTTCGGAAATGAACGTAGTGTGTTTTGTGCTGCTCGACCAGTTCAGGCGGCACCAGGCGTTTGCTGGTGCGCCATACGAAATCCATTTCGGCGTGCGTGGTGCTGAGCGCCAGACGCGCTTCGAAGACCAAAAGCATGCTGCCATAGAAGAGAAAGAACGCGCCAATCAAACCCAACGCCACCGGAATAAAAGCAAATCGCGCGCTGAAGAATGATACGACTCCGATGGCCACACTCGTGGCCACGAACGCACCGACCGCGAGATAAAAAGTTGTCAGGGCTCGCTGCAACAGGCGCGAACGGCTGGTCAGTTTGTCCAATTGATCGAAGATCATCGCTCGTTTTTCTGCCAGCAAGTCCATCTTCGCATCGTCGTCGGGAAGCGATTGCAGGCGATCCGATAGCGAGCGCACGCGATCCACTACCCTGCCCAGCCGCGTAGAAGTGGAGAGGATCATTGTCCCGCTAGCGGAAATCAGCACCGCTGGCGTAATCATCGCCGTTAAGACCTCAACCGATGTAGTTAGACCTGCCATTGCGAAATGGATTATACCGCCTCGACGAACCCCGGCAACTGTAGTTGGGCCCTGGACCACGATCCACGAAACCACAATAAGCTACACCAAAGTTTACTATTTCGATTCATTTGGTGTGATTTCGTGGATCGCTTTTGCGAGTAACAATGAAAGTCGATCGGAAAACGGCCGCGCTTCGCAAAGTCGCCTGTGATATTCTCCGCCCACTATGCGGTTGTGGCTTTCAAGGAGCAGCGAAGTCCCTCTACGCGAGCAACTGGTTACACAGATTCGCCTGGGAATCATCAGCGGAGATCTGAAAGTAAGACAAAAGCTGCCCAGCACGCGCGAGTTGGCCCGCCGCTTTCACATTCATTCAAATACTGTCAGCGCCGCCTATCGCGAACTGGCCCGTAGCGGCTGGGTCGAAGTTCGCAAGGGCAGCGGCGTCTACGTTCGCCCGCGCGCCGCCAATCAAACGGTTGCAGACAGCCACGGATTGGACGAAACGATCGCGAAATTCTTTCGGATGGCCCGGGCCGACGGTCATTCGCTGCGCGAAGTCCAGTCACGCTTGCAGCACTGGCTGGCGCTGCAACCGCCGGATCATTTTCTGCTAATCGAACCGGATCCAGAGCTGCGAAAGATCCTTTTGGCCGAGATTGAATCAGCAACCAAGGTTCACGCCGTGGGAGTAGATCCTGACGATTGTGGCCGCGCTGATTTGATAACGGGCGCTGTGCCGCTCGCGATGTATAGCAAGATTGAAATCGTCCGCGCCCGGCTGCCGCCTGGCACGGAGGTCCTGGCCTTGCGCTCTCGCTCAATACCCGAATCCCTTCAGGGTCAAACCAGGCCCGCAACCGACTCGCTGATCGCGATCGTTTCCCGGTGGCCGGAATTCCTGCGTTGGGCGCGCGCGATTTTCGTGGCCGCCGGACTCGACCCGGATTCGCTCAGCTTTCGCAATGCGCAGGAGCGAGGCTGGCAGAGAGGTTTGAAATCCGCGGCTCTGGTGGTGACCGACTCACTGACGGTGCGCGAACTGCCGGGCGGCTGCGAAGTCAGGCTCTTTACAATTCTTTCTGACGCATCGCTGGATGAAGTCCGGCAGCTCGCCGCAGATTTCATCGACGCCAACCGGGCTGGTGTCAGAAGCCCGACTCAGGGGTCTCCGGCCGGACAGCCCGGCTGGGGTGGGGCGGTCAGGGAGGGCCAGGCTGGCAAGCACTCGTGAGGAAGAATTGGCGGGCCTTCGGGACGATGATCGTCGAGTGAGGCGATCAGCACCCTTGCTGACGCGCGGGCTTCCGACAGCCTTAATTTCCTCTTGCCGCTTTCGGCCAACTCAAACTAACATCGCGGTCCGAAAGCATTTTCAAATCGCGAGCGCATGTCTTCAAACGACTACCATTTCATAGACCGCTGGCGCGTCGAAGGTGACGTCAAAGAAATCGCTGACATTATCGAAGATGCGTTGTCGCTTTCGACCTGGTGGCCCAGCGTCTATTTTGCAGTGAACGAGATCGAGCCGGGCGGCGACGGTGGCGTCGGCAAGCTTATCAGCCTGCGCGCGGGCGGTTGGCTGCCTTACACCTTGCGCATAGATTTTCGCACTACTGAATCGCGTTATCCGCATGGCTTTACCATGGAAGCGACGGGAGACCTCGAAGGAAAGGGCATCTGGGCTTTTCAGCAGGACGGACCGTTCGTCAACGTCACTTATGATTGGACTATTCGCGCTAACAAGCCAATCATTGATAAGCTTTCGTTTCTTTTGAGACCGATCTTTCGATCGAATCACAAGTGGACCATGAGACGCGGCGAAGAAAGTTTGCAGCTGGAACTGCTCCGCCGCCGGGCGCTGACAAAGGAAGAAGCAGCGGCAGTCCCGGGGCCGCCGCGCCCTTCGCTGGTAGTGAGACTTTTTGGTTTGAATCGGCCACGTGATCGGGGACAGCGGGGCGGGCCCCTTTCCCGACTCTGAGCTGACTTCAATTGATCAATTTCGGAAAGATTGAAAGGCTTTCAGGTCGGATGAAGAAGCAACTGAATTGACCTCTCAGGTAAGGAAGGCGGGCTTGCCCGCTTTCTTTGTTAGTAGAACTGGACCCCTATGCCCTCGGATCAAGACATTGAATCTTTGATTGCCTGGCTGCCGGAATTGATCTTCACCGGCGGACGATTCGAAAGCGGGTTTGCGCTCGTGTGCAATTCGTCGGGCACAATCGTCAGGTTGGCGCGCGTCGATGAATTGAAAGATGAAAAGAAAATTAGCCTGTCGAACCGGGCGTTGCTGCCGGGAATGATCAACTCTCACTCACACGCCTTTCAACGCGTGTTGAGGGGAAGGACGGAGTACCGCACGCAAAATGTCCCGTTTAGCGGCGGGCTACAGCCCGCCCAGTCGGGCAGTAGCCCGACTCTAAACAATCACGTGGTTCTCGACAGTTTTTGGAGCTGGCGCGAGACGATGTATTCGGCGGCAACGCGCCTGACACCGGAAGACACTTACGATGCTTCCCGCATGGCTTTTCTGGAAATGGCCCTCAACGGGATCACTTCCGTCGGTGAGTTTCACTATCTTCATCACCAGCCCGACGGCATGCCTTATGACGATCCGAACCTTCTGGCCAAAGAAGTGATCCGCGCGGCTGCTGACGTTGGTTTGCGCATTGCCTTGTTAAGAGTCGCTTACGCGCGTTCGGGTTTTCAGACGGAACCCAATCCAAGACAAGCGCGGTTCATCGAAAAAGATCCGCAAGTCTATTTGCGAAATCTGGAGAGACTAAGGAACGACGTTACTCGGGGCACTAGCCCGACCGTGAGGGAGGGCTCATCGCTGCCCAAGAAAGACCGAGCCCTCCCTGACGGTCGGGCTAGTGCCCCGCCTGCCAAGGTCTCGGTTGGCGTTGCGCCGCACAGCGTCCGCGCGGTGCCACTCGACTATTTGAGAGATGCGATCGCGCATGCGAACCAAACCGGTTTGAAGATCCACATGCACGTCGCCGAACAACCGGCAGAAGTCTCAGCCTGTGTTGAAGAGTATGGCCGCACGCCGGTCGCTCTGCTGCAAACTGAAGGACTGCTGACTGAAGACTTCACCGCGGTGCATGCGATTCATGTGACGCCCAAAGCGATTGCCGCTTTTGCGAACACCGGCGCCCTGGTTTGCGCCTGTCCCACCACCGAGCGCAACCTGGGCGATGGTGTGGTGCCCGCCGACGAATATTTCAAGCACGGTGTGCCGATCTGTCTGGGCACCGACAGTCACGCACAGATCGATTTGTTGGAAGATGCGCGCGAGCTTGAATATCACTTGCGCTTGCAGAAGCTCGAGCGGGCCGTGCTTGATCTGGGCAGTAGCCCGATCGTCAGGGAAGGACTCAAACTATCATCGCTCGCTGCGCGGTTATTCGACTACGCTACAATTAACGGCGCCCGCAGTATTGGCGCGCCGGGCGGCGCACTCGAAGTAGGTAAGACCGCGGATTTTTTCACCATCGCTCTAGATGATCCTTCCATCGCCGGCGCTTCGACCAAAGACCTCTTGGCCGCCATCGTTTTTTCGCTTTCCCGCGCGGCCGTGCGCGAGGTAGTGGTATCAGGTAAGCCAATCGTCTCAGAAGGTCAACATCTCGTGCAGGAAGATATTGTTGAGAGATTTGGTGACTTACAGAAGAAATTGTGGGGTTGAGCAAATTATGGAGTGCGCCGGCAAAGCGAACCGGCGCCGGGGCTTTGGTTTGGAGTTGCGCCTTTAGGCGGGCTTTTCTCTTCAGGTCATGCAGGGCCGCTTAAAAGCGGAACTCCAAACAATCCAAAGCGGTGTCGCGCTGCGCTTGCCACCGCACTCCAAATTTATTCCTGATCATGACAGTTCAAGAAACCCTACGCGATCTGGTCGCTATTGACTCAGTCTCCAATCGGTCGAACGCCGAGATCACTTCTTATCTCGCCAGGCGTTGCGAAGCGGTTGGATTCAAAGTCACGAGCCTTCCCTACATCGACGCTGGCGGGGTCCAGAAGACTAATCTGGTGGCACAGACTTCAGTCCCTGGTTCAGCGACCAGGGGCGGTGAGATCGTCGAACTCGCACTAGTCGGCCACACTGACACTGTGCCTTACGATCCAATCTGGCTCGAAGCCCTGCGTCTGACAGAAAACAACGGCAAGCTGTTTGGACGCGGCGCGTGCGACACCAAAGCCTTCATTGCGGCCGCGCTCACCGCAATTGAAGGTATCGATCTCTCAAAGTTGAATAAGCCTTTGGCGTTGGTGTTCACCGCCGACGAAGAGATTGGCTGTCTCGGTGCCCAGCGACTCGCCCAAACTCGCGCCTTCAGCGCGCGTTACGCAATTATCGGCGAACCGACTTCACTGCAACCGATGCGTGCCGGCAAAGGATACTGCCTGGCTGAAATTACTGTGCGCGGACGCGAGGCGCATAGCGCTTATCCACAGATCGGCGCTTCAGCGATCGTTCGCGCGGCGCGTTTGATTGGACGCATCGAACAAATCGCCGAGGAACTTAGAAACGAACTGCGCCCCGGTTTCGATCCGCCCTACACCACAATGAATGTTGGTTTGATCCGGGGCGGGACAGCCAAGAACGTTATCGCAGGGGAATGCAGCTTCACTCTCGAGTGGCGGACAATTCCCGGGCAGGAGCCCGGCTACGCCCTGAACCTGGTGAGACAAGCCGCGGCGGATTTGCATCAGCAGGACGCGGACTTTGTTTGCGAAATCGACGCTACGCGCGCGGATGAAAGTTTCGCGACGCACGCCAATTCGGCGCTGGTGCAGTTCCTGGAAGAAGCTTCCGGGAAGAAGTCGGGGACGGTCGCGTTCGGCACCGAAGCGCCAAGCTTAATCGATCTGGGCGCCGAAGCAGTCGTCTTTGGTCCCGGCGATATCCGCGTGGCCCATCGCACGGGTGAGTTCGTTCCTATAGATCAGCTCAACCAATGCGTCGAGATTCTCGCGCGCGCGATCGAACGCTTATGCAAGTGACAACGGAGCGCGGACATCCTTGTCCGCCAGCTTGCCTCGGCAAGCTCAGACAAACAAATCACAAATCCACAAAGATCAATTTAGGCAACAAAGCGGGGCCTTAGACGGCTTCAACATGACTTTGGTTTTCACGTTCTTACCGAAAAGATATTTACGAGTGCGGAACTTTGACTCAAAAGGTAAGCGTGTGGCGGAGCTTGCTTCGCAAGCTGGCGGACAGGGATGTCCGCGCTCCGATTTTGCCGATTATGCGGCAGCGCCGTCGCTCGCTTATCATATGCCTTCGCAAACTTCCGGAGATACAAACGAACCGCAGGCTCAGTTCTCTGGCTGGACACAGATACAAAAATTCGTGAGCTGAGCCGCGGTACGCGTTCGCTCGACGATTTTTGCAAGAAATTTCACCGTGCGCCCAGCACCGCGCCAGCGGTCAAAACGTACGGGTTCGAAGATGTCGTCGCGGCCTTGAATGAGGTCGCGCCGTTCGACTGGCGCAACTTTTTGCTGGCGCGTTTGAATTCGACAGACTTCCATGCGCCTCTGGGCGGCATCGAAAGGGCCGGTTGGAAATTGGCGTACGAAACGGCGCCCAGCGGATTTTTGAAAGACCTGGAACAGTGGCGAAAACAATCGCGCCCTTGATGTGGAGTCGATAGTTAAGAGCGAAACGTGATCGGTTTCGTGCTTTTTTCGGTGGGATAAGCGATCCACGAATCACACGAACAAAGCTCATTTCGGTTTCGTGTGATTTCGTGAATCGCTTTACCGGGCAAGGCCATATTTCAAGCAACAGAGACACTAACTGTCTATGCGACATGTAACACGAGGCAGTCCCAAAAAAAATTTGAGGTCAGTACCGGGAGCGGTAGCGACCGGGTCGATTCCGAAAATGGATTCATCAATGATGTCGGTAAAATTTCTGTCGGCCCTACGGGGCTCATTTTTTTCCTTTAGATCCAAGCCCGGGCCCATGCACGGGGCTATTGTCTACCGCCCAAGTTGCGGGCTGGTTCTCGGACGTCTCGTAGGAAGTCTTTTCGCCGTGCTCATTCTGCTTGCGCCCTTTGCTTCTGCGTCAGCGCAAACCAGCGGGACGCCGTTCCCGCAAGCAACTGAACTACAACCAGGGCCACCGCTGACAACTCAGGAGTTCGTGCAGCTCCTCTATCAACTGCCGAAGCATCCGGAAACGAAGGACAAGCTGGTAGACGACATTAGAAAGCGCGGCATTGCTTTTCCGCTAACCGATGGTCTGCGATCTTTGGTGGCCACGAAGAGTGGTAACGATCCCGCTCTGCAGCGCACTCTGGCCGAAGCTGATCGCCGGCGAGCAAATCCGGTAGTCGCTTCTCTGCCGCCAACAGCTGAAGGATTGGAATTGCTTGAACGTGCTCGTAAGGCGACGCTCGGCGCGGCCGAGACAATGCCGGACTATCTCGTCAAGCAGCAGATTATTCGTTCCCATGCCTACGGGCAGAGCAAGAACTGGGCAGTCTATGATCGGCTCAGCATCGCCGTTAGTTATCGTCAGAGCGCCGGTGAAGATTACAAGTTGCTTTCCGTAGATGGCATACCCGCGACCGAGGGGCAGGGGTACGGGATGAAGTTGGGCGGAACAATCTCGACTGGCGAGTACGTCAGTGCGCTGACAGACCTATTCAGACCCGAAAGCCGGGCGGAGTTCAACATGGTCGACACCGATACTCTGCGCGGCAGGCGCACGATCGTCTACGAATACGAAGTCAAGAAACAGTTCTCTCATCAGACGCTGGGATGGGGCGAAGGCGGATCGCTCAAGCAACAGACGGTTTCGGGTTATCGCGGACGCATCTGGATTGATCGAGAAAACAATCGCGTTCTGCGGATCGAGGACATCAGCGCGGAGATCGATTCCGGTTTTCCCATCACCGCCGCCAGCAAGCTGATTGACTATGATTGGGTCGCGATCAACGAGCAACAGCACCTGCTGCCATCGCGAGCAGTGGTGGAACTTACCGCTCGTGATCGTGGCCAGACTGAGCAGACCCGCAACGAGATTCTGTTCCGCGGCTATCGCAAGTTCGGCGCCGAAGTAAAGATCATCGATATCGACGAAAAGGATTTTCCGCCAGATAAGCCTGAAGAAACTGTGCCGAAGAAGCCGGACAATGCGCCGGCCCTCAAGCCGCAGCCGAAGAAACCTGAAGAATGATAGGGCGATCCGA
>DATNNY010000026.1:0-8007 GCA_035601635.1 Pyrinomonadaceae bacterium
AGATTGCTCAGCTGGTGCAGCGCGCTTCCGACGAGGAAAAGGGTGACGTAGCGCACAAGAAGCTGGCGCGCGATCGCGTACGGCGCGACGAATATCTGAAGCGGCTACCACCGGTGTCCGTCACGCGCATAGTCGATCACATCGATCACGTTGTGAAGCTCGTTGGGATCGATCACGTCGGAATTGGATCGGACTTTGATGGCATCCAGGCCGTGCCGGCGGATCTAAAATCGGTTGCTGATCTGCCAAATCTTACGACGGAACTTTTGAAGCGCGGGTATTCTGAAAGTGATATCGACAAGATTCTGGGTGGGAACATGCTACGGGTGATGGAAGAGGTTGAGAAGAGGTAGTTCGTTGAAGTAGTTCCTGGTCTTGCGGCTTGCCGCCTGATGGAAGGGTTCTGCCCTCTTCGCTCCGTTAGGAGCGAAATGTTTATAGCTGCCATCGTCCTAAATCATTCAAAGCTCCTTTAGGAGCGAGACATTCATCGCGTCATTCACTCGCGTTCCGCTCCTAAAGGAGCTTATTGAATTTGTAATTCCAGGGAGCTATAAACATTCGGCCCCTACGGGGCCAACAAGAACTGGCGTACGGTGGGTGGCCAAAGCACAACGAATTCCGCCACGGGAGTCTTGAACTGAGAGATGCCGAGCAGGAACACCACGCGCAAACCAAAGATTGGTTTCCATGCGCCGATCAAAGGCGGCCTTCACGAGTCGCTAATCGTGGCCAAAGACGCCGGCTGCGACGCGGTCCAGATATTTTCGCGCAATCCGCGCGGCTGGCTGGCCAAGCCGCTTACGAAAGAGGCGATCGAACTCTTCCGCAAGACCCGCAAGCAAACAAAGCTGTCACCAGTCCTGATTCATACCAACTATCTAATCAATCTGGCCGCGGCGGATGAAACGATCCTGCTAAAGTCGATCGCCTCGTTTCGTGAAGAACTCGAGCGTGCAATCCTGCTGGGCGTCGATTACCTGGTGCTGCATCCGGGCAGTGCGCGCGGCTCATGCGAAGCTGACGCAATTGAAGTCTGCGCGCTCAGCCTGCAGCTCGCGTGTAAAGGGTTGAAGCTTGGTTCGCTGCGGATTCTGCTTGAGAACACCGCGGGACAGGGTGAATGCATTGGCCATCGTTTTGAACACCTGCGCGCGATTATGGATGCTTGCCCCAAGCTTCCCCTGGGTGTTTGCGTTGACACTGCGCATTCGTTTACCGCCGGTTACGACATTCGCGAGGAGGACGGGTTAGAGGCGACCCTGGAAATAATTCGTCGCACCGTAGGCTTGCGAAATGTGCGCGCAGTGCACTTCAACGATTCGCGCGCGCCATACAACTCGCGAGTCGATCGTCATTGGCACATCGGCGAAGGCCATATTGGGCGCGCAGCTCTGCGGCGCTTTGCGCAGCATCCGAAGCTGGCTCATGCGGCATTCATTCTTGAGACACCATACGACGATCCACGGGCTGATGTGAAGAATCTGGTGGCGCTGCGCTCGTTTGTGAATGGGAAATACAGTCCGGTTAGCGACTCGCCCGCATAGAAATCTGGACGCATTGGATTAGACTTCACCAGACAACGCAGCATGGTCGGCTCGGGCAGCTGATTGTCTTCGTAGTTGCCTGGTTGTGGCGCTGAACGTCTACAAGGGCGAAGGCGATAAATGTTCGGCGGCGGTGTTACAGAACCGAGAGCGGTAGCGACCGGATGCCGGCACTCAACCGCATCTTAAAGTCGCCTCTTCCTACGAAATTGTAAATCGCAGTGTTGAGGTTAGCATCCGGTCGCTACCGCTCTCGGTTCTGTAACCAGCCGTGACAGTCGATTTCTTGGATCATTGGCTCCCCAGATAGCACTGCCGCTCTGGACGTTGCCCAAATCTTTCGCTAGAATCCTCTTACCCGGTGAGTCAAATGTTTCAGGATCGATCACTTACCAAACTCCTCCTTACGGTGCCGCTTTTGCGCCGGGCGCTATAAGCCCTGCTCGTCGAAGCGGCCGGAAGCTAACACCCATTTCAAGAATTAGGCTGGGCGAACGCGGGAATGCTTTAATAAAGCTTTGCGCGATCGGTCATTAATATAAGTCACTGTCAGAGACCGAAGAGTCATGGACGAGAAATATTTTCCCGAAAACATCGAAGCGAAATGGCAGCAGCGTTGGGCTGAGGCGGGTACCTTTGAAGCGCGCGAGGACGATCCGCGACCCAAGTTTTATGCGCTCGAGATGCTGCCTTATCCATCCGGCTTTTTGCACATGGGCCACGTGCGCAACTACTCCATCGGCGACGCCCTGGCCTGGTACAAGCGGCTGCGCGGATTCAATGTCCTGCATCCGATCGGCTGGGACAGTTTCGGCCAGCCGGCCGAGCAGGCCGCGATCAAGCGGGGCATCCAACCGCGTGAGTGGACTGAACAAAATATTGCACACATGAAAGGCCAGATGCAGCGCCTCGGCGTGAGCTATGACTGGCGGCGAGAAATCGCCGCGCACCGGCCCGACTATTACAAATGGGACCAGTGGTTCTTTCTCAAAATGTTGGAACGCGGCCTGGCGTACAAGCGCAAGTCGGCGGTGAACTGGTGTCCGAAGGAAGAGACTGTCCTGTCGAACGAACAATCGTCGGGAGGTGTCTGCTGGCGTTGCGGCACGCCGGTGGTGAAAAAAGAGATCGAGCAGTGGTTCCTGCGCATTACCAAATACGCCGAGGAACTGGTCAGCGACATTAAGGAGATCGAGGACGGCTGGCCCCAAAAGGTCCTCAAGCGCCAGCGTGACTGGGTTGGCCGCAGCGAAGGCGCTTACATTGATTTCGCCGTTAAGAACACGCACGAAAAAGTCCGCGTTTTTACTACTCGGATTGACACGATCTTTGGCGCGACCGCGATTGTGTTGGCGGCCGAGCATCCGTCGTTGCCTAAGCTGCTGGAGGGCTCGTCACTGACAGACGAGGTGATGCAGTTCGCGGAAAAAGTAAAAGCCGCCCGCGCAATCAAAACGGAAGACGCGGCGGCGGAAGAAGAGAAGCTGGGAATTAACACCGGCCGACTCGCTGTGAATCCTTTCAGCGGAGAGCTGCTGCCGATATGGGTGGCGAACTATGTACTGATGGATTACGGCGCGGGCGCAGTGATGAGCGTACCTGCGCATGACGAGCGCGATTTCGAGTTTGCGCGCAAGTACACCTTGCCGATTCGCCAGGTGATTGCTCCCATGATTCACGGCCAGCAAGGTGAAAGCGCCGACGTTGTTCCCGGCACCGATCAATCGATCGATATGAAAGATGCGTTCACCGAATACGGAATGCTGGTGAACAGTGCTGAGTGGAGCGGCAAGCTCTCGCATGAGGCGATGCGGGAAATGGCTGATTATGCCGAGGCGAAGAAATTTGGCGGCGGTGCGGTCACGTATCGAATCAGGGATTGGGGGATCTCGCGTCAGCGTTTCTGGGGTGCTCCCATTCCGATTGTGTACTGCGAGCATTGCGGCGCAGTGCCTGTGCCTGAGAAGGACCTGCCGGTCACCTTGCCCGACAACGCGGAGTTGACCGGGACGGGAGAGTCTCCTTTAAAGAGTGTGCCCGAATTTCTGAATACGACTTGTCCAAAGTGCGGGCGGCCGGCGAGACGCGAGACCGATACGATGGACACCTTTGTGGATTCGTCCTGGTACTTCTTCCGCTACACCGATCCACATAATCAGACGAGGCCATTCGATCCGGCGATTGCCGCGCAGTGGACTCCCGTCGATCAGTATGTCGGCGGCGACTCGCACGCGGTGATGCATCTGATCTACACGCGCTTCTGGTACAAGGTGATGCGCGATCTTGGATTGGTAGAGGGTAACGAGCCGGTGAAACGTCTACTGACCCAGGGCATGGTGACGAATCGCGTCGAAGGAACGAATGAATTCAAGAAAATGTCAAAGAGTCTGGGGAACGGCGTCGACCCAGACGAAATGATCAAGGCCTATGGCGCCGATGCGACGCGGATGTTCGTGCTGTTTGCGGCGCCACCCGAAAATGAATTGCGTTGGTCTGAGTCAGGAATCGAAGGCGCGGTGCGTTTTCTGCGTCGGGTATGGTCGATGGTTTGGCGCTGGCAGGAAAGACTGTTAGAGCCGGTTCGACGGGAACCCTCCGACGTGGAATGCAGTCCGGAAGGCCGAGCGTTACGAAGGAAGACTTACCAAACCGTAGCCAAAGTGACGAGCGACTTCGATCGTTTGCAATTGAATACGAGCGTCGCAGCGTTAATGGAGTTGTTCAATCAACTCGTCGACTTCAACGCTGATCCCGTGATGGCTCCTTTCGAAGACGTCTTTGTCGTGCGCGAGTGTCTGGAATATCTGGTAATCATGCTGGCCCCTTTCTCTCCGCACGTGGCTGAAGAGATGTGGGAAAGCTTGGGCCATCAGGGCGGTTTGGTCCAGGCTGCCGCAGTTTGGCCGGTGGCCGATCCTGAATTGGCGCGCAAGGAAGAACTGGAAATACCGGTGCAAGTCAACGGTAAGCTGCGTTCACGCGTCACCGTTGCGCCCGATATCACTGAAGCCGATCTGCGCACGATCGCGCTCGCAGATAGCAAGGTGCAAAGCTTTATCGACGGCCATGAAGTTATGAAGGTGATTGTGGTGCCACAGCGGTTGGTGAATGTGGTGGTGAAGTGAGTAGGGTCTTAGTTGCTTTTTCGTCTCGCATAAGAACGATCCACGAAAACACACCAAACCGCACGAACACAAACAGTTTCGCTTCGTGTGTTTTCGTGGATCGTTTTACTCGGGCAGCGGCAATCTCAAAATACGACACTACCTAAAGTGAGCGCGTTAGACGGAAAAGTTAGCATGTGCTAGATTCGGTTCAAGAGGAAGGCAGCAAATGCGAAAGCTCGCTACATATGAAGGCGTCGTCGAGAACGGGCATGTGGCTTTGCCTCCAGATGCTCATATTCCCGATCAGACTCGCGTTTACGTGTTGGTACCGGATCTAGAAACGCGAAGGACCTTTAGCGTCCCCGGAGCTCGCTTGGTCCACCCTGAGCAGGCGAAGGACTTCGAAATGCAAGTTATTGAAGACACAACCGATGGCGGCGTATGATTCCAGCCTCTTTGACCCACCAGCTCCAGTTGCACTAGTGAGCATACGCGATCCTAGCAGCGGCAACATCGTATCCGGTGTGCGGATGTTAATGGACTCTGGATCTGATCTCACTCTGATCCCCGAAAGATTTGTTAAGGAACTCGACTTAGCCCTTGACCAAAGTACGAGCTACGAGTTGACGGGATTTGATGGCCATAGCACCGTGGCGAAGTCAGTACAGCTCGACTTGGTATTTCTAGGTCGAACCTTCAAAGGACGTTTCGTTGTAGTCAACTTCGAAACTGGGATCTTAGGAAGGAATGTTCTTAATCACTTCTCTCTTGTTCTTGATGGACCAGCGCTGAGTTGGGAACAGAGCGACTTGCCGAAGTAGTTCGTGCTTGCTTGCCTGCCCCGCAGCCGCTAAAATCCTTTTCGCAGAATGTCTTATCCCTCGTGGGGCCAAAGTAGTAGTAGTCGAACCAGCGAATGAAAGAGTGCCCAACCTGTCGTACTTGTTTCCCCGATGACGTGAATCACTGTCCGGCTGACGGTGCTGAGACCAGTTCGTCTATTCAGGGAGAGCCGATCCTCGATGGACGCTATCAACTCGAAAAGCGTCTGGGCCAGGGCGGCATGGGCGTCGTATACAAAGCGCGGCACATCTTTCTTAAGACTCAACACGCGATCAAAATTATTCTTCCCGATCTCGTTGGCAACGATCCCAATCTGACCACCCGTTTTCGCCAGGAAGCTTTGGCGGCGGCCGCCATTCGCCATCAGAATATTATTGCCGTCACAGACTTTGGCGTGGTGCGCGGCACGATGCCTTTCCTGGTCATGGAGTTCGTTCAGGGCCGTTCGTTGCAGGACATCATGAGTGATGAAGGCGCCATGACTCCGATGCGCGCGTTCGAGCTGATTCAGCCGATCTGCGCCGGCATAGCCGCAGCGCACCGCCAGAAAATTGTTCATCGAGATCTGAAGCCGCTGAATGTAATGCTCCAGGACGGCGTGCCCGTGAATGAAGGCGCCAAGATCCTCGACTTCGGCTTAGCCAAGATCAAATCGGGCGAGTTACTCGGAAGTTTCATCGCAGCCCAGACGACGGGGTTGATGGGCTCACCTTTTTACATGGCGCCCGAGCAGTGGTCGGACGATCCGCCGGACGCGCGCGCCGATATCTACAGTCTCGGCGTGATGCTGTTTCAGATGCTATGCGGTGAGGTGCCGTTCAAAGGCAGTTCGATTCCGGCGATCATGAAAAAGCATTTGACGCTGGAAGTTCCTTCGCTCGCGTCAAAAGGCATCGACGTGCCGCCGCAGCTTGAGGCCGCCATTCGTCATGCCCTGGAGAAAGAACCGCAGTATCGGACAGAGTCGGCTGACGAATTTGTGGGTGAACTTCGTGCGGCTATGGCGACGGCCAGCGCGACTTTGAAGCGCACAGGGGATATTGCCGAGGCTGATGCTTCGAAGACACTCGTCTTTCCACATGCAGAGGACCACTCGACGGTTTCCGTAAAAGGATCTTCGACGGCTTTTGATCCGCTGGCTGGGACGATTAGTGCCGCATCGCTGCTCGAAGAAGATGAGAAGAGTTTGTATGCGCAAAGAGAATTAGCCCGCGAGGCCGCACACCGACGCAAAACCGTCGACGAAGCCGAGCAAAAGCGAAAAGCCGAAGAAGGAGATCGCGACGCAGAGCGGCGGCACCTGGAAGAGTTGGTGGCCAAGCAAACCAAGGTACTGGAAGATAAACTCACTCAACTGGCATCCACCATGTCGCCCAAAGCCACGACAGCCATGGATCCTGAAGCGACTCAGGTCCAGCGCGCCGGGATGGCCACGGGTGACAATAGTTTTCAGGCTCAGTCATTTCCACGCGTCGATGTCAGCCTGGTCCCACAGAAGAAGTCTTCGCTGCCCCTGATCCTGGGGTTGCTGGTGGTGCTTTTGATTGGCGGCGGTGTTGGTGGCTATTTCATATTGAGATCAAAGGTCACGCCTGCTCCGCCGGTGAAGCCAACCGGACCGAACGTACCGGACGTGGTCAATAAACCGAACCTGGTTGACATTCCCGGTGGCGCGTTTCAGATGGGACGGAACGATTCACTGCCGACTGAGGAGCCGGCCCACGAGCTGACGATCAAACCGTTCTCGATGGACAAGAACGAAGTGACTAATGCCGAGTACACGCGCTTTGTCCGAGAGGCTAATTACGCACCGCCCCAGCAGTGGGGCAGCGTGACCGCGCCCGTGGGCCAGGAACTCCTGCCCGTGTCGAATGTATCTTATGATGACGCAGTCGCATTTGCTGAGTGGCGCTCAAAACGCGACGGCGTGACTTACCGTCTACCGACCGAAGAAGAATGGGAATACGCCGCGCGCAACGGAGACAAAGAAAATTTGTACCCCTGGGGTAACGCCTGGGCGCCGGGCCGCGCGGCGACGCAGGAAGCCGGCGTCGGCAAAGAGCAGCCGGTGGGAACTTACCCGCAGGGAGGCAATCGCTGGGGCGTCCAGGATCTGATCGGAAATGTTTGGGAGTGGACCTCGTCGAAGGCTTCGCTTTATCCGGGCAGTCCGTTAAAGCTTCCCGACGTGCAAAAGGGATGGATCGTGGCGCGCGGCGGGGGATACAGCAGTTCAGCAGACAAAGTCAGCGCGACCAAGCGCGACTGGTTTGCTCCGAATTACAAGAATGCAGTGCTGGGATTTCGTTTGGTGAAGTCCGCCTCTTAGCCGCGAAGCAGCATGATCGAGGCCGGCCCGCCTTAAGTGAACTTGCTTTTTACGGCCAGGTTTCCTCAAAATCAGACGCAGTCGCAAGGTTGTCCACTAAGCTTCGTTCGAGCATAGTAAGTCTACGCCATTGTCCCGCGAGGAAGACGGAGGATCTAAATGTTTCACCGGACCCGAAAAC
>DATNNY010000027.1:0-4210 GCA_035601635.1 Pyrinomonadaceae bacterium
CCTGCCTTCATGAGCATTTCAACGATCTCGGCATTCTTGTGATCGCCTCCTGACGCGGCGGCGACTGCCGCTGCTGTCAGCGCTTCTGGCTTTAGCCTTCCACTATCGAGGGCCCTCCGCACCAGTTCAACCTTACCTTCCTGTACACCCGTCATCAGATTCGCGAAGACGCTTTCTTGCCCAAACGTAATCCAAAATCGATTAAGGTCGCGCAAGATAAACTCTCGCATTCCGTAAAAGGTGTCGTGAGGACCTTCTACGACCTCGACCTGATCTTTAAAACGCTGGTACAGAACGTCAACGTCGTCCACATAGACGTAGAGATCGACTTCCCGCCGATCGCTCGGGCTCGAATGGCCACCCGAATTGAACATAACTTGACTACTGCCGAATGACAGGATTGCAAAACTAAGTCCATCGCCTTGGTCGCCGTACGTGTCGATCACCTTGAAGCCGATTGACTGATACCAATCGACGGTGGCGCGCACATCGCGTACATGGATCATCGGCACAACCTTTTCCGTCATGGCCTTCTCCTTTCCCGGTTCAGTCGCGTCAGCGAATTATTTCGAAATGATCGCCACTTATTCGAGCTAATACGTTTTCTTGAAAGTGAAGTCCCCCTTGTCATTCCCGAAGCGATAAGTACCTGAGAGGGTGTCCTTATTGAGCTTTCCTTCAATGACGTACTGAACTGTGGTTCCGTCAGGCCTCTTTGCCTCTCCTTCGAGCTTCAGGGCATTCGTTTTCGGATCAAAGGTTCCGGTTTTAATTGGCGAACTGTTGTCGGCGCTGCCCCAATGTGTCGTGCCTGACACGGAACCCTTCCCGTCGTAGTTCAACTCGAGAAGCGTATTTCCATCAGCTCCCCAGTTGCCGGAAATCGGATCTGTTTGCGGCGCGTTGGCTTGGGCTGAGATCGTCAACACAGCCAAGAGAACACAACCCAGGCTACCAAGATTTTTTAGTCTCATTTCATGTTCTCCTTTGTCATTGCAAATAGCAGACAACTTCTAGTCTGATTTCAGACACGATACGGATCTCACTGTTCCGGCACAACGATAAATCAGTAAGCGGTGCGATCCGTGCGGCGAACGGCAAAAACATAACGCCTCGCGCTTCAAAATACGGGTGAGTTGTCCTCACATCCATCAGAGTCAGAATCTAAGTTTTGCGTACCTATTCTGGTTGGTTGAAACGGGGCTTGGCAACAATCAATCAGGCAGCGGTAAGATGAGAGCAGTGAATGGTCAATTTGTTTGGGGCCGCAAGCGTCTGATCACGCGCGCGCGCCGCCGCCTGCTGACAGGTATGTGAACCCCACTTCGAAGTATGAGGACCGTCTCTCCCGTTTCCTTCCGAACTTCGCTAACGCGATTTACGTTGACGATTGCCGAGCGATGCGTTCGCACGAATCGGTTGCGATCCAGACGTTGCTCCAGTGAAGTGAGCGACTCGCGAACGAGGTGACGGCCCTGACGAGCGTGAATCGCTGCGTAATAATCATCGGCTTCAATCCAGTCGATTTCGTCGGCATCGATCACGAGATCACCCGCTGAGGTCGGCACCAGAATTCTTTGCTTGGCGCGGTCCTGCTCGTACCTCGCGAGCAAAGCCGATAGTTTGCGTGACAAGTCGAAAGCTTTAACGGAACGTAGCCGGTCGCGCATGCGATGAAGTGCGTCCGCGAACCGCGACTCTTCCAGAGGTTTGACCAAGTAGTCGAGCGCGTGCGCCTCGAACGCCCGCACCGCGAATTCATCATAGGCAGTCACAAAAATCACCGCCGGCATATGTTTTGAGCCGATCTCTCGCAGCACACCGAATCCATCCAACTCTGGCATTTGAACATCGAGAAACACGAGCTCTGGCTTTAGCTTGCGCAGTGCGCGGACTGTCTCGCGGCCATTCCGTGTTTCAGCAACAACAGTAATGTCGTCGTGTGGCAAGAGCATTTGTCGGATCCCGCGACGTGCGAGTGGTTCATCGTCGGCTATGATCGCTCGAATTTTATTCATCATCTTTCTTCCTGACCGGAAAGCGCACCGTCGCGATTGTGCCACCGCCTTCCGCTGCGACAATCTCAAGTTGGCCTGCATCTCCGTAGAGCGTTGCGAGTCGTTCGCGGGTATTAGTCAGGCCGACTCCAGCATCCATATCCGGTCGATATCCCGGCCCGTTGTCTCGTACGCTCAACACGACCACACCGTTCGATTCCTTGGCTGTTACCTCGATCACGCCGGCCTCAGTCCGCTGGGCCACTCCATGCCGGACGGCGTTTTCGACCAACGGCTGTAGAATGAACTCAGGTACAAGGGCGGCGCGTGTCGTTGGTTCGATAGACCAGAGTACGCGTAGGCGGTCTGAAAAACGCACCTGCTCAATAGCAAGATATTTCTCGATGAATGCCAGCTCTTCGTTCAGCGTTACCTCAGGCCGTTTCTTACTTTGCAGCACTTGACGCAATACCCCGCTTAGCAGTTCGAGCATTCGCGATGCATCCCGCGTGTTCTGGTCGCGGACCAATACGGTAATCGCATTAAGGCTGTTAAAGAGAAAGTGAGGATGGAGCTGCATCCGGAGCGCACCCAACCTGGCTTCAGCGAGTTGCGCGGCAAGGCGCGCTCGCTGCGCCTCGCGCTCGCGCGCTTCGCGATAGTACATGAACGCATAAACACAGCCGAGGAATAAGAGGTATATGAACATCGACCACGGGATCGTAATCAACATCCAACTTGCGTAGCCAACTAGGAGATTTCCTTGACCGGGAAATCGATGCAGTAATCGCCCCAACAATACTCCGAACAATGCCCAGACCATGCACAATGCGAGGGCGCCCATGACGTGCATCAGGAATGCGCGGCCGAATCTTTTTCGGCTGACGGGATAGCGCCGGGCGAGGACATAAATGATGGGGGCAAGCGCGCCGAGAAAGAGCCAATCAATGAAAGAGAACGTGACTTCACCCCAGTCTGCGCTGCCGCGTCCGACCCGGGACTCCAGGTAGGATCTAAGCGCAGTCAAGAAGGCGGGGATAAGAGGTGTAGCGGTAATCAGCAGCCAATAGGGACGCGACCTGCCAGGGTCTTTGGTGAAGCGCGAAGCCATGCACTGAGTTTACGCGCTCAACGCCAATCTCAAAACTTTCTGCCGCCAGCGGTAATTAAAGAGCCGCAAGTGGGCGGTGGCGGGCGCGATTAATAACAAAAACCAAAGGCAAAAACTCAAAAGCAAAAAGAAAACATTTTTCTTTCGTGAGGGGCTTGACATTCACGCTGCGCGATGAGCCGCGGCGTGCTTCTCACGCCGTCGGCTCCATCGCGATGTTAGACCGATTTCGTGACATCTGTGGAGTGTTCAGTGATTGCGAACGCTCTGGCTACCAGTTGCGCGTATTCACTCGCCACAGCAGGATTCCTCGAGGCGTCCCATCCCGGCCGCGGCTCGCGTGGTGCGGTCTTGATGTCCGCAACAACCAGGCCGGCCTCGAGCCTCTGCGCCGCTCCGAGTACGGTCCCACTTCGGCCGACAATCCCGGATGATCCGTAGGACACGAGATCACTGGTTCGCCCGACCACATCCGCACGCACGACCGACACGCCGTTCTCCACCGCCCGAGCGATGTCCTTGTTCCTTGCTTCCGCGGGCAGTTCGGGCCCACCCCTTGTAGGAGGCATGCCATTGTTCGTCGGCACAAACAGGGCGGCCGCCCCCTGCGCGGCCATGATTCTGGCTGGTTCGTAGTAGGTTGAGTCCAGACAGATAACGATCCCGAACGTCAGATTGCCGACGGTGAAGACCGGCATCTTGTCGCCAGCCGCGTAGACCGATTTGTTGATGGCCGGATAGAGCTTGCGATACACGCCGATGACGGAGCCCCTGTGAAACACCGCAGCGGAGTTGAAGAGCCGACCCCGTGATGCACGCTCCGTGAATCCGACGATCGTTGTGACTCGATTGCTCGCCAGAGGCGCCAGCGCGGTGTGCAGCTGTCCACCTTCGACGTCGATCGCGAAGGCCATCGGCCGAGGCGCGTAGTCAGCGAGGCCTCCCAGTACGCCCTCTGGGCAACACAGAATCTCCACGCCCTCGGATTCGCACCACTCGACTCGCTCACGAATGAGACTCAGGGCGAGCTCTGTCGAACCGGCGGGAAGTAACGGAGCTTGGTAGGCAGCGACTCTCAACTGTTTGTCCGATTGGATTAAGT
>DATNNY010000028.1:0-10898 GCA_035601635.1 Pyrinomonadaceae bacterium
GAGACTCCATGCTAAAAGAATTCAAAGAGTTCATTGCCCGCGCAAACATAATCGACCTCGCGGTGGCCGTGATTATCGGCGTCGCCTTCGGCAAAATCGTCACGTCGCTGGTCGAGGGAATCATCATGCCCCCTATTGGGATGCTGCTTGGCAAGATCGATTTCGCCAGTTTGTTTCTGGTTCTTGATCATTCGAAAGGCGTTCCCGTTTCGCTTGCCGATGCGAAGGTCAAAGGCATCCCGGTGATTGCTTATGGCGCCTTCATCAACGACGTCGTTAACTTTGTGATCGTCGCGCTGGTGATCTTCCTGCTGGTCAAAATTGTGAACAAGATCAGAAAAACGGATCCCGCAAAGAAAGACTGCCCCTATTGCCTGACCGCGATTCCGATCCTGGCAATTCGATGCTCGGCTTGCTGCGCTGACTTAAAGACGGCTGAAGTCTGAAACGTTGGCCCTCGTGAAGTAGTGTTGATCAAAGCGCATCGTGGGCAAGGGCCAACTTGTTACAGAACCGGGAGCGGTAGCGAGCGGGTACCTGCACTCAACTGGCAATCTATTGTTTCCGCACGCAAAGATCTTTGGGCCGGAGTTGAGTGTAGGACCCGGTCGCTACCGCTCCCGGTTCTGTAACAAACGCTTCCTCGCACGAGATGCATGATTCCCGGATCGGCCGCAACCTCTCGTCGTCGAAATGGCCCCGCTTGACGCTTACCTATGGGCTTCTTAGAATGAACCTGTAACCCCAAACCAGCGTACAAGAGTTACCAAAGTTTAAGGAGCACTATCTAATGAGTACATCTTTTCAGCCGCAAACAGACGGGTCAGACAAGAAAGAGGAGTTGATTATGCATGAGGGCGAACCAGAGCATTCGGAAGACCGCTCCCACGTGAGCTCATCCATGCGGGACATGGCCGCGCGGATCCCGGAACAACTCTCCGCAATTGGCCGCGATATCAGTCGTACTATTGAACGAGCCATCTCGGCGAAGGACGATTACATGCTCGCGGTAAAGGTCTCGCAGGACGCGCAGCATAAACTCGGCCAACTGGTCCAGGCAGGCGTATTCGGCACTCGCGCCGAAGCGGCCGCGTTCCTGATCGATGAAGGGATCAAAACTCAGGGACCATTGTTCGAGCGCGTCGAGCAAAAGCTGGCCGAGATCGAGCGCCTCCGGGCTGAGTTACGCGGCATGGTTGGCGAGAAGAAAGATTAAGACTGCATCTGAATCAGAAACGAGTGGCACAATCTTCGGACGCTGTGGTTATGCAAACCGATCTCCGCGACTGAAGTTTGTGCCACTTATTGTTTTCAGATTGTCTTCGTTTGGCTTTTCGTTTTCTCTCCGCGCGAACAAGAACGATCCACTAAATCAGGCCAACCGCACGAACACAATCAGTTCCGCTTCGTGTACTTTTGTGGATCGCTTTACTCGCGGAGAAGCAATCTCAAAATACGACGACACTACTCAAACAGGCGTCTTTGTTATCAGGAGCATTACGCGGTAAACTCTATTTCCTAAGCTCTACAAATAATGTGCAAATCAACCGCGCCGCGCGGTTTGGATCGAGCTGGTACGTGCAGAAAACTTTTCAAGTTCCACACACCCCCATCGAACAATTTAGTCTAGGCAATGGCTTGCGAGTGGTTTTGAATGAAGATCACTCAGTACCAGTCGTCTCAGTGGCTGTCTATTATGATGTTGGCTCGCGCAATGAGCGTGAGGGACGCACCGGCTTTGCTCATTTGTTCGAACACATGATGTTTCAGGGTTCAGAAAACGTTCCCAAGGCCGCGCATTTTCAATACATCTCGAACGCCGGCGGCACTATGAACGGCACCACTTCCAGCGAGCGCACCAACTATTTCGAGACTTTGCCTGCCAGCCAGCTGCCACTGGCGCTTTGGCTGGAAAGTGATCGCATGCGTTCGCTGAGTATCACGCAGGAAAATCTCGACAATCAACGCTCGGCGGTGCAGGAAGAAAAACGCCTCCGCTATGACAATCAGCCATACGTGAACGGGTTTCTGCGCTTGTTCGAAATGTGCTTCCGCAATCCCGCTAATGCGCATTCGACAATTGGATCGATGAAGGACCTGGACGCGGCAACGGTCGAGGAGTTACGCGAGTTCTTTCGCATTTACTACGCCCCCAACAATGCTGTGCTGTCGATTGCTGGCGATTTCGATATGGCGGAAACGCGCACTCTGATCGAAAGGTACTTCGCCACCATACCCAGCCAGCCGGTGCCACCTCCAGTCGATGTGAGCGAACCTGCCGAAGTCGCCGAACATCAAGACACTTTTTTCGACAAACTGGCGCCGGTGCCGGCCTTCGCTCTCGGTTGGAAGATCCCATCGCGCCGCAGTCCCGATTTTTATTCGCTCTCGCTGGCCAGTCATTTATTGTTCGAAGGCGAAAGCGCGCGACTGTATCAGAAGCTGGTCAAAGGAGAAGAATCGGTCGTGCAAATTCAGGGCGGGATTGACAAGCGGCGGGGGCCTTCAGGTTTATTCATTGTCGTAATTCCGAAGCCTGATAGCGAGGGCGCGCAGATCCGCGACGCTATTCTCACCGAAATCAGGGACCTCGCCACGCAGGGACCCAGCGACGAAGAGATGGAGAAGTTACGCAACAACCTCTTCAACAGCGCCGTGCGCAGCCGCCAATCTTCTCTGTTTCGCGCGCAGCAACTCGCCGAATTCACCCTCTATGACAATGATCCCGAACTATTCAATTCGGATCTGGCTAACTACTTGAAAATTACAGCTGATCAGATTCGCGACGTGGTGGCGAAATTTCTGGATAACGACAATCGCGTGCTGCTGGAAATCGTGCCCGCGCCGCAGGAAGCCGCGCCCGCCGCGCCGCAGGAGCCTGGCGAGCACAAACAACCGACTGCGCCGCTGCCCCAGGTGCCTCCCGCCCCTGATGATCCGGGGAGTGGCCCGCTGGGCCTGCCGCAGCAACATACCGAGCCTGCAGTCGAGCGGCTCGATTCCTAACTCTTTAGTTCACCAAACAGGAGCACAGTCCCTGATATGCCAGAGACCGAAGCCTTTCGCCGCCAAATGCCGCCGCCGCTCGCGCCCCGGCCACTGAACCTTCCACAGCATCTGGAAACGACGCTGGCAAACGGATTAGGTCTGGTGGTGGTTGAGGACAATCGTCTACCTCTAATCAGCTTTCGGCTGGCCTTTCGGTCCGGCGATGCGAACGATCCCGCAGATCGCCCGGGTTTGAGCGACATGATGTCGAGTCTTTTGACTGAAGGCACCGCCAAACGTAACAGCCGCCAAATTGCCGAGGAGGTCGAACGCTTTGGCGCCACCCTGGCGGTCGGCTCAAGCTCGGATTTCACCACGGTGGCGGCCTCGTCACTCTCTGTTTACTCCGACGAGATTCTGGATTTAATGGCCGACGTTACTTTGAGTCCGGCCTTCCCACAAAATGAAGTTGATTTGGCCCGCGAGAACACCAAGCAGATGCTCATCCAGCAACGAGCTCAGCCCACGTTTCTGGCCTCTGAACGTCTGTCGCAGGTCGTCTTCGGCAGCCATCCATATTCGCGCCTGGGACCGACACCTGAGATGCTGGACTCAATGACGCGCGACGATCTGGTAAGTTATCGCGGCCGCACCTACATTCCGAACAATGCGGTGTTCATGGTTGTCGGTGACGTCGACCGCGAGGCAATGCTCGCGCGTATTGAGCAATTGTTCGGCGATTGGAAGCCCGGGGCTTTGCCTGATCTGAATCTACCGGCACTGCCCAAGCGGCACGCGCGCTCGGTATATGTAGTCGATCGTCCCGGCTCAGCTCAGTCAAACATTGTCATTGCAAATGAAGGAATCACTCGCACCAGCCCGGATTATTTTCCCATGCTGCTGATGCATACCATCCTGGGTGCGAATGCTTCGTCACGCCTGTTCATGAATCTGCGCGAAGAAAAGGGGTACACTTATGGGGCATACTCAAATCTGGACGCGCGGCGTTTAGCCGGCACCTTTCGCGCGAGCGCCGAAGTCCGCACCCCGGTCACCGGCGCGTCCCTGCATGAGTTCTTTTACGAGCTGGACCGGATTCGCGATGAGGCCGTTTCTGAGGAAGAGCTGAAGAACGCAAAATCTTACCTGGCTGGTGTGTTCCCGATCCGCATTGAGACCCAGGACGGATTGGTCGATCAGTTGGTGAGCATCAGAATGTACGATCTGCCGGATGACTATTTAGAGACGTATCGAGAGCGGGTCAATGCCGTTACCGCCGAGGATATTCAAAGAGTGGCGCAAGCCCATGTCACCCCTGATAGCGCCGCCATTGTGATCGTCGGTGACGCGGCTGAAATTAGTGAACAGGTGAAACCCTATGCCGACACGATCGAGCTTTACGATACGGATGGGAAAGCGAAGAAATAGGCCCGATAGGACTGAGAGGCCTATATTCAAGCCGCACCCTGAAGCCGCTCGACATCCAGCACCCCTGAGACGTTCTTGATTGAACTCATCACTTTGTCCAGATGCTTCACGTCAAATACTTCGACGGTAACTTCGATACGGCCCTTTTGATCGGGCCCGATTGAAGCGCGCGCGTCGCGAATCCCGGTCTTCATGTCAGAGATCGCGCCGGTAATGCCCGCGATCATTCCGGTCCGGTTTTCAGTAACCGCCAGCAGCTTTACTGCGTAAGCTGTCTTCTCAGGTTTGGCAGCCCATTCGACCGTCACGATTCGTTCGGGATTGATCATCAACTGCTTCACGTTCTTGCAACGCGCGGTGTGCACGGCCACTCCCTTGCCGCGCGTGATATAGCCGATGATCTGCTCACCATGGAGAGGATTACAACAGCGGGCGCGATTCACCATCAGGTCTTCCACGCCCCGAACCACAATCGCGTCGTCGCCGGTAATCAGACGCTTGACCGCGCGCACACCAGTCCGCAAGCGGGATACTTTCTGGTTGTCCAGGGCTTCGAACTTTTCCGGACCCAGGTACTTGGCGATTATGTTCCGCGGCACAATCTTGCCGTAGCCCATCGCCGCCAATAGATCGTCAGTCCGGCCATAGCCATATTCACTCGCGATCCGCTTAAGATCGCCGTTGCTGTCTCCCAGCATCTTCTTGACCGAAAGCTGAAAGCGGCCGGCTTCCTTCTCGAACAGCTTGCGTCCAATTTCGATCGATTCAGCGCGTTGCTGGTCCGCCACCCAGTGGCGCACGCGATTGCGCGCGCGCGAGGTAGCCACGAAGTTCAGCCAGTCGCGCGAAGGGTGCGCGTTCGTGCTGCGGATGATTTCGACGACGTCGCCGTTTTGAATCAGCGTTCGCAGCGGCACCATGCGACCGTTGACTCGCGCACCAGTGCAAGTGTTGCCGACTTCCGAGTGAATCATGTAGGCAAAATCCACCGTCGTCGCGCCGCGCGGTAACTGAATCACCTTGCCCATGGGAGTGAATGCGTAAACGTCCTTTGGATAGAGATCGAGTTTTAGCGCATCGATGAACTCGCGCGAGTCTTTTACATCCTGGGTCCACTCGACCAGCGAGCGCAAGACCTTCAACGCCTCGTCATCGTCGCGCGCTCCGCGTTTCCCCTCTTTGTATTTCCAATGCGCAGCCACGCCCTCCTCGGCGGTCAAGTGCATCTGCTCGGTGCGGATTTGCACCTCAAAGGGCTGGCCTTTCCATCCGATGACCGAGGTATGCAATGACTGGTAAAGATTATCGCGCGGCGTGGCAATCCAATCTTTGAAGCGGCCGGGCACCGGCTTCCAGGTAGTATGAATCACGCCGAGCGCCGCATAGCAGTCGCGGATTTCATTGGCCGTAATCACCCTGGCAGCCACGAGATCGTAAACCTGATCCAGTTCAATTTCCTGCCGGCCCAATTTCTTCCAGATTGAGTACAGACGCTTGACGCGGCCTTCGATGCGCACGAACGGGACGCCGGCTTCCTCCATCTTCTGCTGGATGGTAGCCGTCACATCATTGAGGAAGGCCTCGTTGGCCGCCCGGCGTTTTTCCATTTGCGCGGTCAGTTCGCGGTAATCCTCCTCATGAAGGTTCTTGAAAGCCAAGTCTTCCAGCTCGCCACGCAGTTTGCCCATTCCCAGCCGGTGCGCAATGGGCGCATAGATATCCATCGTCTCCTGGGCGATCCGGTGGCGCTTTTCGGCGCTGAGATATTCCAGCGTGCGCATGTTGTGTAGTCGATCGGCAAGCTTCACCAGTACGACGCGCACGTCGTCAACCATCGCCAGCAACATCTTGCGCACGTTTTCCGCCTGTTGCTCTTCGCGCGAGACGCTGCTGATGTGCGCAATTTTGGTGAGTCCCTCAACCAGATGCGCCACTTCTTCACCAAAGTAATCGCGAATCGTCGCCGTATCGGCGAGCGTGTCTTCCACCACGTCATGAAGCAATCCAGTCGAAACCGAGACGACGTCCAGCCGCATGTCGGCCAGGATGTTTGCGACTTCCAGAGGATGTACCAGGTAGGATTCGCCCGAAGCGCGCTTTTGACCCTTATGCTCGCGCGCGGAAAACAGGTAAGCACGCCGCAGCAGATTGAGATCGGCCTGCGGATGATTACGCCGGACTTTTTCGCAGATTTCTTCGATTCGGACCATAAAAAGATTAGTCAGTTGGTAGTGGCTAGCTGTCAGTCGTCACTGGCAGAACGTATCGAATGACCACAGACAACTAATCACTAACAACTGACCAGTGCAATTATAACAAAATAGGTGACGCTGGACTCGAAGTCCGCGTCACCTATTCGATGTTACCGTCGATCAGCGCTGAACGCTTGTCCGGCGTTCTCTTCGTCAGGGGGTGGGGGAAGCGGCCTGGTCGGCTGCCTCTTCTCTCTTGCGCCGTTCGTCCGCCAGGGCCGCAGCTCTCTTACCCGCTGCCTCGGCTTGCTTCTGATACTGCGCCTTCTGGTCGGCTTTGCCGTCCATGTCGGCTAACTTCGCGGCCTCCAGCAGAAGGTTCGTCTTGTAAGACCAGGCCGATTCGCTGTTCGCATCGTACTTGATGGCCGTCTCAGCCTCTTCGAGACCGCGCGTCACACAACGTTGAATCTTCTCGAAATCCTTTTGGTCTTTCGGCTTCTTGTAGGTGATGCCGGCGGGCTTGCCCGGATCGTTCGCTACTTTGACGTCAGGAAGCTCGGTGACTTTAAACGAGCAGTCCCAATCCTTGCCAGCCAGAATCGCATATGCTTCGGCACGCTTTGGGTTGGGCAGCGAGGTGTCATTCGCGCGTCTGGAGATCCATTCCCGCAATTTCTCATCGTCCTTAATCGCGGCATAGAGTACTGATATTGCCTTGTAGGCCTCTTCGTTGTTTGGATCCTGCTGCAGGACGTATTTGTAGGCTTCAATCGCTTCTTTGGCTTTAGCGATGTTGTCCGGAGTGTCGACGCCGGGCTTGTACTGCTGATGAATGACCCGAGCGATAAAAATGGCCGCAGTCTTATTAGTCGGCTCGAGGGCCAGCGCGCGCTTGGCGTGCTGCTCGGCTTCCTCGAAGTGTCCGTCCCTGTAGGCGCGCGCTGTTTCGTTTAGTTCGTTCTTGGCTCTGATCTTGTTGGCGAGCGTACAGCCGGCACCGGCGGCGACAAACAAAGCCAGGATCGCTGTCGCGCCGATCCTGGACCAGGAGAATCTCATTCTGTTAGCTCCGTTTTAAATAAAAGATGCCGCCCGGCTCTCCGATGAGCTGGAAAGACTTCCTGGCGGAAGAAATACCGGCGAATTTCGTCACAGTTCTTAACTACGGCAAATCGTCAACCTGCAAGCCGACCGGGCTAGCGCCGGCACCCTTGATTGCATCGATCACTTTTACGACATCGCCGTAGTGCAGGGCGCGCGGCGCCTTCACAAAGACGGTCTTCTCAATCTTCTGATCTTCAGGCACGGTGGAAGTTTCCATTCCTACCTTATAGGCGTGCTGAGCCTTCCGCTGCTGAAATGTTTGCTGCAGCTTGGCAGCCAGCGCGCTGGTATCGTTGACCGAGCCCATTGGATCCTGATTGAGTTTTATTTGCAGATCCGGCGTAATCGAAACCACGAGCGTGAGCGGATTTGGCTTAAGTTTGCTCACGTCCTCGTTTGGATCTCGTTGCGTAGGAACGTCGGCCTTGAAACTGCTGGGCTTTAACGGCGTGACCACCATAAAGATAATCAGCACGACGAGCAACACGTCGATTAGCGGCGTAACGTTAATATATGGGACGGCTCGCGAACCGCCTCCACCACCACTCATTGCCATAGCTCAACCCTCGTTTCGGACCGGCGAGCGTTAAAGGTAAGCTCGCCGTTTTCTCAAAATTCATTGCCGAAATTAGCCGGCGGGAGTCGGACCTGCCTCCGCGCCCTTCTTCTTTTTGTCGGCCACCAGGCCGATCTTGTCCACGCCCTTTTCCCGAACGGCGTTAATCACCTTCACAACTTCGCCGTAGCTAACCTCGATGCCACTCTTGATGTAAACGACTTTGTCTTCTTCCTTCTTGTTAGCCAACGCTTTCTCAACCTGGGTCTTGAGGTCCTCGAGATTGACCTGCTTCTTGCCGAGGTAATAATCATTGTCTTTCGGAATCGAGATGATGACCGAATCCTCTCGATTGATGACCAGGTCCTCGTCCGCGTAGTTCATATCGCGCGGAATCGCCACGCTCACGTCCTTCTGCAAAAATGGAGTGACGACCATGAAGATGATTAAGAGCACCAACATGACGTCCACCATTGGTGTGACGTTGATTTCCGACTGCAATCCGCCGCCGCCGCCGCCCTGCATTCCCATAAGTCAAACTCCTTTCGTGGATCGGGTAGACGCCGAGCCGTATGGCACTTCTACCCGAATCTCACCCGTCAGCGCATGCTACGGATTCAACTGTTTCGTGCGGTTCTTGATGAAATAGTCGACCAATTCCGAAGCCGAGTTATCCATCTCCACGATGAAGCCATCAACTTTGCCGGTAAAGTAGTTGAACAACCACACCGCAGGCACGGCGACTACCAGTCCAAGCGCAGTCGTAAAGAGTGCTTCGGAAATACCGCCAGCCACCGCTCCGATGCCCTGTGACGCGGCGGTCTTCATCCCACGGAACGCGTTAATGATACCGAATACGGTACCGAACAAGCCCACGAATGGTGCCGTCGAGCCGATGGTGGCCAGGCCGGAAAGACCACGGCGAAACTCGGCCGTCTTGATGGCAATAGCTCTCTGCAGCGCGCGCTTCGAAGCCTCGATCTCGTCACCGGAAATCTCATTCGATTGCTCGTGCGCGCGGAACTCCTGCAATCCGCTGTTGACGACCATCGCCAGGTGCGACTTGCGATGCTTGTCGCTGATATTAATCGCCTCTTCAATGCGATTATTCTTCAGCGCCTGGGCGACGCGCGGGGCAAACTCGCGCGACTGCTTCTTGGCGGCCGTGTAGGTCAGATAGCGCTCGACCATGATAGCGATCGAATACACGGACATGATCAGCAGAATGATCACGACCGTGATCGCCACCGGGCCCATATTCCGGACCATCTCGCTGAGCGTGAACTCGTTGCTCGCGGGCGCCGGGGCCGCCGGACTAGGAGTCTGCCAGAGAAAGAGAAGAAAGCCCATTGCTTTCGTTCCGAGGATGCTTGTCAAAATAGTCACGGTAACTCCTCCAAAAGGTTTTGATTACATTGATTCCGCACCGGCAATAAGACCGAGCGCTGGTAGCTCTCGGTTTTTCTGGAGCGAACCAGCGCGCCGGATTCTTTACTGCGCTACAAAGTTGTAGATAATGACCCCGTTAACCTTCACCGGCTGCCCGGAAAGCTTTGTGGGCGTAAACTTCGATGAACGAGCTGCATTCACGGCCGCAGCTTGCAGCAACGGGTGACCCGAAGTTGCGTGCGCGGCAACGACGTTGCCATTCTCGTCGATCAATACCTGCACCACTACCTGACCCGAAGCATGCGCGCTGCGCGCAATGGCCGGATAAGGCGGTTGGACCAGGTGCACAGCTTTGCCGTTCAGCACGCCGCCGGAGATTGGCGCGTGCGGGGTCGGCTTTGGCGGCGGGGGCGGCGGCTCATCCTTAATCTCCACCTTCGCCGGAGCATTGGAAACAATCGAGCCAGTGCCATTTCCCGGGGCCATTGGAGCGGCTGCATTCTGATTACCCGAGCCCAGCATCGTCACGACGCCTTTGCGCACGGGGGGAATGTCGCTCGCCTTAGCCGAAATCTCTTTGGGAATCAGCTTCGTGTTCGTCACGTCAGCAATCAGTTCTTTGCGGACGTCCACGTTCTTGCTGATATCCACCTTCTCAGGCTTCGGTGCTTCTTTTTGCTGTTGTTGCTGCTGGGGAACCGGGACTGGGGCGATCAAGGCGGTCAGCTCGAGAGTTTGCTGATCAATGTACGCCGGCGCCATGAGGATCGCGGCTACAATGCCTACACCGATCAAGAGCAGATAGACGAGCAAAAATGCGCCGAGAAACTTACCCTTTCGCTTCCTATCTTCAGCATGCGAACCAGACTCAACCAGATTATCGAACATCCTTCTGTCCTCCAAAAACGGTGCCAAAATGGGTCGGCAACTATAAATTAATCGTCCAGAATTGCGACCATCAACCCATCGCTCAAAATCTGCTTGATGACAACTAGAAGGGGAATGCAGCGCGCCATACATTGCGCCCAGCCATGCGAGACACAAAGAAACTGGCCTCTCAACGTACAAACCACCGTGCATCCCACCCTCTGAAGCCAAAGGCACGATAACGAGCGTATTTAATTGGCCAGCAACGTGTGCAGTCTATGCCCCATATGCTCGCAAAGTCAAGAACAAATCCGAACGCGAAACACTATCCGTGGGGCTTCATTACCGCACCCACTGCCGGAAAACAAACA
>DATNNY010000029.1:0-4217 GCA_035601635.1 Pyrinomonadaceae bacterium
CCCCTCGTTGAAGTCGATCCTACTTCTGATTCTTTCTGCCCTTCTGTTTGGCCCGGCGCCACTTAACTCGCACGCCCAAAAACATGGCGGAGCTCCGCAAAAATCAACCAGTCGCGCCGCCGGTCTGGTTGATGAAGCCGACAAAATGGCGGATGAAAAGAAATGGCCTGAAGCGATTGACGCGTACAAGCTCGCCATTCGCCTCGACGCGAACTACGCGCCGGCCTACGGCGGTCTGGGCGATGCGTACCTCAATAGTGGCAACTCAGAACCAGCGCTGGTTGCTTATAAAGAGCAAGTGAGATTGGCGCCCAACGACGCCATGGCCCAGTACGATCTTGGTTACTTTTACAACGCCATGGGTCGCTACGGCGAGGCCTTTGCTCCTTTGGTGAAAGCCACCAGCCTGGATCCAAACTTTGCCGAGGCGTACTACGGCATTGGCTATGCATATCTGAGGGGCGCAGAGTTTGAAAAGTCGATCAGCTTTCTGAAGAGCGCGGCCCGGATTAAGCCTGACTACGGCGAGGCATATTACGGTTTAGGCCAGGCGTATGCGCGGCTCGGTAAACCCGATCTAGCTAATGAACAACTGAAAAAACTAAACACGATCGATCCGAAGCTGGCGCGCAAATTGGAGAGGGAGATCCAGACAGGGTTGGCGGCTGCATCAACCGCTTCGAACCCGACATCTTCGCCGAACACTCCGGCGCCTCAAGAACAAGCGACCGAGAAGCCGGCCGCGCGTCTGGTGGAAGATGCTAAGGGAGCGCAATCGCCCAGCGCGCCGAATGTTATTCAGCGTACTCAGGCGCCCTCAACGCCGGCGACCACCGAGCCCGTCTCGCGACAATTGCAGCAACTACCGCCACCCTCCCAGACGCAGCCGACGACTTCCACTGCGTCGTCGTCCCCGGTTGCGCAAGATAATCAAATCAGCGCGTTGCCGGTGAGCGCCAAGCGTTGGGCTTTGGTGATCGGCGTCGACAAGTACACCGATCCTCAGATCAGCCCGCTCAAAGGCTCAGACAACGACGCGCGTTTGATCGCAAATGCGCTCGTGCGGTATGCAGGTTTTCCGCAGGATCAGGTGATCCTGCTCTCGACCGATCAGCCGGCCGAGCGTCAGCCCACGCGGGTCAATATCCTGCGCCGTTTGTCGAATCTCAGCACCGCGGTTCCCAAAGATGGTCTGTTGCTGGTTTCTTTCGCCGGTCACGGGATGGAACGCAGCGGGCAAGCTTTTTTGTTGCCCTCCGACGCGCAGATCAGCGATCAGATCTCCTTCCTGGAAGAAACCGCCATCAGCATGAATCGCGTCAAAGAGCGAATCAAGGAAACCGGTGTGGGACAGGTGGTCGTGCTTTTGGATGCCTGTCGCAATGATCCCGGCGGGCGCGCTGATGCGCCTAATCCCTTGAGTAACGCCTACACGAACGCTTTCAACTTCGATACTCGCAATCGCGAGGTCCAGGCGTTCGCGACCGTCTATGCCACCGGCATCGGTCAGCGCGCCTACGAATACACCGAAAAGAAGCAGGGCTATTTCAGTTGGGCCGTCGTCGAAGGGTTGAAAGGCGGCGCTGCAAACGAGAAAGGCGAAGTCACTCTTTCGCAGTTGGTGAAGTACGTTCAGGATACCGTGCCCAAACGCCTGGCCATCGATCTGGGTTCCACCAAGCAGCAAAAGCCTTTCGCCGTTATTGAAGGGTATCGCGCTGACGAGCTGGTTGTCGCGGTAACCAATTCCGCGACGAACGCGGCGAACAATTCAACTCCAAATGTAAGCATGGTCGATCCGGCAGCGATCGAATTGAGTTTCTGGGAAAGCATCAAGAACAGCAACAACCCGGATGACTTCAAAGCCTATCTCGATAAATATCCGGACGGCCAGTTTGCCGCGCTCGCCAAGTCGCGAGCACAACCGGCCAGATCGACGTCCGGCAATACCTCGGCAGACTCGCTCGAGATGACTTACTGGAACGCCATCAAAGACAGCCGGAATCCCTCGGACTTTAGAGCCTATGTAAACAAGTTTCCCAACGGGCTGTTTGTTGAAATCGCAAACGGCCGGGTGGCCATGATGGAAGGCGAAGCCCGCGAAAAAGAGAAGGCCAAGCTGGCTGCCGATGAAAGTGAACGCGCCCGCAACTCACATCTGTTCGCAGTTAAGGACGCGTCGGGCACGGAAGGCACGCTGACGGTCACTCCGGGTACCCTTTCATTCGAGCCGAAGAAGGAAAATCAAAAGAAGAATGTGATCATTCAATGCTCTGAGATCAAGCGCGTCGAACCAGGCCAATCAGCTTTTGTGCTGCCCCACGTGAACCTGTTCCTTAACGCCGGCGGCGGCAAAGCGGGCCAGATGATGTTCTACACGGGCACGCCGGCCAGCGGCGGAATCTTCACCCCGGTTAAGCCGGCCACGAACATAACCGCCGATGTAATTAACTCGATAATCGAAGCGTGTAGAATGGCGCGCATAAACAAATAGACCGATAGATCTCTCACCGATCAACCTCGTAACTTGTGACTTTCAAGGATCAATCCGAGACGGTGACGCCTGGATCGACTACAGACGACGAAACTCAGAGTGTGCCTGCCGATCTCTCAGCACCGACGATCACTGTCGATCCAGGCGAAGGCGCGCCTGCGCTCAATGAAACTTCGTTGCCGCTGCCGGGCCTGATCGGCATCACTCTCGATGGCCGCTATTTTATTCAAAAGGAACTGGGACAGGGCGGCGTCGGCGCAGTGTATCTGGCGCATGATCGAAAGCTGCATGACAAGCCGGTGGTAATCAAAGTCCTGCTCGAGAAGTCTCTGCAGAACTCCTGGGTGGTGCAAAAGTTCCAGCAGGAGAAGGAAGCGCTGGCGCGGGTCGATCATCCCGGAGTGGTCGGCATCCTCGACAACGGCGAACTCCCCGACAGCAAACCTTATCTCGTCATGCAATTCATCGACGGCGTAACGCTGCGCTCTCTGATCAAGCCTGAAGGAATCCCGCTCGAACGCGCCGCTGATTTGATAAAGCAGATCGGCAGAGCGCTGGCGGCAGCCCATGATAAGGGGATTTTCCATCGGGACCTGAAGCCGGAAAATATCATGCTGCAAAGCTACGGCGGCGGCGAAGAGCAGGTGAAGATCATCGACTTTGGCATAGCCAAGCTGAAGGATTCGATTGTCGCGCCGAGCACGGTCACCGGCGCGACGGCCGGGACCGTTTCATACATGGCGCCTGAGCAACTGAGCGGGCGTCCGGTTTCAGCGGCGATGGACATCTATGCGATGGGCGCGATCGCTTATGAGCTGGTCACCGGGCGTAAACCCTTTAATCCCGAAACCGGATTTGAGCTGCTCGAGATGCAGCGCGCGGGCGTGCGTGTGAAGCCAACTGACTTGCGGCCCAGTCTTCCGGACAATGCATCTCAGTTGATCTTGCGGGCACTTAGTTTTGATCCGAAAGACCGTTTTCAAAACGCGCGCGAACTGGGTGATGCGCTGGCGCGGGAACTAGCGGAAGAGACCGCGGCTTTCGATCCCAAACAGGTCGAGCCGGCACCGATTTCAGCCACACAACTGGCAACGGAGGCCAACGCGCCCGTAAGACAAACGGCGGACCTGTCAGCTAAGACATTGGCTGCACGATTTGAACCGGCCAGGGTTGATACGCTGGGAGCTGCGGCTTATCCCGCAATCGAAACGGAGCCTCCGCGCCGATCGTGGCTGAAAGCAGTAATAGGTTTAGCGCTGCTAGCTGCCGTCTTGGCGGGCGCCGGTCTTTTGATTTGGAAACGCGGCGGCCTTTCCGGCGCGCGCGAACAGTCGCTGGTATATTCACTCACCGTGCAGAAAATGCGCGAAGGAAAACCCTATCAAAATGAATTCGAATCCTCCGGCCAGGAGATTTTCGAAAACGGCTGGAAGTTTCGTATGAACCTCTCCAGTCCGAACGCGGGCTACCTTTACCTGCTCAACGAAGGGCCGGCGAATGGCGATACGGTGACGTATAACATGCTATTTCCCGAGGCGAAGACGAATAACGGATCCCCGCGCGTCACCCCGGATCAAAAACTCCAGACGGCCTGGATGCGCTTTGACGATCATCAGGGCACCGAAAAATTCTGGCTGGTGTTTTCCGGAATGCCGGTCAAGGAACTGGAAGCCGTTTCGGACAAAGTTATCGATCGCGATCAGGGTGAAGTAAAAGACCCGGC
>DATNNY010000030.1:0-4224 GCA_035601635.1 Pyrinomonadaceae bacterium
GGACCGCGCCCGAAGAGTTTCGGATCTGTACTTTCAAAGTATCGTAGGCCGTCGTGGTCGAGGTCTCGGCGGTGTCGATGTGGCGCCAGAACGAGAGACTGGCGCTGGTAGCCGTTGCCGGAATTGTGATCTGTTGCAAGATCGAATCGGTATGAACCGAGCCATAGCCATTCAGCCAGGCTTTCCATAGCCCGCTGTGCGGCGCCTCGAAACTGCTGTTATCAATTACTCCGGCTGAGACAGTCCAGGGCGCCGTACTCGCAGATCCATTTTCAAAACCGGGATTACCAAGCAACTGCTGCGTGGTACCGCCGCCGGCCGCATTAACGGTTAGATTGATCGTTGTCGAATGAGTCTTACCACCGCCTGAAGCGTTGGCGACGACACTGTAAGTGCCCGCCGCGGTTGATGCGCCAACGGAGATCGTCAAAGTAGATGAACCTGAACCAGGCGCGGCGATCGACGTGGGACTAAAACTCGCTGTGGCGCCTGCGGGCAAGCCCGATGCGGAAAGGGAGACCGCCGAATTGAAGCTCCCCGATATCGTGGTCGTGATGGTTGCTGCACCGGAACTGCCGGCCGTTACCGTCAGGGCCAATGGAGCTGAAGCTATGGCGAAGTCCGCCGCTGGGCCGCTTGAGGTCGTGGCGTTAAGAGCAAAGTCGTCAACCACGAACGAAGTTTTTAGATTCTGGTTCTCAGTCCCCACCAGATAGATCTGGATCGTCTGTCCCTTATAAGCGGTCAGGTCAAAAGAGAACTGTGTATATCCCGGCGCGGCATCCAAATTCGAATATGTAGCCAGCGTCGCCAGCACCGCACCCGAAGAATTGCGCACCTGTACCTTCAATGTGTCATTGGCTTTAGTGGAGGTGGTTTCCGCTGTGTCTATGTGCCGCCAGAATGACAGGCTGGCATTGGTGACCGTCGCCGGAATACTAACGGGCTGCAAGAGCGTGTCGGTATGCGCGGAGCCATAGCCGTTTAGCCAGGCCTTCCATGATCCCGTGTGCGCGGCTTCGAAACTGCTGTTATCGATCACTGCCGCGGAAACGGTCCAGGGCGCGGGATTCGACGATCCGTTCTCAAAGCCAGGGTTACCGAGCAACTGCTGCGTTGTATTGCCGCCGGTGCTCACCGTCAGGTTGATCGTGGCCGAATGGATTTGCCCACCACCGGAACCGTTGACTAAGACATTGTAAGTGCCTACTGCCGTTGTCGCGCCGACAGAGATCGTCATAGCAGACGAACCTGAACCAGGCGCGGCGATTGAACCCGGGCTGAAACTGGCGGTTGCTCCCGTCGGCAAGCCTGAAGCGGAAAGCGAAATAGAAGAATTAAAATTCCCGGACAGGCTGGAAACGATCGTCGACGATCCGGCGCCGCCCTGAGGTACGGTCAGAGATGATGTTGATGACGAGAGCGAGAAGCTTGGACCAAAAGTGATGTCTATAATCGGGTGTAGCTCGATGCCATTGGGGGCGATGCCTTCCTGCCCTGCAAGGTAATCAAAGAACCCGACGCCGGTGATTTGCACGGGCACGTTAGCGTTTTGGAAAGTGCTTGTTGCCGTGAACCTCGCGTCGAATTGCGCGCGGGCATGGGCGATGCCGGCAGCAAAAGGACTGCCGGGCCCGAGACAACCCGGATCGGGGATCTCCGCAATCATGGTATGTCCCGCGCTGTCGGTGAAGACCATATGGTAATCGGCATCAAACGAGCGGGCGTACTTAACTAACGTTGCGTTTACCATCCAGGTCGTGGTCTCCGTAGTCTGGACGCGAGCGTTGTCGGGGAGCGTCGCAGGGGCTGCGATACTTGATAAGGCTGCGATAGTGGTCGAGGTTGTCGAGTTCAGGTTTACCAGAGTCGCATCCGGGTCGGTGCCGGTCTTGACAGACCAGCGCTCGCCTGTGCACTGCGCCAAGCTCCGGCCCGGCAGGAAAACCAGCAGGACGAAGCAGATCGATGACAGCCAAAGAAATCTTTTCATTTGTGTTTTCATTCTTCAGTTGCGCGAACGCGAAACTGCCCTTAACCTCAACCGAGCACCCGTACACCTGCCGCTATACCCTGGATAAACACGCAACGCGCCGGACTTTCCAACTTCTGACTAATAATCCATGGCGCGAGAGCTAGCTTTGTACAAAGCAGCGTCAGATGAGTCCGCGCTAGCGGACGATTGAAAATAGCCCAGCGATTTATCGCTGGGATTGACGGAGCCCGAGACGAAGTCCGTGAAGCGGACGGCTGACAGGACTAGAGGATCTGGCCGTAATCGTTCAGCCGCCCGCTTCACGGACTACAAATCCCTCGGCTCTTTACCCCAGCAGTAAACTGCTGGGCTACTATCATTCGTCCGCTTTGCGGACTAATAAACCGACTTTTGTGCAAAGCGCCAGCGACGTACTAGGCAGCGCGCTGGGTTCTTGAATGCTCTTGCTGTGCGCGTTCCAGGCAGCCCTTCAGCTTTTCCGCCAACAGGCGCACGTGAGGTTCCTTGATGATATTGATGTGGTTGCCGGTAATTTCATGCTCTTCAATGCGACCTTCGACGAGTTCTCGCCAACCGTCGTGCAGGTCATAATCCGCGGTGAGATCGGTGGCCAGGAAGAGGGTCACATCGCCGATGAATGTTTGCGGGACGTAATCCTTGACGGCCGCAAAGTTAATCTCTTCGATGTTTTTCAATGCCGGCGGCAAGGGCCGGCCGATCTTTTGGTAGATCTTGTAGGCGCGACGATAAAGCTTGTGTTTGACCTTTTCGGGTGCATATTTGAGCTTGCCGAACACGTACGTCAATTTTTCTGCCGTACCAAGCTGCCGCAGATTCGCCGCGTGCGACCGAAGTTTTCGTAAGTAACGATGGGCCCGCTGGCGTAAAGATCCGGAGCCCGGCAGCATTTTGAAGTAACCGGCCGGATAAGTATCAAGCAAGGCCAGGAGCGCGACCTGCTCTCCTTCAGCCGCGAGCAGGCAAGCCATCTCAAACGCAATGGTGCCGCCCGATGAACGGCCGCCGAGCAGGTACGGTCCTTCGGGTTGCACCTCACGCATCTCTTTGAGGTAATGCACGGCCATCTCTTTGATGTTGGTGTGCGGCTCTTCCCTGCCATCCAGGCCTTTCGCCTGCAGACCATAAACCGGTTGGTCCGGGCCCAGTAGCCGCGCCAGATCGTGATACTCGAGGACATTGCCACCGGCCGCATGTACGCAGAAAAAAGGCGTGCGCTTATTTCCTCCCTGAATCATTACGAGAGATGACCAGGGCGCCGGCCAGCCTTCCACGCGCAACACACGCGCCAACTGCTTGACCGTGGGCGCCTGAAACAGAGTAGCCAAAGGCAGGTTGCGGCCAAATGATTTTTCAATTTGCGCAAACAGACGCACCGCCAGCAACGAGTGTCCGCCAAGTTCAAAGAAGTTATCGTTGACGCTGATTGAACGAAGGCCCAGAACTCTCTCCCAGATCTTTGTTAACTTCAGTTCCAATTCATCCGCCGGCGGAGCGAAGTCTTTTGTCGTGGCCGGCTTGGCTCCATTGGTTGAAGGCAAAGCGCGGCGATCGACCTTGCCGCTCGGCGATAGCGGTAACGATTCAATCATGACAAAAACGGAAGGCACCATATGATCCGGCAACTTCCCTTTTAGAAATTCGCGTAGCTCATCGATCGATTCTGTCACGCCGGCCGCCGGCACCAGATACGCGGCCAGATGTTTATCTCCATTGTCCTTACGAGCGATGACGACTGCTTCGCGGACCGTCGGATGTTCGACTAATGCCGACTCAATCTCACCCAGCTCGACGCGAAATCCGCGGACCTTTACCTGATTGTCCATGCGGCCAATGAACTCGATTTCACCGCTCGCCCGATAACGGACCAGATCGCCGGTGCGGTAAAGGCAGGCGCCGGGAGTTTGGGAAAAAGGATCGAGGACGAATCGCTCGGCATTTAGTTCGGGCCGATCGAGGTAGCCACGCGCGACTCCGTCGCCGCCGATGTAGAGTTCGCCCCGCACACCCACCGGCACGGGATTCATCGAAGCGTCGAGGATGTAAACCGAAGTGTTTGAGATGGGGCGGCCGATGGGCACGGAACCATTCAGACCGTCCGGATCGTCGATCGCATAGCAACAAGTGAAGGTAGTATTTTCAGTCGGGCCGTAACCATTAATCAGACGACAGCCCTTCAACTCTGCCAGGACCTTCTGCACGTGCGGCAC
>DATNNY010000031.1:0-3110 GCA_035601635.1 Pyrinomonadaceae bacterium
ATTCGCTATGTACCCTGTCCGCAGTGTAGCCAGCTGATGAACCGGATCAATTTTGCGCGTTGCTCCGGCGTGATTGTAGACATCTGCAAAGGCCACGGGACCTGGTTCGATCCTGATGAGTTGAGCGGAATTGTGCAGTTCATTCGCAGCGGCGGCCTGGAAGTTTCGCGTCAGAAAGAGAAGCACGAACTTGAATTCCAGCGCGAACAACTTCGCACTGAACAGCTCATGGCGGCCAATCGGGCTACCTCGCTCGGAAGATATGCGCTGGAGGAGGATCGCATCAGCGGCCTTTCCGCGGCCGGCGGATTATTAAAGTTTCTAATTGGCTGAAGCTTCTCGTTGAATTGCGCGATGCCTTGGGACGGGACGATGTCTACATCAAGCAGTCAGCTCGTACTAACGCCTTGGATTGGGCGAATCAGGCTCACTTGAATGGCTCTCTATTCCTTGTCAGAAGTATAATCGGTTCGGAGGCACCATGAACTATAAGGTCGTTATTCGCGAATCGGAGGAAGGCTTCAGCGTTTCGTGTCCTGGCTTACCAGGCTGCTGGTCCCAGGGCGAAACTGAAACAGAGGCACTGGAAAACATTCAGGACGCTATTGGTGAATACCTCGCTGCTATCGACGACCTCATCAAAGGTCTTGAGGTGCGCGAAGTGAAGGTAGCGGTCTAGCCGTGCCGAAGATTCCCGGCGTCAACCACCTCGATGCCGTGAGGGCTTTAGAGAAGGCTGGCTTTCGTATCGTGCGCCAGGGCAAACATATCGTCACGTCGGATGGCGTGCGTATCGTGACGATTCCTCGCCACAATCCAGTAAATGCTTTTACCATGGGCGGCATCGCGCGCGACGCCGGCCTTAACGTGGAGCAATTCAAGAAACTTCTCTGATGCTCAGCAAGGAATTTCTATGAGAGTTTTTATCAGTTGGTCAGGAGATCGCAGTAAGGCTATTGCAGACGCCCTTCATCAATGGCTGCCAACAATTATCCAAAGTATCGATCCCTGGATGTCTGAACACGACATTGACAAAGGCGCAAGGAGTACAATTGAGAATCAAGATCCAGAATTAAGAAGAAAAACGGTATGCGGTACCGGATAGTATGGCTGTGGAGAGTAACGAAAATTGAAACCTAGGATGTGGCTTCGCGATAGTCAACCGTTCACTCTCCACCGTCGAACCATCAAATGTTTCTCATTCGCCGCCCTTCCCAGCGCGAAATCGCAGCGTTCCTGAGACAATCACAAGACCTGCCGCTTTCGTACGCGCCGGTGGGAATCGCAAGCCAAACTCCACGCGGCTTCAACGCGGATCTCGCGAGCGCAGTGATCGGACAGGGCCGCGACGCATTCGAGCGCGCGAAGATCGCTTTGGCCGAGTGGCGGCATTACGAGATGGATTGGGTTGAGTTGTTTCCCAGGGGCGCTGCTACTGAATCAGGAACCGTCGTCGCCGTGCTGGTTCATCACCTCGGAATCTGGTCGCTGAACGGATGCCGCGTGGTGTATGGGATAGGAGATCGTCAAGTGGGATCGAGCTTTGGATTTGCTTAGGCACCTTAACCAATCATGCAGAAATGGGCGAAGAGATTTTTGAAGTTAGACTGGAGGCGGAATCGGAAGAAGTCGTCTACAGAATTCAGGCCGTCTCGAAACCGCATGCGGCTATGGCCTGGATCGGTTATCCGATTGCGCGGTACTTTCAGGAGAAGTTTCGTCGCGATTCTATCAACGCCTTGCGGCGAGCGATTGGAAGGAACCCTTAGTTCTGATTGGCTGGTCGCTCTGCTCGAGCTCTTTCCAAAACAAAAGGCCGGCTGGGTTGATTCCCGCCGGCCTGAATCTTCTGAAACCCGCTGACCACGATTACGTCAGATTTTTGGCCCGCGCTTTCTTCCTGCTCCGCAACTTTGCGGCTACCCCAGTCAATCCCGTTCCCAGTAGGACAAGCGTGGCGGGTTCGGGAACCGCAGGAGCGCCCTGCTCTCCCGTCAATCCGGCCGTCAAATTGGCGGATTGTCCCGATTGCACAAATAGGTCGGGGACGGTCAGTGAAAACGTGCCCGCGCCCGTGGCGCTACTGAAGGTGAAGACCTGTAAAGGCTGAGCGAAATGAATGTTCACTCCGCCCTGATTGATGTTTGGTGAGACACTGCCCAGGATGGTCGCGGTATAAGCGGTCCCTTGTCCACCATTGATGCCGGTTGGGGCCGCAAACGTCACATTCAAAGTGAACGTTCCAGCCAGCGGCTGCAAGGGCGAGGTGCTTAGAAAAAATGAACCCAGGCTATTGGGGCCACTCAGCGAACCGACGCCGAGTGCGGTGGTCCCGTTAAAGTTGGCGTTACCAGTGAATGTTAAGGGAGGTACGCCGGTGACGGTTCCCGTGGTCGAGCCCGTAATAGTTACCTCGTCGGCCCTCGCGCTACTTTGGCCGGCGCCGACGATGACCAGGACCGCGAGCCCCAGCAAAACTGACTTGATCAGTGCAGCGATGGTAGTTTTCATGTTGATGCCTCGTACTTGAAATCGCAAACCCAGTGAACTACTGCTTTTCGCCATGCAGTATTCGGAGACCGTCGATGACCGGAGCGTGTAGGGGCAATGCTTGCTCTGCGTCTGCCGAAGGCCAGTAAACAATCTTGTTTGTTCAGGGAACGTAAATAACCAACGAGGCCGTAGTTCCAGAAAATATTTTCTCGCTCGACCTGATCGCCAAAAGGGTGAGTTTGGCGCCCTGGACTGTGGTTTTGTGCAGCCGGGCCGAGTTACTTATCTTCGTCCCGGTCCGGCTCTTTGCCAGGGTCACTGCGGCGGTAAATGTCGTAATTGGCCAGACTCTCAACCTGTTCGAAATCCTGCTCGAGAACCTTGGTTATTCGATCGCGTTCCTGCTCGACAAAGTCGTCTTCATCTTGTAAGTCCTGTTTGACGATCACCCAGCGGATATTGCGTGCGCGGGCGATCTGAAGAAGCTCCTCAGGCGAGTACGGATTGACGGTATGATCGAACAGGAGCACGGGAAACTGCGGGCGGCGGCCGGTGGCGTAATAGAACGGATCTTCGCCGGGAAGGATCAGGATGCCTTCGCCGCGCGGAATCTCGCG
>DATNNY010000032.1:0-14137 GCA_035601635.1 Pyrinomonadaceae bacterium
GGCGGTTTGGGCGCGCCGCTGGGAATGTATCTGGCGGCGGCGGGCGTGGGACGGCTCGGTTTGGTGGATTTTGACGTGGTTGACTCTTCGAACTTACAGCGTCAAATCATTCACGGCACGAAAGACGTCGGCCGGCCCAAGATCGCTTCCGCTCGCGATCGTCTGGAAGATATCAATCCGCATGTCGAGATCGAAACCCACGAAACTCGTTTGACCAGCGCCAATGCGATGACTCTCTTTCGCAACTACGACATCGTCGTCGACGGCACGGACAATTTTCCTACGCGCTACCTGGTAAACGACGCCTGTGTGCTCGCCGGCAAGCCCAATGTTTACGGCTCGATCTTTCGTTTTGAAGGACAGGCCAGCGTCTTTTGGGCCGAGCGCGGCCCGTGCTATCGTTGCCTTTATCCCGAACCACCGCCGCCAGGCCTGGTGCCGTCATGCGCCGAAGGCGGAGTGCTCGGTGTGCTGCCGGGAATCATCGGCGCCATCCAGGCGAATGAAACGATCAAGATCATTCTGGGCGCGCCCGGCATTATGGTTAACCGGTTGCTGCTGTTTGACGCCTGGCGGATGCGTTTTCGCGAACTAAAGCTGCGCAAGGATCCGAACTGCCCGGTATGCGGCGAGCATCCGACGATCAAAGAGTTAATCGACTACGAAGAATTCTGCGGTATTACTCAACAGCCAGAGGTGGCCCAACCGACTATGGAAGAAATCACAGCTACTGAACTGAAACAGCGCCTTGATAAAGGCGACGACATCCAAATCATCGACGTCCGTGAACCTCATGAATACGAGATCGGCCAGATTCCGAATTCCAAGCTGATTCCGCTGGGCCAGGTGCTCAATCGGATGAACGAGATCGATCCCGCTCGCGAAACCGTCGTGCACTGCAAGATGGGCGGCCGCAGCGCCAAAGCGATCGATGCCCTCCAGCGTTCCGGATTCACCGGCCATTTGATCAACCTGGCCGGCGGCATCACCGCCTGGTCGAACGAAGTCGATCCCAGCGTACCGAAGTATTGATCTCGGAAAACCGCGCGCTAATATATTACTGCGGCTTCGATACCTTTGATTCTAGACATCTGTTCTGGTGTTACCGCTTTCCACGGAGATTCAACAGAGAACGTCTTGACTGGAATATGGACTAGATTTATCCCTTCTCTGATTCTCAGGGTTAGGAAGCCTGCCGTAAAGTCTTCGACCATCTTTAGAAGGTTGTGAAACGTGACTTCCATTACATGCCGCATCGTCGTGTTTTCGTCCCAAAGTGGAACATGTACAACCTCCTTTCCGTCCTTCATCATCTTGATTACAAGCATAGCTTCGAAACTAGCGCCACCCTCTAAGAAATGAGCCAATCTGTCGCGCGCTTCGATAATCATTTCCAGCCAACCTTTGTGTAAATCAAGAGCCTGCTCCTCAATAAGCTTCGCGCTACTCGCGAATTTCTTGGGCAGATTGCGTCTGAGCGCCTTTCTTACCGCACCGCCTTTGTTCCCGAACGTGCTGATATTCCAACCCCTGCCGACCAGCGGAACCGGAATCTTCACCATATAGTCCAAAGTGCTTTTCACCTGATATAGAAATTCATCCATTTCTAAGAACAAATCCTGCGAATAGCTGACCCGCTGTACCGACTGCGTTTCGATTGCCGGTCCCGACTCGGCTTCTTTGATCAGATGGTCTTCCAGCGTGACGTAAGCATTATAGTGTCTCCACGTCGCTACCAGTTTCTTGCTAACTAGCAGAAGGATATCCATGAATCTTTGTCCTTCCTCAGTCGTCATATCTGTAAGTTGCGCCAAACGCATCATGGTGATGAGATATCGTTGATTAATAAGACCCTCTGGCGTAGGGTCATGAAATAGGTCAATTGTTCTCCACATATTTTCTCCCAAAACTGAAAAAGCCGGTCAGTGACCGGCCTGTCAACGCACAATAATTTCTTCCGAGACTATTGAGGATCCGGCCGTAAGGTGCGTTGGGATTGTTGCTGATAACTCATGCGGTGATTTAACACCCGAAGCTGTGTTGAAGTCAATCTAATTTTCCTTTGAAGTCGATTCAAAATTACTCACGGCGGGCTAGAGCGGGAGATGTTCGACACGGCCTATCCACTCTTCCGGCTCGCTGTCCTGCGCGATGATCTCAAGGTCGTTAACACACTCGCCAATTGTGACGTATCGTTGGCGTGCATAAACGATTCCAAAGAAAGTTTCTCCAGCCCGGTGTCGTCGGCTTGCTTCTTGCAGAAAATCCTCGTCTTGAGTGACAAGTACTCTCTGTAATTCGGTGGCACGATCCAGCAGTTGAGGATCTTCGAATTCCGCCGCTCCGTCTTCTTGTGCGGTGACTACGTCGACGTCCCGAAGACGCAATCCGTCGACGATGGCACTGGGCACATGGACATCAAAGTATAGACGAACGCTCACGCTTTAATGCCCGCAGTCTCTGTCGCAAAGGCGAGTCCGGCTGCTGAGCGCGGAGATCCTCGACGTATCGATCCCGCCGTTCGATGTCGGCATCTACTTCGTCCTGGTGTTCGTAATAATACGCGAGCGCGGAATGAATCTGAGCCATCGACAGGTGAGGATGCTGGCGATGCATTTCCTCCGGGCTCCACCCATAGGCCATCTTGTCGAGCACGACTTCGACGACCTTGGTATTCGCGCCGCTAATCCAGGGAATGCCTTCTTCGTCGATCTCGATTAGTGAATTGATTACAGCGACCATGGCTAATACCTCGCCCAATAAGTTACCACGAGCGGTGACGCGGGACTAGGCTTTCCAAATAACTTTACCACCCTGCGCAAGTGAGATTTTTTGCATCGAGTATTGAAACCGTTGAAAATGGTTTCATTTGGATATTGGCTGGCGATCACCTGGCTGAAGCCAGGTGCTAATGAGACCATGAGATCGGTTTAGAGATGGAACCGGACCAATATCCACTGATAAGCTGCGTCATCCCCCCTCTCGGTGTATGATTAGCCCCGCAATAATCCCCGCAGCGAGGTAAAGACCAAACGTGAGCGAAGCAACTCTGGAAGTAACCGAAGCCAACACGACCCCTACAGCCAAAGATCCGCAACACAAGTGGGTCTATCTGTTTGAAGAAGGCAGCGGCGATAACAAATCTCTGTTCGGCGGTAAGGGCGCCGGGCTTTGCGAAATGACGCAAGCGGGTCTGCCGGTCCCGCCGGGGCTAATCGTCACCACTGAAGTCTGCAACGCCTATTACGCCAACAACAAACAGTTTCCCGAAGGCATGTGGGAGCAGGTCACCGCCGCCCTCCAAGAGATCGAAAAGAAGGTCGGCAAGAAGTTCGGCGATGCCAAGAACCCGCTACTGGTTTCCGTGCGATCAGGCGCAGCGTTCTCGATGCCGGGCATGATGGACACGGTCCTGAACCTCGGTCTCAACGAAGAGACGGTGACGGGGCTGGCGGAACAGACCGGTGATCTACGCTTCGCCCTCGATGCTTATCGTCGCTTCGCTTCGCTGTTCGGAGAGATCGTGATCGGCGTAGCGCATGAAAAGTTTGAACGGGTCATGGATCGATTTAAAGCGCACAGCGGCGGCGAAAGGCTCGACACCGATCTAAAACCAGATGAGCTCCGCGGAATCATCGCTGCTGAAAAAGAAATCATCCTCGCCGAGCAACATACAATCCCCGACGATCCATATGAGCAACTGCGTGTGGCTATCGGCGCCGTGTTCAATTCGTGGATGGGCCGCCGCGCCATCAATTATCGACGCATCAATCGCATTCCCGATGATTTGGGTACGGCCGTCAACGTGCAGGCGATGGTGTTTGGCAACATGGGCAAAAACAGCGGCACCGGAGTCGCCTTCACCCGCAATCCTTCCACCGGCAAGAAGGAACTTTACGGCGAATACCTTCTGAACGCGCAAGGCGAAGATGTGGTCGCGGGCACGCGCACGCCAAATCCGATCAGCCAACTCAAGAAGGAGCTGCCGAAAGTTTACGAGCAGTTCAATGCCATCACGCAGTTGCTCGAGAAGCATTACGGAGACATGCAGGACTGCGAATTCACGATCGAGCGCGGCAAGCTTTGGATGCTGCAGACGCGTACCGGCAAGCGCACCGGCGCTGCTTCGGTACGCATTGCGGTCGACATGGCGAGCGAGAAGTTGATCGATCGCGCGACCGCGGTGCAACGCGTTACTCCTGAACATCTCGACCAGTTGTTGCATCCGACAGTCGATCCCAAGACTGATGCGCGCGTCCTCGCTACGGGCCTGCCGGCTAGTCCCGGCGCGGCCCAGGGCACGGTCGTGTTCAGTCCTGACGAAGCCGAAGAATTGGCCAAGGAAGGTGCGCAGGTGGTTTTGGTGCGACACGAAACCAGCCCGGATGATTTTCATGGCATGGTTGCGGCCCAGGCGATTGTCACGGCGCGCGGCGGAATGACGAGTCACGCGGCGGTGGTGGCGCGGGGCATGGGCAAGACTTGCGTTAGCGGCGCCTCGGACCTGGAAGTTGATTACAGCCAACAGCAATTCACCGTCAAAGGCGAAGTGATTACCAAGGGCGAATGGATCACTGTCGACGGTTCTACTGGTCGGATCTTTCTCGGCAAAGTGCCAACGGTGCAGCCTTCGCTCGGTCCGGATTTTTATGAATTGATGAAGTGGGCCGACGGCTTTCGCAGTCTTACCGTACGCGCGAATGCCGATACGCCGCACGATGCGCGCGTCGCGCGACAGATGGGAGCTGAAGGCATTGGCCTCTGCCGCACTGAGCACATGTTCTTTGGCGACAAACGTCTGGCGTCGATGCGTCAAATGATTCTCGCGGACGGTACCGGCGCGCGCGAAAAGGCGCTCGAACAACTCCTGCCCCTGCAGCGCGGAGACTTTGTCGGCATCTTTCGTGAGATGGCCGGCTTTCCCGTAACGATTCGCCTGCTCGATCCGCCGCTGCACGAATTCCTGCCCAACGTGGATGAACTGCTCGGCGAACTGTCCGAGTTAAAGATGGCTTTGCGTCACGCCGGGACCCTTGCCGACATGGATCATCTGCTCGATGAGATCGACGAGAAACGACAGTTACTGCATCACGTCAACAAGATCCGCGAAGCGAATCCAATGCTCGGCTTTCGCGGTTGCCGCCTGGGTCTGTTGTTCCCCGAAGTCACGCGCATGCAGTGTCGCGCGATTTTCGAAGCCGCCTGCCAGGTCAAGGGTGAGCGCAAGCAAGTCATGTTGGAAATCATGGTGCCGCTGGTTTCTATCAGCGAGGAATTGAAACAACAGGCTGAGATGATTCACGACGTCGCGCGCCAGGTCACGGGTGAACACGGCATGAAGATCGAGTACGCGGTGGGAACCATGATCGAGTTGCCGCGGGCTGCTTTGACCGCCGGCAAGATTGCCGAACATGCTGACTTCTTTTCGTTCGGCACAAACGATCTGACGCAAACCACGTTTGGTTTGAGCCGCGACGATTCTGGCCGCTTCCTGCCCGCCTATGTCGATCGCAAGATTCTCTCCGACGATCCTTTCCAGGTGCTCGATCGCGAAGGCGTAGGCGAACTGGTCCGGCTCGGCACCGAACGAGGCCGGATCGTTAAGCCTAATCTCAAGGTCGGCATCTGCGGCGAGCACGGCGGCGATCCGAGCTCAATCGCTTTCTGTAACGAGATCGGATTGAACTATGTGAGCTGCTCGCCCTATCGCGTTCCGGTCGCGCGCCTGGCCGCGGCGCACGCGGCGCTGAAAGTGGAAGCGAAGGCGGCGGCCGAGAGAGAGATTGAAGAGCAAGCCCAGGAGGCTGTCAGGGCGTAGATGGTTGCAAATATCATTACTAGCGAGAGCCAGAAGGCGCTGTTATACTCACGCCCGCCGGAGGAAACCCTTGCAGCTAATTGTCGGCTTCATCCTCGGGGTTGTTGCGTCTGTTCTCGCCAGCTTTGTGTTCACGTGGCTCTCTGCAATCTTCCCTTTTGAACGTCAGAGATGGATCGTAGCGTTTCTGCGGAATCCGATTCTCCCGTTCAAGCTCTTGCGTCGAGGTGAAGAACGCAGAATCAAGGACTGCATTCGAAGACTATTCCAGTCTTGGTGCAATAAAGACTTAGAAAAATATCTGGCGTGCTGGGCGGACGACTGTGTGCGAGTAATGGGCAGTGTCTCTACAGTAAAGGAGGACAAAAACACAATCGCTCAGAAGTTCATACGATCTTGCAAGAGATATTCGGAGATATCCACGCCGGTCATTGCCTTTGAAAATATTCGCATCAGTCCTGACTCTCGTAACGCTATAGCAGAAGTGTATTATAGGTTTGAGCTTATTAGGGCCGAGGATTCTTTGCCAGCGGTAGAAAGCTCGCGAGAATTCTATTCACTGCGAAAATCAGGTGATGAATGGCTGATAGCTTCAAACATCGACTATTTTACAGATGTGGGTAAAATCCAATAATCTAAAAAACAGATGAGCGGTCCCGCCATTGGGAAATCTCGAGGACTCGAAAGGGTAGTCATGGTTCAGGTACTTGACCGGCAGAAGTCAACGCTTGCGGGAAAAGTCATCCCCCCCCGGTTGAGGAGGGGAGATTCAATCGGAATCATCTCACCCGGCAGGTGGATGAGCGAAGAAGACCTTGCAACAACGTGTTCCCACCTTGAACGTTTGGGATTCAAACCACAGTTACATGACCAGAATTTTCAGCGCTTACACCAATTTGCTGGCTCCGACCACGACCGAACCGTTGCGTTGCAGTCAATGCTCTGCGATCCAAACCTTAAGGCAGTAATGTTCGCCAAGGGGGGATATGGAACGCTTAGAATTCTCGATGATCTCGATTATCAGTGCATGGCGAACGCTCCAAAGATAGTCATTGGATTCAGCGATGCGACTGCCTTACTGATTGATCTTCACAGGAAAGCTAATCTTGTGACGTATCATGGCCCCATGCTTTACGACTTAATAGAGGGTATCGATAGCGATACATGGAAGTGGTTTGAAGCAATGATGGTGAATGGCGAGCAAATCAAACATTCATTTGATTCGTCCAGCGGGGCGAGAATACTTAGGCCGGGAGTCGGTGAAGGGCCGCTCATTGGTGGCAGCCTTACTCTATTAATCAATCTACTTTGCACAGACTCCGACTTCAGCACTGATGGTCGAATTCTCTTTGTGGAAGATGATGATGAACCCCTTTACTCTATAGATCGAATGTTTGTTCACCTCAAACGAAGCGGAAAGTTGTCGAACCTGAAGGGTCTAGTAGTCGGACAAATGCGCAGAATCAGCGACAACCAAATACCGTTTGGTTACTCGGTAGATGAAATCGTATTTGAACATTGTGCAAACACTACCTTCCCGATAGTTGCCGGCTTTCCGTTTGGTCACGGCAGCAAACAACTTATAATGCCAATCGGTATTCAATCACTGCTCGAAGCCCGCGCGGGCTCACCAGTTCATTTTCAACTTCTCGAACCACCGGTTAGTTAGGATCCATCACATTACCGTGTTGAAAGGACTGTGGATATGCGACTCGCCGCGTTAATCTGCCTGATCACGGCTTTCTTCGCCGCTCAAATGACCCCATCCGCCCAAACTCAATCCCCTGCTCCCAAGCCACCCGACACCGTCTACCTGCTCAAGCCCGCGCACATCTTTGATGGCGAGTCGGCTCAACTACACGACGGCTGGGTAGTCTTAGTTCGCGGCGAGAAGATTGAAGCGGTTGGTCCGGCTACTGAAATCAAACTTCCGGCTGAGGCGAAGGTAATCGATTTGCCCGGGATGACTTTGATGCCGGGCCTGATCGATGCGCACTCGCATGTCCTGCTGCATCCTTACAGCGAAACTGTCTGGAATGATCAGGTGGCGCGCGAAGCGCTGAGCTTGCGCGTGGCGCGCGCGACAAATCATCTTCAAAGAACGCTGCTCGCAGGCTTCACTACGATTCGCGATCTGGGAACTGAAGGAGCCGGATATGCCGACGTCGGTTTAAAGCAAGCGATTCAGCAGGGGATCATTCCCGGACCTCGAATGATCGTAGCCACGCGCGCGATTGTGGCGACCGGAAGCTATGGTCCGAAGGGTTATGCGCCCGAATGGAATGTGCCGCAGGGCGCCGAAGAAGCCGATGGCTTCGATGGCCTCGCGCGCGTGGTGCGCGAACAGATTGGCAAAGGCGCGGATTGGGTCAAGGTTTATGCCGATTATCGCTGGGGCGCGGGTGGATTAGCTCATGCGACCTTCACACTGGAAGAATTGAAGCTGGCGGTTGAGGTTGCGAAGAGCGCAGGCATTCCGGTGTCGGCGCACTCGACGAGCACCGAGGGCGCGCGTCGCGCAATTCTCGCCGGCGTCGAAACGATCGAGCACGGCGACGGCCTGACCCCTGAACTCTTTCGCCTGATGAAAGAACGTGGCACGGCGCTGTGTCCGACGCTCTCAGTCGCCAGCGGTCCTAACATTGAAAAGAAAAAGATTGTATTCAAACAGGCCCTCGACGCCGGTGTTACGATTGCCAGCGGCAGCGACGTCGGCGTGTTCGCCCACGGAGACAATGCCCGCGAGATCGAAACGATGGTGAGTTGGGGAATGCCAATCATTGAAGCGCTCCGATCCGCTACTTCGATCGACGCGCGCGTGCTGCACATGGAAGATAAAATTGGGCGAGTAAAGGTGGGGCTGTTTGCCGATCTAATCGCGGTCGAAGGCGATCCGAGCCATGACATCTCGGCCCTGCGCCGCGTGCGATTCGTAATTAAAAACGGCACGATTTACAAGCAACCTTGAGTACGCTTCCATTCTCGAATGGATTGAAATGGAGTGACAAAGATGCGGAGCAAGCTTGCTTATTTGGTCCTTGTAACAATCTGGCTAGCTTCGGCTACCCTCACGTTCGCTCAGGTTCCAGTCAGCGATGTCCACGTGAGACTAGTCCTGGCTGAAAACAGAACTACGTTTCGCATTGGTGAGCCTATCATGCTCGTCCTGGAATTTACTGCGGATCGAGGTGGCTATCAGGCCGACACCATCCCCGACGGTTTCGAAACCGGCAGCGACGCGATTTCCATATCACCGGATTCCGGAGTTACCCACTGGCTTGAGGAATTCATGGGCGGGAGTCGAGGCTTTCGCGACGTTCTCTCGTCAGTCACAATTTCAAGTACGCCCACCCGCGTCTCACTTCTGCTCAATGACACAATCCGCATCGATCGTCCGGGTCGATACTCCGTCAAGGTGGCCACTAGCAGAGCATCGCCCAGTTCTTCCACCGAGGCTCCTGTTGCTATGACAACAAACGAGGTCAGCTTTGAAGTTGAAGCGATGAGCGATGCCGATGAAGAGAAGGAAGTCAGGCGACTTTCGGATGGGCTCAATGCGGCGAGCGGCGTGCAAGCCGAGGAGAAACTATCCAAAGAGTTGTCTTTGCTTAGCGGCGATGTGTCGTCACGAGAGAAGGTGCGCCGTTTCGTTAATTCAGAGGGACGATCGGGTAACTACTTCGGAAATATCTACCGCGGGCTTTTCATCGCGCGAAACAGGGCGCTCGTACTTCAGTTGCTCGAAGCCGCAATGCGCAATCCTGAGACGCCGGTAACGTCGGGCCTGCTTGGTGCAGTTACAACCCTGCGGCAGCTTCGTGAAGGCGGCGGGGTCTTCAGTAAGCAGCCGCCGGCCAGCGCAGTCCTCGAGCCAAATGGCGATCCAAGATCGAGAGCGATTCAAGATGCTTATGTCACAGAACTGGCTGCGGGCTTGTCGAAGCGCAGCGGAAAAAGCCAGAACACGACGGCTATGACCATCCTGACGCACCCGCCCAAAGACCCGCAGGCTGCTGGTGCCTTATTAGGCGAGACGCGCCGCGTGCTGTTGCAGCAGTTCGACAGTTTGCATCCATTCGATCAGGAATATTTGCTTCGAGTTTACTGGGATCAATTGCGTGATCCCGGGCTGGTTCCGTCGCTTAAGAAGATGCTGGTCAGTACGGGAATAGCGAGCAAAAACATTCATGACTCGGCGCTGAAACGTCTAATTGAGATCGCTCCTGATGAGGCCCGGCTGTATGTGATTTCAGAAATTCGCGATCCGACGTCGCTGGTAGATCTCGAAGTCCTGGGAAGTTTGAGTGACAAGACTTTGCCGGAGGTTGATTCGGCTTTACGGGAACAAATCCAGCACCTGGCGTCATCGAAGGCAAACTTTGATCAGGTATATCTGAGACAGAAAACTTTTCTGGCTGCCCGTTACGGGACGGAAGTGATTTACCAGGACTTGATCGAGGTCTACCGGAGCACCGGGAAAAAACTGCCGACAGAAGCACGGGCGGGCTTACTCGCCTATGCCGCGCGCTATAACGAACACGAGGCTCTGTCTCTGATCGAAGAGACACTGGAAACACTGGCACCGGGTCAAGATTTCAACTTCCTTCCTGATCTGACTCGCCTGTACTTTTCAGATGGACTCGACGCGCTGTTGAGAAAACGATTGGAAAGTGACGAACCGCAAATAGCGGGCACCGCGGCATATCTGATCTCTTTGCACGGATCAGCGGCCGACCAGAAAATTATTGAAGCGAGGTTGGAAGGTTGGCGGAAGGATTGGAGCGATCGTCGCGCCGAGGCCGAAACTAACTTGCAGGGCACCGTCGAGCGAGAGTTAATCAACGCCTTGACTCGCGCAAAAGCATGGCAGCTCCCACCCGAACGCGTGAAAGAAATCCAGCAAAGTTGCATAACTCAGATTTGCCGTCAGAACTTTCACTTACCATAGTTTCGTTCTGCTGTGGCACGCGCATCTTGTGCGTGTCTTCACGGGCGGGAGGCCCGTGCCACTTCTTCACTTGCACAGTACCCGTCCAGCTATCTTCCCCACGTCACGAACATCCCCAGAGCGGCCGCGCACATCAACGCAGCCGTAGTCCAGCCGATAAAATTTGTCAATCTTCCGTTGACTCGCTTGCCCATGACTTCTTTGTTGTTCGATACCAGCATGATCATCACCAGCAAAGGAGGAGCGAGCACGCCGTTGATTACCGCCGTCCAAAAAAGCGCGGTCACCGGCTGAATCCTGAGAAAGTTGATCAGCATCCCAATCAAAGTAGAAACGATGATCACCGCGTAAAAGCGGGGCGCTGTGCGTAGTTTTTCATCCAGGCCACAGTTCCATCCAAAAGCTTCGCCGATGGCATAAGCACTCGATCCGGTCAACACTGGCACTGCCAGAAAGCCTGAGCCGATCAGCCCCAGCGCAAACAGAATGCTGGCCGCGCCGCCGGATAAGGGCTTGAGAGCTTCAGCTGCATCAGTCGCGGTTTGAATATCTGTCTTGCCAGCGACATGAAGGGTTGCCGCCGATGCCAGAATCACAAAATAAAAGACAATGCTGGCGAACAGCATTCCGGTGTTCACATCGATCTCGGCAATTTTTATCTCCTGATCGGTAGCGCCTTCCCGCTCTGCGAGCGTGAGACGACCCATGTTCAATTCTTCTTCGACTTCCTGACTTGCCTGCCAGAAGAACAGATATGGCGAGATGGTTGTGCCCAGAATCGCAACCAGCGTCATCAGGTATTGATGGTCGACCCGGAGCGTGGGGACCACCGTGCCTATCAGCACTTCGCGCCAGTGCGGTTGGGCGAGAAACGCGGCGCCAATGTAAGCGAACAACGTCAGTGTCAGCCACTTAAAAATTCGCGAAATTAATGCGTACGAGCCGAGAATCTGCACCGTCAGAATTCCAATCGCAATGGGCACGACAAGGACCAAAGCGGGAATGGGCACGAGCAAATTAACAGCCGCGGCAATCGCACCGATATCGGTCCCGGCATTGATCGTGTTGGCAATAACCAACAGCGACATGGAACCGTAAACCACCCAACGTGCATAGTGTTTGCGCAGCACACCGGCCAGGCCCATGCCGCTGACCATACCAATTTTGGCACAGATGAGTTGCACCGCCGCCATCATGGGCAGGGTCGCTGGGGCCGTCCATAAAGTGGCAAAACCGAACGCCGCACCCGCCTGGGTGTAGGTGCCGATGCCCGAAGGGTCGTCGTCAGAAGCTCCGGTAATCAAGCCCGGACCGAGCACGATCAGTAAGCGCTTGATGGGATTCTTTTCCCGCTCTAGCCTTACCTCCAGCGGCCCTTTACTCAACTTTTTATTCTGCCTGGGTGACGTACGACTCGGCCTCCAAACATGCGTTATGGCCGCATTCTAACAGCGTCCCGCCAAAATGGGGCAATCTTTAGGCCCGTTCCGGTCCCCTTCACCACCAGGATGGTTGACAAAACCGGCCATTGTAACTAGAATGGTTACAAAATGAAACTAAGTGGAATTCCGGAGTGCTAGGCTGATATGTCAAGCAGTAGCCGCTTCGCGGTCGCCGTACATGTCCTGACGCTGATGGCCTGGTCTGATGACGAGGCCCTCAAGTCTGAGCAGATGGCCGTGAGCGTGAACACTAACCCGGTTGTAATCAGACGGATGTTGTGCGAGTTAGCTGAGGACAAACTGGTGGTTTCGCACACGGGTGCAACTGGTGGTTCCCGTCTCGCTCGCGATCCCGGGCAAATTCGCCTGCTGGATGTTTACCGGGCGGTTGAAGGCACCGATGTTTTTTCGCTGCATCCAAAACGGCCCAGTCACCGGTGTCCGGTGGGCGCAACGATTGGACCCGTGTTGAAGGACGTGAGGGGAGAAATCGACTCGGCGATTGAAGGCGTGCTAGCCAAAATTACTATCGAGGACATCGTGCGGCGCTTGAAACCCGGTGTTCAAAGCTCCGAGATTAGGAAGAAGCGAGCCGGCGCAACATCGCGCAGCGCGCCATCGTATTAAGGAAGTGGTCTGGGTATTTTCGAGGTTTCGAATTGTCAATGCAGTCTCAAATTGAATTGCTCAGCGACGAAGTGATTGGCTCTCAAATGGGGCCGGCGATACCTTCGTCAGGACACTCAGAATCCGGCGACGAGGTCATGGATGCGTATTCGCGCGCCGTCATCAATGCCGCCGAAAAGGTCAGCCCATCGGTTGTCTATATCGAAGTCCGACACGCTAGAACGGGAAACGCTCGGCGCATACCGCAGGAAAGCCGGGGCAGCGGTTCGGGATTCATCTTTACTCCGGATGGCTTCATTCTGACTAACAGTCATGTCGTGCACGGATCTAAGCGAATTGAAGTAACCGCCGCGGATGGGCGGCAGTTCCAGGCGGATTTAATCGGAGATGATCCGGACACTGATTTGGCAATAGTCAGAATCAACGCGCCCAATCTGGTGCCGGCTCATCTGGGTGACGCGCAAAAAATTCGTGTCGGCCAACTGGTCGTGGCCATCGGTAATCCCTATGGTTTTCAGTACACGGTGACCGCTGGCGTCGTCAGCGCTCTGGGGCGCTCGTTGCGGGCGCAGTCGGGGCGATTAATGGATGATGTGATTCAAACTGACGCCGCCCTGAATCCCGGCAATTCAGGCGGGCCGCTGGTTAACTCTCGCGGAGAAGTAATTGGGGTGAATACGGCGATGATTCTGCCGGCCCAGGGAATCTGCTTTGCTACTTCGATCGATACCGCCAAGTTCGTGGCCAGCCGGCTTATTCGCGATGGCAAAGTCAGCCGGAGTTACATAGGCCTGGCGGGACAGAATGTTCCGCTGCCGCGCCGGATCGTTCGCTACTACAACCTTGCGGTTGAAACTGGAATCCTAGTCGTCTCGTTTGAGGGCGATAGCCCCGCGAGAAACGCAGGAGTGCTGACAGGTGACATAATTGTGGGCCTGGACGATCGCCCTGTTGCCGGGATCGATGATCTCCATAAGCTCCTGATGGAGGACCGCATCGGGCGCAAATCGACCCTCGTTGTGGTCAGGCGAACGGACAAATTGAGTCTCGAGGTCATCCCCAGAGAGTCACAGAGTGAAGCCGGCAAGTAGGAGAAGCTTGAGAAGCAAAGATTCCGGGTGCTGCGAGGACTTTTCAAAGTTAATGGATGTTGCGGGAAGAAAAAGGGAGGGTTTCTTAATTGATTAGGCTTGAACAGGAACAAAGTGGGATTGGATTGATGGGTACGGTTGCGCCTGCGTTCACCAGCCTGGACGAGGGGCTTTTGGAAGATTCCATCTCGCCGGATGACATAAACGAGGT
>DATNNY010000033.1:0-3409 GCA_035601635.1 Pyrinomonadaceae bacterium
CACAACAAGAGCACAGCATCAATGGTGCCCCCGCCAGTCCGGCAAATACTTGTGAGCGTAGTGAACGCCTTCCCAACAAGCGCGACAACCACTGCGGTGAGACAAACGTGCTCACGGCTGCACTAATGAGAATGCCAAACAGCAGGGCAGGCCAAATCACCAAAAAATAGTTCAGCGTTCGTGTTAGTACACCGGCGTCCGAAGCACCGACGCGCGGAATCACGTTACCGCGCGGCTTGAACACTCCGGTAGCAGAAACCTTCCCAATCACACCTAGAGCGGTTGAACTCTTATAAGCGATCAGCGCTCCAACAATGACCAGCACCGGAAGTACAAAATACAAAATCGCCCGTACGGTAGTCGGCGGCGCTTCACTGCGTGTGATGTCGGCCTGCATGTCTATTGCCCCTTCTGAGAATTTCAACTAGGCCTACAATCTATCCGGTCTGGGTTGTTGTGGCCGATATTATACACGCGCTTCGTTGAACTCGCAGATAGAACTCGTCGGAGGTCTTGGTCCAATTGATGACCACGAAGGCTCTGAGTGCGCTATCATAATCAGCCTTACAGTGGAAAGAGTTTCGAAAGGAGAAAATCATGTCATTCGTGAGGGGCTTAACCTTAGCATTCTTACTTTGTCTCGTTACGTTGTGCTTCATTTCTCCAACCGCGACACTTGCACAGAGCAATAAGCCCGCTGAATCAGCACAGGGAGATCGCGATCAGACCCTAAAGCAATTGCTAGTGGAAGTTCACGAATTGAGAATTGCGGTTCAGCGAGCGACCGTTAACAACAATCGCTTTCAGATGGTAATTGAATGGACGAGGGTGGAACAAACTCATGTCGAATCACTTCGTCGCGAGCTTGAGGGTGTTCGTTCCCAACTCTCCGACTTGCAAGCAATGAAGCCCCGGATGCAACAACAAATTAAGGACGCGGAAGACGGTTTGGAGCGAGTGACCGATCCGAACCCTCACGCCGATCTGGAAGCGCGTATAAAAACAATGAAAGCGGATTTCGCGAGGATTGGCCCAGAGGAAGAACGACTGCGTAATCGCGAGGCCGCGCTGGAAAGTGAATTTCAAGCCGCCCAGGCGAAGCTCAATGAATTAAACAGTCAGATGGATGCATTGATGAATGAAACAAAAGGGCCTTAGCAGGACAGGTCTAATCTCGCTTTGTTCCAGTTACGATTATCATCTGCGCCGGAAAATTCATTTGATCCTTTGGAAAGAATTCAGCTACAGCTTCTTCTATCTCTCGCTGAACCTGACGTGCCTCTTCCTCAGACAGAGCAGCTAACTTTTCCCGTAGCGTGCCTGATGTCTGTGATCTCAGTTCCCAAAACTGTTTGACCGAAATCGGTGCTTGTATGTGAAAGTTTAATATCCGCTCGCGAACATCGATGGCGCCAGCGTCGATGAGGATGCTCGCGAGTTTACCCGGTTCTGCGAAACGAAACGCGCCGGGAGCGTCCGGCTCTTCCGGGACCGATGTTACATGCCGAGTCATAACGTTGGTAACCAGATAAGAAAACGGGTTCAGATCACTCTTCCCCCAAACGGCAAAGGCCGCCCGCCCGTCCGGCTTAACCACACGCAACATCTCGCGCAGGCCAGCTCCGACGTCAGGGAAGAACATCACCCCCAGTCTGCTTACTGCTGCATCGAACGTATCGTCTGCGAATGGGAGTGAATCAGCCGTGCACTGGCGGAATTCAATGTTCGTTATCCCGCGAACGCGTGCTTGATCCTTGGCGGCGCTCATCATCTCCTCAACAGCATCGGTAAAAACGACGGTGCCGCGCGTTGCGACGATTTGCGCGATCGTAAGCGAAGGCTCTCCCGGACCGCCGGCAACATCAAGTACCGAATGACCCTCAACGATTCTGGCATCATGCACGAGGGCGTCGGTTACAGGCGCGAACATCCGGCGAATAGTCGCGGCATGTTGTTGCCAATACGGTGCTGATTCGCGCCACTCTTGCAGAACGTCTGATTGAATATCGCTCATCGCATTGTTTGGTTTGCGCAAGAAGCTGACGGGATCATGGTCTCTCCCTCTCATACTAGCCTTTCTGTCGCTTTTTGATCTCTACCAATGCCTCTTGAACTGTGCCGTGTGGTTTGTCTTTGAGTTCCGGATAACGAACCAGCCATTGGTTTAGGGCTTCTTCAGACCTGAAGAAGTTGATGACCCCTCAACCACCGCCCGCGAAGAAGACGGTGGACGCGGGCTCGGCAGTGACTAACTTAGCTTTTTCGAAGACCAAGTGAATGCGGGACGTACCCTCCGGGGAGGAATCATCTATCGCGACCTTTTCATTGGCGAGTTTGCCGCTGACCAGCGACAGCGAGTCGAGCGCTCAATTCACGTTGAACTGTCGCCCGCTGTCCAAACTTATCTTATGAAAGACGAAGTCGAGACGCGGCTCCCATTTCACGTAATGCGGAACCACGGCATAGGCTACGCTGCCGGCCTTGCTGTCTTTCTTCAATATCTCATAACGCTCAAGCATTGCCAGCCCGCGCTTTACATCAGGTTCTTTTACACCGACCGCGATGGTTAACTCCGACACCGATGGCGCCGGTTTACCGTTGCGCTCGGCATTGACGAGCGCCCGTGCAATTAGTTTCTCGTCCGGCGTCAGCACGAGTGTGACCCAGCCCCAGCGCCGAATCACTTCATGCAGCTCGGGATGCGCTTTGATGTAGTTGCCGATGCGGAAGCGTGTTTCGTCTGACGGCGCAACTTTGACCGCGTTCATCGCGATATCGACACTGGTGACGCTATAGTCTTCGCCCCAATCCTTCACCAGGTAATCGATAACTTTCTGCTCCTGAGCGTTAAGCTGTGTCTGATCGTTTGCAGCGCTTGCGCGGTTCACGAACAGCAGTAACGCAATCACGATCAGTAACAACCAAGGTTTAGTCTTCATTGGTGATCTTTGCTCCTTTTGATTCAGGGATCGTCTTCAATAGAGTCTCAATGTCTCTCCTAATGTCTAGCGCTTTCGTCTCGGACGCGCCGGAATATTTCTTGTAGACCTTCCAACCGGGACCAATCACATAGGTGTTGGGAAAGCTGATCACTCCAAAATCAGAAACCGTTTCGTCATTCCCGACCAGGACGGTGTAGTGCATATTGTACTGCTTAACAAACTTCTGAATGTCGCTCTCCCATCCTGACTGTACCGCAAGCCCTATGACTTTAACTCCGCGCGACGAATATTCTTTTTCCAGTTTGTTGAATTCAGGAATTTCACTCACGCAGTTCTCGCACCAAGTCGCCCAGAAGTCGAGCACGACGATTTTGTCTTTGAGTTCTTCGGAACGCAGTGTTCGACCATCGAGCTGCGGTAGCGAAAACTGCGGAACAGAATCCGGCTGTTGAGCCGCTGCGGGTGCA
>DATNNY010000034.1:0-10146 GCA_035601635.1 Pyrinomonadaceae bacterium
TCGCCGAGCCTTTGTCCGTGGTTTTACCATCCTGTCAATTGATTTCAACTATGCCGGTTAAAGGGAAAGTTTCCTCGCGGTTTTATTGGGCAGCTCGTGTGGGGGCCTCCCTCCGCGATAACTGAGTTCTTACCAACCTTACCGCCAGAGGTCGGAATCCAAGATGACGAGGTCGCTTAATTGGATGCCGGTTGACGGGGATTGCGTGGTCTCAGGTCAGATTTCAGGTTCAGCCAAGGCTGGACTAGGCACCTGGATTTTCTCTTTTGTCTCTGCTTATCGATTTTGGACTTCTAATTCTAAACCAAAGCTGGAAATTCGCAAGGACGAACTCGCACTAGCGGCGGCCTCGCTAGCTTTTTAATGACTTTTCAATTGCCTTCCAAACCTCTTCTCGGCCACGTTTCTCCGTCGCTGAGTAAACCAATACCCTGCCGGAGTTAAACGCGCGCTCGGCGCGAACTATATTCTTGCGCAATTCATTGTTCGAAAGCTTGTCGGATTTCGTAGCGACGATCAAGTGTGGCTTTTGATTGTGCTTGAGCCACTCGTGAAGTTGCAAGTCCTGTTTCGAGGGTTCGTGACGCGAATCTACGAGGTGAATTGATAGCACAAGCTGCTCGCGTTTGGCAAGGTAGTTCTCGGCCGATACACCCCATTCCGCTTTCAGAGCTTTCGGCGCCTTCGCGTAGCCATAACCGGGCAAATCGACGAAGCGAAAACGATCATTAATCAAATAGAAGTTCAGCGACTGTGTGCGGCCAGGTGTATTGGACGTGCGCGCCAGACCCCGAACACCCAGCAACGAATTAATGAGGCTTGATTTGCCTACGTTCGAGCGTCCCAGAAAAGCAATTTCCGGCTTCGCATCCTGCACCCAATCAGCCTCCTGAAAGGCGCTCTTCAGGAATACGGCGCTGATAACTTTCATTCTGAAACGAAGAAGGGAACTCGAGGCTGGCAAATTTCTGCCAGCCTCGATCTCTTTAGGGGTAAACCGCAGTTAAGACTACGCAGTTGCGGCCTGGGCCTTGGCGGCCCGCTCAGCCATCATCGTTTGGATCATCTTGATTCGCTCGCGGATGGCGGCGAGGCGTTCAGCACTGTTCGGCGCCCGGCGAATCAGCGTCTCAAAATGTTTGAGAAAGTCGGGCTGGTTTGAAGTCTGGCGGATCTCTTCGAGGATCGGCTCGATTTTGGCGAAGACGAAGAAGTGCTCGCCATTAGCATCGTTGAAGAGCGTTTCGTCAATCGCTCCGTTGTTTACCAGCGATGCGGCCATGTCCCAGTAAGAGATAACCATGCGGGCGTGTCCGCTGTGATCGCCGAACATCGTCTCCATGTAATCGGCGGCGCTGGTCGGGTTGAAAGTGAAGAACCAGTTGCGTGCTTCCCGCATCACCGGTTCGCGACGGAGGTCGTACAGTTTCAGGATCAGATTTGCATCTTCTTGCTTACTCATTCTTGTTGCTCTCCTTAAATGAAAGATAGTTCTGCAAAAGGCAGAGAAACGCGCTAACGTTTAGCGCGTACTCTGAGTCTCAAACCAAAAAAACAAAAACTGATTGCCGAGTTATTGTTCAGCCGGAGTCTGCAACCCCTGCGGCGGGGGTTCGGTCGTCCACAAAGGCGCAGTTGCTTCAACGGTGACAGCGTTTGCGGGCGGCGCCTCTTCGAGGGCCAGCGCGATCACTTCGTCGATCGTTTCGACCAGATTGATCGTCAGTACATTGCGCACTTCTTCGGGCACGTCCGGCAAGTCCTTCTCGTTGTCTTTTGGGAGGATAATCGTATCGATCCCAAAACGGTGCGCCGCCAGAAGCTTGTCCTTCACGCCGCCAATGGGCAAAACCTTGCCCCGCAGAGTGATCTCTCCGGTCATCGCTACGTTCTTGCGCACTGGTGATCGCATCAGCGCTGAGGCCATCGCGGCCGCCATGGTAATACCTGCGGAGGGGCCGTCTTTAGGAATCGCGCCCTCAGGAACGTGGATGTGCAGATCGCGTTTGCGAATGAAATCCAGATTAATACCGAGACGTTCAGCGCGGGATTTGATACAGGTCAAAGCCGCCTGCGCTGACTCCTGCATCACGTCGCCAAGTTTTCCAGTCAAAGTAACTGTGCCGCGACCCTTGGTCAGGGTGGCTTCGATCTGCAGCACTTCACCGCCAACCTCGGTCCAGGCCAGGCCCGTCGCCAGTCCGATTTCGCTTTCGGCCGCAACGACCTGTTGCCGGAACTTGATCGGTCCCAGCATTTCACGGACACGCTCAGCGCCGATTTCGTCCTTGAAATCCGCGGCTACGCTTTCACCTACGAACCTGCGCGCGACTTTGCGACAGCACGAGCCAATCTCGCGCTCGAGATTGCGCACTCCGGCTTCGCGTGTGTAGTGGCGAATTATTTCCACAATGCCTTCGTCAGCGAATTCAAATTGCTCAGCCTTCAGACCATTGGCCTCGGCTTGTTTGGGCACCAGATGGCGCTTGGCAATCTCGAGTTTTTCGCGTTCGGTGTAGCCCGAAAGACGCAGAACTTCCAAACGATCCTGGAGCGCAGGCGGAATCGTGTGCAACACATTCGCCGTCGCGATAAAAAAGACCTTTGTCAGATCGTATTCAACGTCCAGGTAGTGATCCTGAAACATGTGGTTCTGTTCCGGATCGAGTACTTCCAGCAGGGCCGCGCTCGGGTCGCCACGAAAATCTGTTCCCAGTTTGTCCACTTCGTCGAGCAGCAGCACCGGGTTGACGGTGCCGGCCTTTTTCATCATCTGAATGATCTGGCCCGGCAACGCGCCGATGTAGGTACGCCGATGGCCGCGAATTTCCGCTTCATCGCGCACGCCACCAAGACTGAGCCGCACAAACTTTCGTCCCGTCGCGCGGGCAATCGATTTTCCCAGGCTGGTCTTGCCAACTCCCGGCGGGCCTACGAAGCAGAGAATCGACCCTTTCGGATTCTTCACCAGTTGCCGCACGGCGAGATACTCGAGAATACGGTCCTTAATCTTTTCCAGACCGAAGTGATCCTCGTTCAGAACCTCTTCGGCTTTGGTCAAGTCGCGGATCTCTTTTGATTTTTGTTTCCAGGGCACCGAAACCAGCCAATCAATGTACGTGCGCGAGACAGTCCCTTCGGCGGACATCGGCGGCATGGCTTCCAGCCGGTGCAATTCCTGCAAGGCCTTTTCCTTAGCCTCTTCGGTCATGCCGGCATCTTCAATCTTCTTCTTGAGCTCGTCCATTTCCGCGCGCTCATCCTTGCGGCCAAGTTCCTTATGGATCGCTTTGATTTGCTCGTTGAGGTAGTACTCCTTCTGGGCCTTCTCCATCTGTCGCTTTACGCGCGTCTGAATAGTGCGATCGAGCTGGCGCTTTTCCAGTTCTATTTCCAGAATTTCTATCAAGCGAGCCAGGCGGGCCTGAGCGGAGAAAAGTTCGAGCAGTCCCTGTTTGTCTTCGACCGAGATGCGCAGTTGCGAGGCAAGCGCATCTGCCATGTGTGATGGATCGGCGTTCCGCATCGCAGTCTGTAAAGCATCCGGCTGCACGTCGGGAGCCAGGCGCAGATGCTGTTCGACCAGTTGCGCGATCTTCTGCACCAGGGCGTCGGTGCGAACACCTTCTTCATTCACGGCCGGCGCGCGCCGGACCAAAGCGGTAAACGCGCCGTTGTTGTTTTCGACCCGCACGGTCGTTGCGCGTTCGCGGCCTTCGACCACGACCTTGATCTGACCGTTATCCTGACGCTGTGATTGCAGAATGCGAGCGATCGTGCCGACGCTGTAAATCTGTTCCGGCGCGGGCTCATCCACGGTGGCGTCATGTTGCGTCGAGAGAAAAATAGTTCGATCTGAAGCCAGCGCCATCTCCAGCGCCCGCACCGAACCGGGACGGCCGATCTTGAAAGCGACTTTTGTGAACGGAAAGATCACGACATCGCGGATTGGCACCATCGGATAACGGGCGATGTCAGCAGGACTACGGTCTGAATATTCTTCCATGATTTTCTTTACTGCGGGCGTGAAATGCTGAGAATGAAGCTCCTGAAAATACGTCGGGACGCTGAATAAAACGACGAATAGGGCTGCTCTCGAAGATTTAGCTCAGCTCGTCGCCACCTGCTGCGAATAAGGGCGAGCCGCTTTGTCGTCTCGCCCTCCATCTGCAACTGCGCTGATTGTAAACCATTCTCATCAAACGCGCCACCGAAGATTACCACCGGTACGGCGCTGCCAGTCCCACAACAATTGAAAAATAAAACACATCGTCTCTTTTGCTTTCCTCGCGTAAACTGGACTATACATGCCGAGTCTCGGTTCTCCACTGGCTTGCTTCACTGAAGTTCCCAAGAAAGCCAACGCCGAAGCATCCAGCGAAGAGTCCCAATTAGGGCAAGACTCTCTAGTCTTAACCTTCATTCCCGGAGGTTCTTATGAAAAAGAAGCGACTGCTTATCGCTCTCTGCATCGCTGCAGGGATAGCCACTGGTTTGGCCTTCAACTTCCAGCAAACACAAGGACAAAAGAAAAGAGGACAGCAACCGGCGCAGTCGATTCCCGACTATGAGGTATACCATCAGTTATTCCATCATCACGTGTCCATGAAGAAAAAGGCGACCGACCTTGAGAAACTTGGTAACGACGGAAAATTTCTGCGCGGCTTTTATCAACGAGAAGCCAAGCTAAACGACGAACAAGCCAGGATGTTTGACGAGATAGCTTCGAGCTGTGACGAAGAAGTGGCGAAGCAGGATGCCAAAGCCGGGGCAATTATTGATGAAGCGTTGGCGAAGAACGGTAACGGGAAACTGCCAAAGGGTACGAGCCCACCGGAGCCTCCGGCAGAACTAAAGAACCTTTGGGATGAGCGAAATGCGATCGTTCTTCGGGCTAAAGATTGTCTACAAGCCGCTTTCGGTGATCAGGAATTCAAGCGATTCGAGGGGTTTGTTAAGAGCAACGTCGAGGCCCGGATGACCTCAGAACCGGGGAATCGTCAGCGTCCGGCAACGCCCATGGGGCCGCGCCATGCGCAACTTCCACAATCGCGTCCTTCACAGCAAGGGAGATAAGGTTATGAAGAAGTTAATCTTCTGCGCGGCGCTTCTTTTCTGTCTGTACTGCCTGGTACCCTTCCAAGCCAATGCCCAACAGACTTTTGGCTACTCTCAGGTGGGATACGACGATATCACCAACACGGTCTACGGCTCTTCAACGACAATAGTCGACTACATTGGCGCTTTCCACTATAGGGCCTACGTCGAAGGCTACTTGTACGACCAATCTGGCAATCTGTTGGATTCTGGCTATGACGAGGGTTACTTTATCGCTGAGGTGCTGACAATTGCTCCCGCCTTTCCGCTCACTCAGTACACGCTATACAGCGATCACTATCTTGTTGCTCACTTCTATACCACGGTTAATATTAGAGAGTGTGATCCCTATTGCTATTATTGTTTCGACTATTTCCTTGATCCATACTGTAACTACTGTTATAGCTGCTCTGAGAATTACTGGTGGGATCCCTTTGGCTTCAGTTTTGGGTATCCTGGCTACTACGGTCCCTGGTGGTATTTCTATGGCTATGGCCCGCCGGCGAATCTTGAAACGGAATACATCTACCTTGGATCTACATCTGATTCGTTAATCACTCCCGCGCCATGCCCGAATGTCACTATCCAAATTAGAGCTACGTTCGGCGGCTCGGATGCAGTGATTAATGGTATGACGAAGCCGGCTCTGGTTGGGGCGAATGTGCAACTGGAAGCTCTCGCGATCTTATCCGACGGTGAAATCGTGCAGGGTGGCGGCAACTTCCATTGGTCAGCGCCAAATGATGCTCGGAGTGACCCTGACCCTATGATTCCGTCTTATTTTTTTAGGGCTTATTGGCCGTCCGAGGGAGCAAAAACCGTAAGAGTCACGTTCACTCCACCTGGCACCATCTGTCACGCCTCAGCATATGTAAATATAGCCGTTACCATCCCGGATTTCGTGAGTTTCTCCGCCGAACAGCACGGAACTCAAATCAACGCAGGCGCGCATTGTTCAAATATCGAAGGAGTCACGTACACTCTCGGGTGTCTTAATACTAATCCTGGAGGCCGTAAGGAGCATGGGATCGATTTTAGCGCAACGTTTATGCCACCCGCTGGTTATATCTCGGCGCCGATTGACAGCAAACTGAAGTTTGTGCAAATCATCAATCCCGATTCGAGGCATAGGAGGCGCGGCGAGAGCAGCTTTGAATGTCAGACGAGCCCTTCGGTTTTTAGCCCATGGATGTTGGACACCAACGATCCATATAGCGCCTTTTCACCTAGCTTGAAAAGCTTTGCTGAGCATGACGCAGGAGGTCTGCTCACTATTACGGCTGACGATAGTCCTGGGTTTGAGCTGGATGGTCCCGAGATGTCGCTGGACTACCTCTCCGGTGGTGATGAGTTCGAGATGTATGTCGTTTACTTTGTTGGCGATACATACAATCCTCTTATCCAGCGGGTTCTCGCAAAACTTCCGTGGAACTGGAAAGGGGACGTGGTTTACAATTCCGTCTATAACCCGCCATACCTTGAGGGTTTTAGCCTTTCATCACCTGGGCCTAAGCAAGGGATCCCCTCAGTCTATGTTCAAACACCACATCAAGGTAATGTCACAAGCTTGGTCTATGGCGCCTGTCCGGGCGAGCCAACACCGACTCCCACTCCAGAAGTCGACCCCTGTTATGTTGGTCGCAAATATATTTGCCAATGACGCTGAGACTGGGTGACGGATGGATGTGATTACGTAAGTTGTCTAAGAAAAGGAAAAATCCAATGAATGCAAGAACAATCCAATTCAAGATAGTAGTCTTGCTCGTTGCGATCGGCGCCCTCGTCGGACTAGCCTATCCTTCGCAACAAAAAGCAACGAAAGACGCCCCGAGTAAGAAGGATACTGTCATTGAACTAAACAAGCATGAGCTTGGCACCAAGGTGACAATTACGCCTGTAGGTGCGGATCTATCTACGCCGAAACAACAGTACAGCGCTAGCCGCGCGGAGGACAAGAAGGTAATTCTTGTCTCTATGACCAACACATTAGCAGAGCCGATCTGGGTCTTGATGGGAGATCCACATGTTCACTACCGGCCACGACTCTTGAAGGATGGAGAGCTAATGCCGTACAAAGAGGGGCTGGTCGAGATTCTTCGAGTAAAGGATCGAAATGGTCCTGGCCCTGGTCGTAATGTATCGACAGTGATCCAACCCAATGAAAAATTGCCGGTGGATTTTATTGATCTTACTCATTGGTATGGGGCTCTCGAGTCAGGCAAATATCAGTTCAATATTAAGTATCGTTTTCGCTCCAAGGGCAGACCGATAGAAACCAACACAGTTACGTTTGAGATTGTGCCTTAGTAAAAGGCTGACTCAACAGCTTCTGAACGAAATGAAAGATGCCGAAGCCTGGACCCTACGATTCAATTCTTGGATAGCTTTTCTTATAGCCCTATCGTTAAGTATCTTCCAGCAAGTGATCGCGTCCGCCAGCCGACCGTCACAGCAAGGCATCGGCACAGCATCTCAGAACACAATCAGACTGGTTCCCTATAGCCGAAAAACCTTCGGCTAAATCCAATGCGGTTACTTTCGAAATCGTTCCCCTAACATAAACAGTTGATCAATCGCTATTCCCACACTGCACAGACTCTCCGGAACGCTTGCTTGGTTCTAACCTTGCTTTGGGCTTTTGCAGTCTTGCTGGCGGTCAGCTCTCAAGCGCGCCAGACCGTCCAGCAGAGCGAGACGATTGATCGCGTGACCGAAGTCTCGATAACACCGATAGGATACAGCCGCAGAGAGGGGAGCTACGTCTTGAAGCAGGAGTTCAGGATCGGAGAACCGATTAGAGTGGCTCTGCTAATCACAAATAAATCGAACGAGACATTGGTGATGGATAAGGGTGATCGATTTTTCCATTATCGGCCTCGCCTTTTAAAGGATGGTAAGGAAGTCGACTACCTGGAAGGCGTCAAAAGGAGCATTGACTCTAAGGACAAGTATGGACCGAACGGTCTGAGTCCAGTCATCGCTGTAACACTTGAGCCGAACAAGCAAACAACTGTGGAGTATATTGATTTGGTAAAATGGTATGGTTCCCTCGAGGCCGGACACTACGAACTCACTTTAGGACACCGCTTTCATCACAAAGGTCCAGACATCCAATCAAATGCAACAACTTTCGATGTTGTACCTTAACCGCCATTGAACTGAGCAAAGCCCAATCTGACTTTAAGCAGCCGCGTCATCCACACCGGCCAGGCCTTCACCCGGCATCGCCCGCCGGCGCTCGACCATTTCGCTGGTGATCACGAATTCTTTAATGCGTTTTTGCGAGGGCAGCGTGTACATCGCCTCGAGCAGAAGTTCTTCCAGAATCATCATCAGACCGCGCGCGCCGACTTTGCGTTGCAGGGCCTGGCCCGCTACCCCGCGCAGGGCGTCGTCGGTGAAGCGCAGCTTGACGTTGTCAAACTCAAACTTCTTCTGGTACTGCCGGACCAGCGCATTCTTTGGCTCGGTGAGAATCTTGACCAGAGCGCTTTCATCCAATTCATGCAGCACGCCACAGACAGGTAAGCGGCCCACGAATTCCGGAATCAATCCGTAGCGAATTAGATCTTCAGGCTGCACGTGCGCCAGCGCTTCGGCCTGACGCTGCGAGCCGCTCTTGACCTCGGCATGAAAGCCCAGCGACTTGTTGCGCAAACGACGCTCGACAACTTTTTCGAGGCCGACGAACGCGCCGCCGCAAATAAAGAGAATATTGGTCGTGTCGACGGGGAAGAATTCCTGATGCGGATGTTTGCGACCGCCCTGCGGCGGAACATTCGCAATCGTGCCTTCCAGAATTTTCAAGAGAGCCTGCTGCACGCCTTCGCCTGAGACGTCACGCGTGATCGAAGGGTTTTCGTCCTTACGACAGATCTTGTCGATCTCATCGATGTAGATGATGCCCTGCTGGGCGCGTTCGACGTCGCCGTTGGCCGCCTGCAGGAGTTTGAGAATGATGTTCTCGACATCTTCGCCGACGTAACCTGCTTCGGTCAGCGTCGTCGCATCGACAATAGTAAAGGGGACACTGAGCATGCGCGCCAGTGTTTGCGCCAACAGAGTTTTGCCGGTGCCGGTCGGGCCAATCAGCACGATGTTGGATTTTTGGATCTCTACGTCGGCGCGCCGGCGGGCGAGTTCGATGCGTTTGTAATGCTGATAGACGGCGACCGCAAGCTGTTTCTTGGTCTCTTCCTGGCCGATAACGTATTCGTCGAGGAAGGCCCTGATTTCCCCCGGCTTGGGCAGCGGTGGACGAGAGGCTACCGACTCAGCCTGCTGATCGTCGGTAATGATCTCGTTGCAGATGTCGATGCACTCATTGCAGATGTAGACTGTGGGGCCCGCAATGAGCTTCTTCACTTCGTTCTGAGATTTTCCACAGAACGAGCAGCGCAGCGTGTCGTCGGTTCGTCTTACCATAGTCTTGGGGAACTCCGTTGAGACTGTAAGATTTGTGTAGCGCAGCTTGTTTAAGTTGCGCGCGCAAGTTAATAACTTGCGCTACATCTACTCGCGGTGCGCGATCACCTCGTCTATTAAACCATACTCTTTGGCTTGAACGGCAGATAAATAACGATCGCGTTCGACGTCGCGCTCAATTTGTTCCATGCTCTGGCCGGTGTGCTTGGCGAGGATCTCGGACGTCAATTCACGAATGCGGATGAGTTCTTCAGCATGAATGCGCACGTCAGTGGCCTGCCCCTGCATGCCGCCCGACGGTTGATGAATCAGGATGCGGGAATTCGGCAAAGCAAAACGTTTGCCTTTAGCTCCGGCGGTCAACAACAGGGCGCCCATCGATGCGCACATGCCGACACAGATCGTGGTCACGTCCGGACGAATGAATTGCATCGTGTCATAGATTGCCAAACCCGCGGTAACTGAGCCGCCGGGCGAGTTGATATAGACGTTGATGTCTTTTTCGGGATCCTCGGCCTCGAGGAAAAGTAGTTGCGCGACGATCAGATTAGCAATCTGATCGTCGATCGGCGTGCCGAGAAAAATGATGTTGTCTTTAAGAAGTCTCGAGTAGATATCAAACGC